>NZ_CBVY010000003.1:340519-341927 GCF_000513435.1 Halorubrum sp. AJ67 | reverse complement strand
TGACCCGACCGACCGCCGCCCGTTTCCCTCCCCTCCTTTCCTCTCTCCTTCCCCCCTCTCCCGACTCTCGGAGTCCGAGACCGACCCGGCGCTCCCGGTGACGTTTATAACCCGCCGGAGACACAGACGCCCATGAACCGCGGGCAATCGTTCCTCCTGCTTCTGATGGGCGCGGTCGCGCTCCTGACGCTCTTCGTCATCCTCCCGTTTATCGAGTACGTGATCGCCTCGGCGATCCTCGCGTTCGTCCTCTACCCGTTCCACCGGCGGCTGACCCGCCGGCTCCAAACGCGGGTCTCGAAGCGGTTCGGCGAGATGCTCTCGGCGCTGACGCTCATCCTCTCTGCTATCGTCGCCGTGATCCTCCCGCTCGCGTACATCACGTGGGTGTTCGTCCGCGATCTCACCGCGATCGCCGCCGGCGACACGACGATCGACGTGGCGGCGATCGAAGCCGAGATCGCGGCGCTGACCGGGCAGAACCCGGAGATCGGTGAGATACTCCAGACCGTCGGGCAGCAGCTCGCCCAAACACTGTTCGGCGGCTTCAGCGGTATCCTCACGACGGCGGTCCGCGCCTCGGTCGGGCTGTCGCTCGCGCTGTTTTTAGTCTACTACGCGCTCATCGACGGCCCGGCGTTCGTCAAGTGGATCCGCGCGGCGAGCCCGCTGCCGTCGGACGTCACCGCCGACCTCGTCGAGCGCGTCAACGTGATGACGCGCGGCGTCGTCATCGGGCACATCGTCGTCGCGCTGCTTCAGGCCTTCATCGCCGGGCTGGGGCTGTGGGCTGCGGGGATCCCCAACGTGGTGTTCTGGACGTTCGTGATGGCCGTGCTGGCGCTGCTCCCGCTCATCGGCGCGTTCTTCGTGTGGGGACCGGCAGCCGCGTACCTCGTGATCGTCGACCAGGTGACGGCCGGCGTGTTCCTCGCCGTCTACGGCGTCGCGGTGATCGCGATGGTCGACAACTACGCCCGCCCGCTCGTCATCGACCAGCAGGCGCATCTCAATCCCGCGATCATCCTGCTCGGCGTGTTCGGCGGCATCTACTCGGTCGGGTTCACCGGCCTCTTCGTCGGTCCATCGTGATCGGCGTGCTCGCGGCCACGCTGGAGACGTTCCGCGAGGACTACGACGCGATCTGAGACCGGACCCGGCGTGGGGGTTTACTTCAACGCCCGCCGTACTTCGGCCATGGCAACGACCGCGACCTCCCGGCTCCCGGGCCGACGCGACACCCTCCTCATCGCCGCCGCGGCGGTCGGGGTCAACCTGATCGGCGCGCTCGGCGTCCCGTTCACGACCGCCCGGAGCGCCTGGTTCGCGTCGCTCGAACTCCCGGCGTTCTACCCGCCGAGCTGGGCGTTCGGCGTCGTCTGGCCGATCCTGTACGCGCTGCTCGGCG
>NZ_CBVY010000003.1:338717-339362 GCF_000513435.1 Halorubrum sp. AJ67 | reverse complement strand
AACGTCGCGTGGTCGCCGGTGTTCTGGGGGCTCGAACGCGCCGACCTCGGTCTCGTCGTCCTCGTCGCCCTCCTTCCCTTGGTCGTCGCGACGATAGTCGCCTTCGATCGCGTCGACCGGCGGGCCGCGGCGCTCGTCGTCCCGTACCTCGCGTGGGTCTGTTTCGCGACCGCGCTCAACTACGCCATCTGGGCGCTCAACTAGCGCGGATCCTCGCTTCCCGTCCCATCCGCGTCGACCGCCGGCGGGCCGCGTTCCAGTCGCTCGGCGACGAACCGACGCTCGGCGCGGCTCAGTTCCGCGTCCGTCTCGCGGAACGCCGCCATTCCGTCGCGATATCGCTCGGGGTCGACGCGGGCGGGCGTCGCGGCCGGCCGCGCCAGTTCCAGTTCGGCGAGTCCGGTCCGCTCGCCGGTGTATCCGAAGCCGCACTTGTGGCACGCCTCGTAGGCGAACGGGTTGTTCACGGCGATCTTCACCCGGTCAAACCCGTCGGCGGCCAGATCGGTGACAGTCTCGTCGATCAGCCGCGGTCCGATCCCCTCGCCGCGCCGCGCGGCGTGGACCGTGACGTACCGGAGCCGGCAGCAGTCGGGGTCGGTCCGGTCGGGCGAGAAGGAGACGGCCGCGAGCACGTCCTCGTCG
>NZ_CBVY010000003.1:335060-338206 GCF_000513435.1 Halorubrum sp. AJ67 | reverse complement strand
TCCACCACCTGCCGGACCACGAGGCCGCGCTCGCGGAGGCGGCCCGCGTACTCGCGCCCGGCGGCGCGCTCGTCGTCCGCGAGTTCGACCCCGACCATCCGCTGGGGCGACTCCTCGTCGCCGGCGAACACGCGATCGGCATGGACTCGCGGTTCCTGACTCCGGACGACCTCGCGGCCGCGATGGACGCCGTCGGCCTCGATCCCCGCATCGTCGACCGCGGATTCGGCTACACGGTCGCCGGGGTTCGGCGATAATCGCTCAGTACAGGGTGAGAAATGATGATCAGTGGTGCGGTGGCGCGTGCCTGCGAGCGGTCGCCACCGGCGACCGCGAAGCAGCACCGCGCGAGGGAGTCGGTCGCCGAAGCGAAGCGGAGGCGACCGACGAGGCTGGGGAGGCGTGAGGCTGTGCGGGGCGGGACTCGAAGGGGCAGCCGGGAGGCCGGCAGAGGGGACGTAAGCACCGCAGCGAAGGAGCGAGTGAAACGAGCGACTGAGCGAGGAGCACAGCGAGCGTCTGCCCGCCTCCCGGCTGGGGCTTCGGCGGTCTCAGTCGGAACGTCGGTGGCGACTATATCGTAGCGAACGGCTGGACCTTCGCCGGTAGTCGTGTCGATCAGCAGTTCATAAATCCCACTTGAACGACCGGCCGCTTAACTCGTTCTCGCGTCCGAGCGGACAGTTTCAACGGCGTCTCCAAATACGAAAGTCGGCCTCGGTGAATTCGACCGTCCGCCTCAGTCCTGCGTTCGACCCTGCGGCTCCGCACCGCGAGTCGGGTCCGCCGAACTCTCCTCGTGACCGTCGCCATGATCGTGATCGTGGTCGCCGTGGTCGTGGGCGTCGTTCGCCCCCGTCTCACCGAGCACCTCGGCCCCCTCGCCGTCGATCATGTCCATGTTCTTCAGGTTGTCGCGCTCCTCGAAGTCCTCGACGGCCGCCATCACGTCCTCCTGCGTGATCGTCATCCGGTCCTCCGTGAGCGCGCCGAGGACGGCCTCCCGGAGCACCATGCGGAGGTCAGAGCCGGTGAGTCCGCTCGTCCGGTCGGCGACCTCCTCGGGGTCGAAGTCGGCGATCTTCATCTCCTTCGTCACCACGCGGAGGATGTCGGCGCGCATGTCTCGGTCCGGCTTGGGGAAGTTGACGATCTCGTCGAAGCGTCGCCACGCGGCCGCGTCGAGCTGGTCCGGGTGGTTCGTCGCGCCGATGAGGAGCACCTCGTCGCGGACCAAAGACACCTCGTCGATCGACTTCAGCAGCGTGTTGACCGCGCGTTTCAGCGCCGCGTGTTCGTCCGAGCGGCGGGTCTTCGCCACCGAGTCGAACTCGTCGATGAAGAGGATGCACGGCGAGAGCCGCTTGGCGACCTCGAAGCTCTTCTCGACGTTCTTCGACGTCTCGCCGAGGTACTGGCTCGTGATCATCGAGAGCTTGACCTCGACGAACGGGAGCCCGAGCTCGTGAGCGAGCGCGCGCGACACGGTCGTCTTCCCGGTGCCCGGCGGGCCGACGAACAGCAGCTTCCCGATCTCGCGGAGACCGATCTCCGCGAGGTACTCGCGGTGTTCGATCGCCTTGACGATCTTCTGGATCTCGCCCTCCTGATCGCCGGTCAACACGAGGTCGGCCAGCGTCGTCTCGATCTCCTCGGGCGCGCGGACGTTGACCAGATCGAGCATCTCCGCGTCCTCGTCCTCGTCGAAGTACTCGCCGAGGAGCGCGTCGATCCAGACGCGGTCGGCCTGAATGGGTCGCACGTCGGCTCTGGCCTCCTCGTGGCTCACGGGAGCCGTCAGGTCGTCCGCGGCCTCCAGCGCGGCGACGATCGTCGGGTTCCCGGCGATCCGGTCGTCGTCCGCGCGGTCGCGGTACCACTCCAAGCCCATCGCCGGCTGGGTCAGCGAGATCTCGCCGGAGAACTCCGTGCGTTGGGTGAAGAGGAGGTCGGAGACCGCCTCCCACGGCCGTTCGACCCCCGTCGCGGTACGGGTGGTCTCCTCGGTCGCCTTCAGCGGCCGCTCCACGCCGCCGGGGGCGTCCTCGGCGGCGTCGGCCGACCAGAACACCTGCCGGAAGCGGGGCGGCAGGTCGTTCTCGTCGAGGTCGCGGTCCTGCGTGTAGAAGTGCGTCGTCAACACGAACTCGACGACGTCGAGCGCCGGGTTACTCATCCGCGCGAAGTAGCGCCGGGACGCGGTTAAGAGCGTCGAAGCGCCGGCGGCTCATCGGCGTGACGGCGGAGTCGCGCGCGGGCCCCGCGACAGACGTGGCCGACCGATCGTCGTATCGAACCCTTATTAGCCCTGGTCCGCGACGTAACGCGCATGAGTTCCGAAGACGCGACCGCGTCGGGCGACCCCGCCGGCGACGGCGCGGCAGAGACCGGCGACACGGGCGACACGGACCACGAGAACGCGCTTCAGGACGTCATCGCCGTCGACCCCGACGACGTCGCGCAGGGCACGGTGAACCGGCTCGACGCGCATACGGGCGACGGGATCCGTCACCGCGCGTTCACCTGCCTCGTCTTCGACCGGGACGGCCGGATCCTGCTGGCCCAACGCGCGCCCGACAAGCGCTTGTGGGACGGTCACTGGGACGGCACGGTCGCCTCTCACCCGGTCGAGGGGCAGTCGCAGGAGGACGCCACCGAGCAGCGCCTCGAAGAGGAGCTCGGCATTTCGCCCGACCAGTACGACGACCTCCGGGTGACGGACAAGTTCGAGTACAAGCGCTACTACCCCAACGAGGGCGTCGAGTGGGAGGTCTGTGCGGTGCTGAAGGTCACCCTCGACGACACCGGCTTGGACCCCGACGACGACGAGATCGGCGGCATGCTGTGGGCCGACTACGACCACCTCCACGAGAACCCGGCGCTGTACCGGCAGCTCCGGCTCTGCCCGTGGTTCGAGATCGCGATGCGGCGCGACTTCGCCTGAGCGGCCGGCCGGTTGCGGCCCGAAACGGCGACTTGAAGGCGCTCCCGCGACGCGATCCGGTATGACCGTCGTCGCCCTGCTGGCGAACCCGCCCCGCGAGGGGCTCGTCGGAACCGCGCTCGCCGAGTCGACGCCGCTGTCGCCCGCCGAGGCGGCCGACCTCTACGAGGCAGTCGTGGAGGCAAGGCACACAGGGGATAGG
>NZ_CBVY010000003.1:323201-335040 GCF_000513435.1 Halorubrum sp. AJ67 | reverse complement strand
CTCGGCCTAATACGCTTTCACGAGACACGTTCAGTGGCAGTCTCGTCAGGTCGTACTGGGTAATAACTTCGTATAGCATACATTATACGAAGTTATACGACACGACTCGTCGACTCGGCCGCGATGAAGCTCCGGACGACCGAGGTCGTGATCGGGCCGTCGACGGACGGGCGGGCCTACTTTGCCGGCTTCACCGAACCGATCGACTTCGACGGGGCGTTCGAAGCCCCGCGCTGCCGACGCTCGCCGAGCGCGGCCGCGACGCCGACCGCTCGGTGGACTTCGTGGAGCCGTCGCCCTCGCTGGAGACCGGGGAAGACCTTCTCGACGTGGTGCCGATGCTCCGGGCGCGGTTCGCCGCCGAGCGCGTGGTCCCCGATTACACCGCGGCGTTCGTCCACCAACACGGCCTCGACGTCGTCGTCGAGGACGGCGAGCAGCGGTTGGTGCGGGACTGAGTCGGCTCCCGGCGGTGCGGTCGCGTTCGTCGGATCCGACACGACTTAGTCGGCCGACGCCGAGCAGTCACGTGTGGTGGGATGGCAGAGCGGCCCATTGCGCCGGTCTTGAAAACCGGTAGCCTCACGGCTTCCTGTAGGCCCCCGTAATCACCCGATATGCGCCTTCTACCTCAAGTATAGTTGATTCGCACTTATAAAATTATAGGTTCATAAGTCTCACCGATATTGTTCCTATCTTTATTCTGTCGACCGCAATTTAGGGGTGAATTGCCGGTCTGATTTATATACTCGCGTCATTTCCGAAGAACAGGCCCAAAATCTGGTCGCCGTCTGTTGCTATTACTCTTATAGACGACCACGTAGAGACTCCCACGGACACAACCTTCGACCACCGGATAGGTCGCCCAACCAACGAAAGAAGTTCACGTATCCCGGTTGATAGTCAAAGTATGAGCGACGAACAGAATCAAGATGGTATTCGCGTTCCAGCCGACGAAGAGGAAGCTATTGACATGGCTGGCGCGGAGACTGAAGAGGAACAAAACCTCGCGGTCGCGCAGGCTCGCCTGATTGGGGACCTGTAACCCTACACCTGTGACTTGTGGTGACGGCATACGGATTTTAGGGTTAACCAAATTATATACGAACTCCGTGTGGAATCTCCGTTATGTCGGAAGAGATTGAGTATTCAGATGAGTTCGTTGAGAACTTCCTCGACAACACGTTTGAACTGTGGTTTGAAGACGCTCTTGAAGAGAAGGGATTAGAGCGAAATGATTTCGAGAAGGGGCAAGTCTTTCTTAAGAACCCATTCGCTCTTTCACAGTTCGAGGATTTGGAGTCTGGTGACTCCGATGTTGAAGTCAGGGTGAATGACGACGCAGAAGTGAGGATAATGGCGGAAATCGATACCGACCGAGAAATTGAGGAAGGCGACCCCATTTACGCAAGAGATATTCAGGGGTTCGATGAGGTGATATTAGACGAAGAGCAGGAAGACTATGGTCACGTCATAGTGGCCGATTTAGGAAAGTTTGGCTGGTACTTCAACTTCGACTTCAGGTACAACCGGTCTTACGCTGACCCGTTAATTGACGCCGCCGACCAGTTCATCGAAATGGCAGAATATGCAGAAGAGAACGAACTGTGGCGTGGATTCGTAGAAAATGCGTTCCATGCGGCAGAACGCATGATGAAGATTGACGTGATTTTCTTGGGGTGGTCTGCTGAAGGACATAGTGATGTACAGGCACGATACTCCGACCTCGTTCAGATGGGACAGGGAAACTCCGACCTGTATGACGTATTCAACCAACTGAAGGGGAAATACCGATTCTCCGCCAGTTACGTTGACCCTCGGGGTGACGTAGACGAAAGAGAGTTTGAGTTTAGCGAGGATGAAGCCGAAGAGTTTCTATCCGTAATCAAGGAACACCGCGAAACGATGTCCAACGAGTCGTAAGGGTCGAAGACCCTAATCTAATGAATCACGTAGCCTCGTACATGACCTACCGTCTCCCTGACAAGCGCGTCCCTGAAACCGAGCCTTGGAAAGACCGCGAGTTCCTTCAGTGGGCCTATCACGAGCGCGGACTGTCAGCCCGTACTATTGCCTACGAGTTAGGCGTCTCGAAGAGCCATGTGACCGTCCACATGGAACGTCTCGGCGTCCTTCGACCGTGGCGTCATGAAGATACTCTTCGTCGCCTGTATGCCGAGAAAGGCCTGTCAGCGGGTGAGATTGCGGCCCGTGACGAGTTCGACTGTACGGCGACGACCGTCCAAAAGTATCTCTCTCGATACGGCCTGACCAATGAAGACCCCGACGACGTGACCTATGGCCGACTGGACGAACTCGCAGTATAGTGGGGTAATACGCTTGTACACAGCATTTATAAGTTGACCATATGATAACTAAATGTATGACACACATTCAGGATGTACGCAGTGTTATCAGAGACTCAACTCCGAATCAATGGGAATACTTTGAGCAGGTTGCTCCGCAGGTTTCCGTGACCTCTAACCCGGACACCATTTGTTACGTCTATGAGGAAGATGTGAACATTCGACTTGAACGAGGCGCAGTGGCGGTTCAGGACTTTGACGAGCCGTGGGTTCCGGGCGCAGGTGGTCAAACAGATAGTTATGTTTGGTGGCTTACTTATCAAAATTCACCAGTAGAACAATTCGTGGTAGTCAGTGTCGATGGTGGTCGAGCCAATATTCCTGTTCCTGATGGTGGACAATCAGATGGAGATACGCCTACGCTCACCGAACGAGAAGCAAACTTGGGTAGAATCTTCGACCAACATTCATTAAACGGGTTTGACGACTACATCGACAGGTCGGACGTGGAGATTGTTTAGATTGTAGCCATATCGTTCGACTTCGGTGTCTGCGGCGCAAGATTACACTATTTATAGTATTAAAGAACCAGTACACAACACCTCGGAAATTCGCCCCTCTCCGGCGGCCACCACCTGCCCGTTCTCGTTCGCCAGTCCGACCCTCTCGCCGTCAAAGACCGACGCCGACGTGTGACTCCCACACCGTCGAAGGTGGCCGTCACGACCGGCTACGCGGCCAGCAGGGCGGCACGAACGCACTCGATTCACCCGCGAAAAGATAACCTGAAGAGAGCCAGAGAGCGCTTCAGAGAAAATCGACCCCTGTCGAATCCCCCGCCCCTACCCCCGGTTGTCCCGACCCGACTGACGCCGACGACCCCCCGTTCCCCACCAGAGCCAGCCACCCGGCCTCTCACCCCCCTACCAGACCCCCGCCCTCGGGGATACCCCACTGGCCCCCTGCCTCTCTATGCGCTCTGCTGGTGCCTGCGCTCGCTGTGGCGACGACGCCGTCGGGGTGGTATGGTGACGAGATGGTGGCCCCCCGAGAGACGGCCCCTGTGGCTCGTAGAGGGGCGCTATGACGCTCTCTCGACCTATCTAAAACGGCTTTAGCGGGCAGTAGAAAGCTCCTGTTTCGGGGGTCATTTCAGAATAGGGAATGACCGAAGAGAGTGCCAAACCACTTCAGGGGGTCCGGACTTCAAATTCATTCCAACCCTCGAAATGAACTACAGAGCGATGAAAACCCTCGTCCAAGGTGTCCAAGGTCAACGGCGAAACTTCTCTTTCTATGCTCTCTCTTTACTTCTCATTCTCTCTACTTTCGAGAAGTAGCTTGAACACCCCGGACGAAGCCACCTATTCAGACGTGGCGAGTTCGTCGGGCCAATCCGGCGAATCCTGCTGTGGGGCTTCGTCCTCGTCGGCGTCAGAAAGGTGTAGACCTCGGAAGCAGTGTACTCGCTCACCACCTAACGTCGGACGGGCCGTTTCTACGTTGTATTCCCGCGTCAGGTAGTCACAGAACGAATTTTTCGGCTTCGCTTGTCGTCCTGTTTCAGCACAGAAGGCCGTGTAGGCAGAGTAGATTTTGTCCTTCGGCAGTTCAGTGTCCGGGACCAATTCAGCGCGGTCGTCCACGAAGCGGTCGATGGTGTTGCCGTACTCTTTCCACAGGTCACGCTTTTGTTCGCGTCCGAGTTCGTTGGTGAAGCCCTCGTTCCGCATGAGTCGAGCGTAGCCTTCGAGCGCCCAATTTAGGATTCCCGGCAGTTCCTTTTTCAATTCGTCTTCGATTCCTTCCTCTCGTTCGTCGCGCGGAATCGTCTCGGGGAATTGAACGTGAAGCCACCGCCGATAGAAGGCGTCGTCTTCGTCCTCGACTTCGGGAACTCGGTTAGTGGCGTATACCTGCTTCTGTGTCATTCGGACAGTACGGTACTCCTTGTACTTCTGATTCGCGTCTACCGGTTCGCCAGCGGCGATATTCTTGAACCGCCCGACGTTTTCGACTACGCTCGCGTCCAAGTCGTTGCTGATGTTGGCGAAGGTTCCGTGTGCTTGAGCGAGGGCGTACTCGTCGTTCGCTAACTGCTGAATCGAGAGGTGAGACACGTTTTCTTCTCCGAGAAGCGCGGTCAGTACATTGAGGAAGGTACTCTTCCCGGTCGCGGTCGGCCCGACGACCATCAGTGCCCTGTGATAGGGCATATCCCACGGATGAAATGCCGTGTAGCCGACAAATTCCTGAAGTTTGTCCACGTCGCTCTCGGCCACTCGGTTAGAGATGAACCGCCTGAATCGTGGACAGCCAGCCTCGGGGTCATACTCAACGGAGAGGCGCTCACGGAATCTGTATTCGGGGCTATGGGGGTCCAATTCGGGATTGGATGGGTCGGAAACGTCCAACACGCCGTTCCTTACGCAGACCCTGCCTTCAGGGCTGAACTCGTCTTCCTCTATCGAGGGCTGACTGTCGAGTTTGTGTAAGATTTGCTTGGCCTCACTCCGGGTATTGTGTTCGCGTAACTTCGCTTCCAATTGTTCCCTCACGATTCGTTCGGCGTCGTCCTCGTAGATTCCCGTCTCGACGTTGTAGTGAACTATCTCGCCAGCACGTTCGAGTGATTCGATGTGACTGTCCTCTAATAGTTGGTCTACGGCCTTCTGTCGAGCCGTTTTCGCGCTTCTATCGGGGTCCGCATAAGCGCCATAGATGGTGGCCCAAGGGTCGATGTTCTGTCTGTCGCGTACCTGCCAATCGTCCGGATTTGCGAGGTAGTCACTGAACGCGTCTTTCACGGTCTGGTTGCTGACCAGCCCTGTAGCGTTAGAAAGCGGCGTACCGTCAGGGAAATTGTCGTTCTCGAAAGCCCGGCGAATTTCCTCTGCGGTCGCGTCTCCTACCGGATTCGTAGCAATCACTCGGTTGTTCTCTTGAATCCACTCGTCGGGTTCTGCTTCAATAGCCTGCGCTACTTCAATGGCAGAGACACTCTGCGCCGAAGACGTTACGTCGGTCGGGTTCGTATCAGTCATTGTCGGTTTTCGTAGTGTAATGGGGCTGTCGGGCCGGTCAGGTGTGTGAACTCTCCGGCCCTAATCGTCTTCACGAGAACCACCGTTCAGTGGGCAGTCTCGTCAGGGTCGTACTGGTCGCACATTTGTCGGACGAGCGAGTCGTAATCTTGGCCGCCTCTCTTCAGGGACCGAACCAAGTCACGGGTTTCGGGTCGGACAGGAATACTGGCATATTGTGACTCTGCCATACTACAGCAATCGTTGGGAACACTAATAAAGGTCAGTCCGGTTCATCCTCAAAACCGAGTATAGAAGCTCTCTTGATAGGGATATTGGCGCTTTAGCAAATCTGATAGGGCTATTGAGAGTGACCTGCCAGCCGAGTCAGAAGATGGACAAGTAGTTCTCGACAATCTCGCGCTCGTCGTCAGTCAAGTCGAACAGGTCGTAGACTGCTTCGTCTATGTCGGCTTCGAGGTCGTCGAGAGCGAACCACCGATGTTCGAGGTGAGTTCGTAGGTCGTCTCGGTCTACAGGCTGGTCAGTTCGGTCGGTCAAGTGACGAAAAGCGTCTCCCCATCGAACATGACGATACGGTTCTCGTTGGGGAATCACGATGTGTGTCTCATGTTACTCACTTGTTCAATGGTTCTCGATTTAGTTCGTACAACGAAGTGTCTATATCGCAGTTGTCACACTCAATTGGATACTTGTCGCCGTCGATGACCGCAACGTATCTGTTGCCATGAACTTCGTCAATGCCGCGAAAATTTGGACCAATTGCGCCCGCTGGTCGGACTTCGACATTTGAGTCGAACTTCCGACTGAACTCTTTTCCACAGTTCTTACACTCGAACTCAATCTCAAAAACTGGGTCGTAAGGGAGCGCATTCAGGTCAGAATAGTATTCCATGTTTGCGGCAAGTGCCTACAGGGTATTAGTTTTGAAGAGAGACTTGGCAACCTCGCCCTCGTCAACGGTCAGGTCGAAGAGGTCGTAGACTGCTTCGTTATACTCACCCCCTTTACGATGGTTTGATATGACGAGGCCGAGGACCTTGCGTAACTTCGTATATGAGCGTTCAGGAAACCGAAGATATGGATAAGGACGCCATTCAAGGCTTGGTAGACGGGTACCACTCTCACTCACTCCGCGAGCGGAAGCAAATGAAAGAGGCCGCTGTTCGCCAGCAGTTCATTAACCCTCTTCTTCGAGCGCTCGGGTGGGATACGACTACTGACCAAGTGAAACCTGAACAGCGGACACTTGTCGGGGACGCCGACTACGCATTGAGCCTGAATGGCCGCGAACAGTTCTTTATTGAGGCCAAGGCATTTTCTGAAGACCTTGATGGGAGTCGTCGGGTCGGTAGTGGTGAAACACAGTCCTACGTCGAACAGGCGATTGACTATGCGTGGCACCAAGGATGTGATTGGGCCGTCCTAACCAACTTCGAGGAACTTCGGCTTTACTTCACGCACGTAAGCAAGGACAACCTCGAAAGCGGGCTGGTTTTCACGCTCACAGTAGACGAATACACGTCTGAAGATGGGTTCGAACAATTAGGGAATCTCTCGAAGGCCGCTGTTGCCGATGGGTCACTCGAACGGTTGGAACGAACGCGAGAGCGTGATACCGTTACTGAAGAGATTCTGAATGTTCTGTCTGAAGCGCGGCGTCGGTTGACCCAAGATGTTCACGAATCTCACCCCGACTTATCGATGGACGACCTTCGGGACGGCGTACAGCGTATTTTAGACCGGGTAGTAGTCATGCGAGCCGCGGAAGACCGTGGCGTTATTCCAGCAGATACGTTACTGAACATGGCCAAGTCGTGGGAACAGACCACAATTAATCCGGACGTGCGGACACTGGTTCGTGACCTGAAAAACGCTTTCCGTGACTTCGATTCGGTCTACAATTCGGAGTTATTCGCGGAACATCCGTGCGAGGACTACGACATATCGAACGATGTACTACTGGACATTATCGACTCGCTGTACAACTACAACTTTTCATACATCGACGCTGACGTACTCGGGAATATTTATGAGGACTACCTCGGCCACGCCATTGAGGACAAATCCGAGGACTTGGAACTGGTCGAACACCCGGACGAGCGACGTGAAGAGGGAATCTACTATACGCCGGTTCCGGTGGTCGAATACATCGTTGAGAGCGTGTTAGGTGACCGGATTGACGCGATTATGGCGAACGTGCGGGAAGAGTTAGAAGGCGACGAGCCGAAGTTTGAAGCCGCTCGTACCGAGTTCAACGCTATTGAGGACATAGCGGTCTTGGACGTATCGTGTGGGAGCGGCAGTTTCCTTATTAAATCGTTCGACCTGCTGGTAGACGCTTACGAAGAGTACCGTTCGTTGGTTCGGTCGGTCAATGGCGACATGGCCATACAGGAGTATTCATCCGCTCAAACGGTGTCGTCCGACTACAAGCGCCATATCCTTCGGAACAACATTTTCGGAGTGGACTTGGACTATCAAGCGACCGAGATTGCGACGGTCAATCTGCTTCTGAAGGCACTCAAGAAGGACGAGAAACTGCCAGCGATACTCGAAGACAACATCCGTTCGGGGAACAGTCTACTGAATGGCTCTCCCGAAGATGTGGCCGATACTCTCGATATTTCGGTAGAAGAAGCCGAAGAAATGGGTACGTTCGAGTGGGAAGAAGAGTTTGACAACATCTTCGAAGAACGGGGGGGCTTCGACGTGATTGTTGGCAATCCACCATGGGGCGCAGAAATAGATGAATACGACGCGTGGTTAGAGAGTGACCAAGGTTTCGAGTCAGCGACAGGACAGTACAATTCATATGAATTATTCATTGAGTTAGGTGAAGACCTATTGATTGAGGGCGGTAGTCTCGGCTTCATTATACCAGATTCAATATTTAACGATGAATACCAGTCGTTACGGGAGTGGCTTGTAACCAACCACCAACTGGAGCAGATTCACAAATTAGGTGAGGGCGTGTTCGGTGATGATGTCTTCGCCGCTACTGCGATTCTTCAATACACTAACTCTGGAGCGACAGAAAATCACATTGTAGACGCTTCCCTGCTGATGAAGGAAGACCGTGACCGGATGATGGGGACTGGTGGAGAGGCTTTAGCAAGTCTGATTGAGACAAAAAGGAATCCAACGAAGCAATCTCGGTATCTGGAAGACGAAGACTACACTTTCGATGTGTGGGCCGCTGAATCAGACTACGAGATTATGGATGTAATGGAGTCTGAAACAGTTGACTGGTATGATGTTATCGACAACGGGCGTGGTGATGAAACCGGTCGTGACGGCAAGGTAATGAAATGCCCGTACTGTCTTGAATGGGACACGTATCCTCGAAAGCGTGCGGAATCTAAAGGTGGTGGTTACTACGCAAAAACGTGTAACCACTGCGGAGAAGAATACGAGTTTGAGGACGCGGCTCAAACTACTAACATCGTTTCAGATACACAGACGGACAGCCACGACCACCCTATCTACTTCGGAGAACACATTAACCGATATAGAATCACTGGTCGCGGGCACATCGATACCGACATTCGCGGACAATGGCTTCGTGACGACGAGAGGTTCGAACCGCCGAAATTACTAATCCGTCGTACTGGAGTCGGCTTCTTTGCAACGATAGACTACACCGACGCACGAGCATTGAAAGCGAATCTGGTATTCAAGCTTCGAGAAGACCGGGATAATTCGTTCAAGCAGTACGACTTGGAATTCTTTTTGGGATTGTTGAACACCCGGACTATGCTGTACTACTATGCGAAAACACAGGGTATTGTAGAGTGGCAATCATTCCCAAGACACACGCAAACGTTCATTATGTCGCTTCCAATACCTAAAATTGACTTCGATGACCGTAACGAGAAGGAAGCCTACGACGAGTTCGTGGAATTAGTCAAGGAAGCCACGAGCGACAATGAACAGATAAACGATGGTTTGGATTGGGAAATCGAGCGTTCGGCGTTAGACCTGTACGGAATTCCCGAAGAGAAGCGTCCTCGAATCTGGAACGAACTCAAGAAACTTCAGCGGCTTCGGATTGTTCGAGAGCTGTTCCCCGACGCTGGCGAAGACGACTGATTTCATTCCCGGCTCCGGTCTACCGTGGTCACCCCCACAAGCCGTCCCGACCAGTATACAGCGCTGACGACTACTTCGTCGGCCCCGTCGGTCGTCAGGCCGATTGTCGTACTTCCACAGTCGTCGCACCATACGCGCCGGACGACCCACCCATCGGCGTCGTAGTAGGTCGCGTAGATAACGGCCTTATCACCTGTTCGGATTCCCTGATTACACTTCGAGCAGATGTTACCGCACTGTACGCCGTTCAGAGCCGCCGCCGGAGACGGTCGGGTCATTCGCTCTCACCCGCCGCATTGGCGTTCGGTTCCTCAAACCCGTCCCTGTAGCACGGCCAACAGGGTAGGTTGTCCATCGAGGGAGCGCACTCACAGTCCTCGGGACGGTCGTCGTCGCCGTCGTCAGCACCGAACTCTTCGAGGGTGATACCCCCATCGGCGCGGACTGGTTGGTCTTCGGTGGCCGCTTCGAGGACCGGCTCTCGAATAGCGACCGCGACCATGTGTTTACACACTCCGGACTGGTACTCCCACGCGGGACACGTACAGTCCGACGGGATACCGCTCTCGACATGGACGGTATAAGTGTGTTCGTCGGCGTCCTCATGTGACCCATTCGTCACTCCCACGTCGCCGTCACCGCGAAGCACGAACTCGAACGCTTCCCAAGCCGCCCGTTTTTCTACCTGTTCGTCGGCGTCGAGTATGTTGACCACATCGGTAGGGGATAGAGCGGCCATTGTTACCCCTCAATGTAGGTGACGAACTCGTTCCCGCACTCGGTACAGCTGTGGGTGTACGCAACGAAGTCGCTATAGCCGACCGACTTGCTCGTCCGGATGGCGTCGACGCCGCAGGTACACGGCGAACCGGAGTCAAGGTGGAACCCCGGCAGGCGGCGAAGTATCTGCTGTTCAGTACACTCTTTATCTTCCGTGTGCGTATCTTCCATTGGCCTTGTCGCCTCCAAGTGAGAAGGCCTCGTCCGGTGTTGTCGCACCGGGCGTTTTCGCATGAATCACGCCCCAAGAGACGAGTCCTTCCCTATCTATACCTTGGAGGGCACGGATATTAAGTGTACTGCCTTGGACGGTATAGTTAACTGATTACAGGCTATAGAAGTCCGTATGAGCGAAGAATCGAAACCGGGGCCAACACCGAGGGTAAGTGACGACGAAATAATCGACCTGTTTCGAGACACGGAGGACCCCGTGCTTTCGACAGCGGAAGTGACCGAACAGGTGCCGCTCAAACGACGTGCGACTTACAACCATCTCCGGTCGTTGGCCGACGAGGGGCGCTTGGAAAGCAAGCAGATTGGTGGACGGAACACTGTGTGGTGGCTGGCCGAATCAGAGAAGCCGGGACCACGGACGTTTTTTGAGAAGAACGTAGACGATAGTGGGTCTTGAAGCCGCCCAAGGCCCCGAAACAGTCGTGAGAGCGCTCTATGTTAGCATAGAGTTACCATCTCGTCGGTTAGAGCGGCGGCTATTAACCAACAACACGCCCTGAAGCGCTGACTGTGTTGGTTAATCAGCTTGGCAGGGATACGCCCCCAAAATATTCGCTGACTATCTGCCAGTAGCCGGGTCATGGAAAGACCGACCACTCCGGAACTCCGTCAGTTCGTCAATCCTATCTTCGAGGTCTTCGATTTCCTCACGGAGTTCGTCGGCTTCCTCGCCTTCGGTGGCCGCGAGTTGGTCTTTGAGTCCCTGTAAGCGCGTCTCTTTCTCTTCCTCGTCCACGTCGGCCTTACGAACGTATTCGCTCTCTTCAATCTCGTACACGTCCGTCTCGGACAGTCCGGTCACGTCGAGGGCGTCGTCTACCTTGCTTGAGTCCACCGTGGTCAGTCGTTCCCGTTCGATACCGGCGGCCTCAAACGCGTTCAGCACTACCTCGTCGTCCTTGAGCGACCGGTTCCTACGACTGGTCCGTTGGACAGACCCGAACTGACCGGACACCGGCTGGTCGTGGTGTAGACGGTCAAGAAGGACAGCCCGCACGTCTTGGCGCAAGTCATTGGCGTTTCTCTGTACGTCCGACAGTAGGGTGTACAGATTCACGAGCGGGGGCGTCTCCACGTCTTCGAGCGTGGTCACATCATGCCTTTCGAGCGCGTCAATGAGCAACAGAGCGTCACTGTAGACGGCTACATCGGGTTCCTCCCGCTCTTGGTCGCCGTCGTCGGTGTCCCCTTGTGCTTCGACCAGCGGCGAGCCTGTTGACTGGTCGCTTTCGGTCAACGTCCCTTCTTGCTCGTCTACCTCGAAGCGCGGATGTAGAGACAGGAGTGTAGCATATAGCTCGCCGTCAGGGGGAAGCCGGTCAAGGTCAAACTCACCCTTCGCGTCTTGGATACGGCGATAAAGCGTCTCAAACTGTTCGCGCT
>NZ_CBVY010000003.1:319273-322790 GCF_000513435.1 Halorubrum sp. AJ67 | reverse complement strand
CAAACTCACCCTTCGCGTCTTGGATACGGCGATAAAGCGTCTCAAACTGTTCGCGCTGTAGAGGTATCGTCTCGTCGTCGTCACGGTACTGAACCAGAAATCGGTGTTCCTGAACGTCGTCGACGACGAATACCTTGCCCGAGAGTGGGGTAATGAGGGTCGCGTCCGGGGGCAGTTCTTCAACGTTTTCGAGAAGATTGTGCCACGTCGTGCCGAAGGTCATGGAAGCGGATACGAAGGAACGGAATAAAACGTTCAGGTGAGCGTGTCAGCCCATCCTATCGAGCGCGTCCCGACGGTCTTCGACTGGCGCTTGGTCATACTTCGCGGTCGTTTCGATACTACGATGGCGAAGTTGTGATTGCGCCGCGGCAAGTCCTTCTTCGCGCGCAAGAAAAGTTCCTGTCGAATGGCGGATGGCGTACCACGATATGTCCCGTTCAATATCCGCAAGGTCGCACACAGCCTCAAGAACATATCGAAGAGACGACCCACTGTAGGGGTTCGAGTGCCGGGTCAGCCACAACTGTTCCGTGTCGTCGTACTTTTCGTACATTTCGCGTTGTTCAAGCCACCGGGCGAGATATTCAGTCGTCTCACGACGTAGGCTGACGGTCCAATTATCCTCGTTCTTTGAAGATTCCTCTTCTGGAATCCGAAGAACGGCATTCTCCACGTCAACCCAATACGTTTGGGCGCGACCAACCTCAATGGGGCGTAGGCCTGCGTCGAGTGCCGTGTGGATAATACTCGGGTATTTGAAGCCATTGGCACGGTCCCAATCATCGCGTGACACTTCGGACGTGGGTTTCCCGTAGCGACGGGCGAGGAACCGCTTCCACTTCGTTCGCTCCTTGGGTTCGAGCGCGGCATACGCTGGTACAGTTCCGTATTCGAGCGCGGCCTCTCGGAGCGCGATTCGCTCGTCGTCCGAGAGGAAGTCCCGAGGTTGTGAGACACCCGACGACGAACTGATAGTAATGTCCGGCTCCCATTCATCGCCTTGGAACCGGAAGTAGGCGAGTAAGGCGAGTTTCGTGTTGTGTAGATGGGTCTTTGAATACTCGTCGTCGGCCAAGAGCAAGGACCGAAGGTAATCTTCAGCGTCGTCGTGGCCAACATCAAGTGTGTACCTGTCACGCGACCACATCTCGCGTAGGAATCTATCTATAATACTCGCGTAGTTCTTTGCGGTGTGATGTGCGTAGCCTTCGAGCGCGTCTGGATTCTTTCCTTGTCGCGCGAGCCATTTCAGTAATTTTTGGCGGTGACTCTTGTAGGCGACCCGTTGGCGCTCATTGAGGTAATCACGGGACGGACGGGGAATAAGAACGATACCTTCAACTTTCTCGGGCTTGTCTCGACTCATAGTCCCTGTATGACGGCGATTTCAGCGGTTTCGGCGCGATTCAATCGTGGCACAATGGAACGTGTCAATTTCATTGGTTTCGTCCTCGAAGGCGCTGAAATCGCATGACGTGACGGGGACGCCCACAGATTGCTCGGTGGGATGGCAGAGTGGCCCATTGCGCCTGCCTTGAAAGCAGGTAGCCTCACGGCTTCCTGGGTTCGAATCCCAGTCCCACCGTGACGCGTCGGGTGCCACCGCGCGCCGCGCGCGACTCGTACGGGATTTGAATCAGAGAGAGACCGATCCGCCGCGAAACCGTATATGGTTACTTGTCGTTCTCGTCAGTAGATCATGATTACCGTTGTGCTCCGTTCTTCTGGCCCCGGAACCGCAACGACACCGCTGGTCGGCTGAAACCCCCGATAACACTCACGTCTGGTGTCGCGTGGTACCACGTGGCGCATTATCTTTAACAGGTGTCCTGTACATAATAGAAACAGGTGATACAACGATGAGCTACGAACTCGATCCTCTTCCGTACGATTACGACGCGCTGGAACCGCACATCTCCGAGCAGGTGCTCGAATGGCATCACGACACCCATCATCAGGGGTACGTCAACGGCTGGAACTCGGCCGAAGAGACGCTCGAAGAGAACCGTGAGTCCCACGACTTCTCTTCGTCCGGCGGAGCCATCCGCAACGTGACCCACAACTCCTCGGGACACATCCTCCACGACCTGTTCTGGCAGAACATGTCGCCGGAGGGCGGCGACGAGCCCGAGGGCGCGCTCGCGGACCGCATCGCCGAGGACTTCGGCTCGTACGAGGCCTGGAAGGGCGAGTTCGAAGCCGCAGCGGGCAATGCGAGCGGCTGGGCGCTCTTGGTGTACGACACGTTCTCGAACCAGCTTCGCAACGTCGTGGTCGACAAACACGACCAGGGCGCTGTCTGGGGCGGTCACCCGATTCTCGCGCTGGACGTCTGGGAGCACTCCTACTACCACGACTACGGTCCGGCTCGCGGCGAGTTCGTCGACAACTTCTTCGAGGTCGTCGACTGGAACGAGCCGTCCACGCGGTACGAGCAGGCCGTCGAGCTGTTCGAGTAAGCGCGTCTCCGGACGCGTTACGCGCGTCGAGATCCGCATTTTTTCGTGACGCTTGCCGGGTAGTTGCGACTGTAGAAGTCGCTGACCGACACGAACCGCTGCGAAGCCTCGGCCGCTCGGCTGTACGACTCTGTTTCTGTTTGTAGATAGTCGACCGACACGAGCCACTTCGAAGCCCCAGCCGCGAGGACTCGCGCGGCTCGCTGCGCTCCTCGCTCGCTCACTTCGTTCGCTCCCTGCGGTCCTTACGTCGCCTGCGGCCTCCTCGCGACTGCCCCTTCGAGTCCCACCCCGCACAGCACCTCTTACCTCCCCAGCCTCGTCAGTCGCCTCCGCGTTGCTCCGGCGACTGACTCCCTCGCGCGGCGCTCCTCGCGCCCTGCGGGGCGCTCGGAGGCGCGCGCCACCGCATCGGATCGAGTCGCTATCGGCAGCGTTTACGGACGCGGTCGCGTATCGCCGCCCATGCCCGAACCGAAGTCGGCGTTCGACGCCACCTACCCGTGCGACTTCTACGAGCCGGCCGAGCTGTTCGAACCGGACCAGATGTACACCATCCCCGAGATCGGCCGCCTGCTTCAGGGGCTCGAACCGGACGCCGAGGTCGACCCCGACACCGAGGCGGTGCTGGTCGACTGGGCGGTCCCGTGGGTGATGGTCCACGCCGAGGACATGGTCGTCGCCGAACCCCTGAGCGAGGACGGCCCGGGGTACTACGGGCTGGTAACGGACGACGAACCGGAGACGGAAACCGACGCTGACGAGTCGGCGTGAGCGGGGAGTCGTCCGACCCGCCCGTCTACCTCGTCGCCGGCGGCTCGCGCGTCGACGCCGGGAAGACCACCTTCTCGGCTGGGCTGGTCGCGCACCTCGCCGAGCGTCGCGGGCGACGCGGTCGGCATCAAACCCCGCGCGGGCAACGACTTCTGGTTCGACCACGACGACTACCGGATCGCGACCGACTCGGGCCGCCTCTACGGCAAGGACGCGCGAAAACTGGCGGCCGCGAGCACCCGCACGCTCGCGACCGTCGACGATCCGTCGTCGTCGCCCTC
>NZ_CBVY010000003.1:317710-319253 GCF_000513435.1 Halorubrum sp. AJ67 | reverse complement strand
AAGCGAGGTGTGGTAGCGGACACCGAGACGGGCGGGTAGTTGGTCGAAACGGACCGCGTCAGGGCACGCGTACGTCGTGTTCGAGGGTGCCGACGCCCTCGATCTCCACCTCGACGGTGTCGCCGTCGGCGAGGGCACCGACGCCCTCGGGAGTGCCAGTCGCGATCACGTCGCCGGGTTCGAGCGTGAGGTACGTCGTGATCTCCTCGATCAGCGTCGGCACGTCGAAGATCATGTGCTCGCGGTCGCTGGACTGCTTCGTCTCGCCGTTGACCCGGAGCTCGACGCTCGCGTCGGCGGGCACCTCGTCGGGCGTCGCGAGGACCGGGCCGAGCGGGGCCGCGCCGTCGAACGCCTTCCCGCGCACCCAGTTCTGCTCTTTGTTCTGGTCCTCGCGGTTCGACACGTCGTTCATACAGGTGAACCCGGCGACGACGTCCATCGCGTCGGCGGCGTCGACCGCCTTACACTGTTCGCCGATCACGACCGCGAACTCCGCCTCCCAGTCGATCCGCTCTTTCCCGGCCGGGACGGTCACGGTGTCGCCGTGGCTCGCTACCGCGTTCGGCGGTTTGAGGAAGAGCAGCGGGCGGTCGGGCACGTCGTTGCCCAGCTCCTCGGCGTGGTCGGCGTAGTTGCGTCCGATACAGACGATCTTCGAGGGGTCGGTCGGCGCGAGTACGTCGATGTCCGGGTCCTCGAGGGCGTACTCGTCGCCGCCGAAGGCGACCGTGTCGGTCGCCGGGTCGTACTCGCCGTCGCGGATCGATCCGGCCGGGTCGCGGAACCGTGCGCGGTACATACGGAAGCGATCGGCCGGCCGCCCGAAAAGGGTTCCCGGAGAGGCAAGCGACGGGAGCGACCGTCCCCCGCCGGCTCACTCGGTCGAGTCGGTCGCCTCGCGGACCGACGTACCCGTCGTCTCTCCCGTCGGCTCCTCGTCGCTCGCGTCGCCGTCGAGCGTCTCGGCGTCGTCGGTCGCGCCGCTGTCGAACGATCCCTCGTCGCTCGTGTCGGGGGTGAGCGTCTCCTCGTCGCTCGCGTCGGCGTCGAACGTCTCGTCGCCGGTCAGTTCCGCTTCGAGCGCCGCGTCGTCCGCGAGTTCGTCGAGCGACAGTTCCCCGACGTCGTCGCCGCCGAACACCTCCGAGCGCGCGCAGTCGGCGCAGTAGTGGTTGTGACGGATCGAGTGGGTGCGGACCGGAACGCCGGCGACGACCGTCTCGTCGCGCCGCCGCCGCACGAGGCCGCGCTCGAACGCCTCGCCGCAGACGACGCAGGTGTCCTCGACGGTCTCGGGCGGGCGGACGATCCGGTGGTCCACCGTCTTCCGTCGGCCGAACTTCGTGATCCCGTGGCGGCGGTCTAGCCGACTGCGAACTGGCGGGGCGATACCCAAGCCGAGTCCGGCGAACGCGAGCGCGATCAGGGCCACGGGCAGCGAGCCGATCGCGGACCCGAAAAAGGCGATGAAGCCGCCGATAAGCAGGAGTAACGCCGTCAGGAGGTACGCGGTGACTTTCTCCACTCGTTCCGCGGACTC
>NZ_CBVY010000003.1:310418-316469 GCF_000513435.1 Halorubrum sp. AJ67 | reverse complement strand
TTCCGCCTCGATCCGGGGGGACCGGCCCCGCTACGACCGGGCGGAATCGATCTCGCCCGACCGGTCGGATCTGGCGTGCGATCGACCCGATCCGACCGCCGTCGCTCCGCCGCCCGGCCGCGACGCGCCGCAGTTCGAGCAGAACCGGTCGTCGTCGTCGAACGCCTCGCCGCACTCCGGGCAGTACGCGGGGTCGCCCGGGTCGCCGAGGTCGGCACCGCAGTCGGGACAGAAGCTCGCCCCGGCCGGCACCGGGTCCCCGCAGGCGGGGCACGCGGCGGAGGGACCGTCCGGGTCGCTGGTCTCGGAGGGCATTCGCCCCGTAGTTCGCGCTCGGCGCGGTTAATTGCTTTCGCCGACCGCCGACGCGGATCCGCGGTGTCGAGTTTTATTACCGCTCGCCGAGACGTTGTACCCGAACCATGGAACTCACCTGGCACGGCCACTCCACGTGGCACGTCGTCGTCGACGACACGGAGCTGCTCATCGACCCGTTCTTCGACAACCCGAAGACCGACGTCGACCCCGAGGAGCTCGACCCCGACTACCTCCTTCTCACCCACGGACACTCCGACCACATCGCGGACGCTGACCGGTTCGAGGGCGCGACGGTGGTCGCGACTCCGGAGCTGACCAGCTACGTCCAAGAGAACTTCGGCCACGAACACACGCTCCCGGCCGCCGGAATGAACATCGGCGGGACCGCCGAGTGCGGCGACGCGTGGGTGACGATGGTCCGCGCGGACCACTCGAACGGCATCGACAACGGGTACGGCACCTCCGCCGGGATGCCGGCCGGGTTCGTCATCGGCGACAAGAAGCCGACCCAGGAGTCGGACGCCGACTGTACCACGTTCTACCACGCCGGCGACACGGGCCTGATGTCCGAGATGGTCGACGTGATCGCGCCGTACCTCGAACCCGACGCGGCTGCCCTGCCCGCCGGCGACCACTTCACGATGGGACCCGCGGGGGCCGGCATCGCCGCCGACTGGGTGGGGGCCGACGTGGTCTTCCCGATGCACTACGACTCGTTCGGACCGATCGAGATAGAGACCCGCGAGTTCGTCAACGAGGTCAAGGCCGCGGGCGCTGCCGCCGAACCCGTCGTCCTCGACGGCGACGAGACGTACACGCTGGAGTAGCGCGACCCGCGACGGCGGAACCGCCCGAGACGACGACCCGCCGGTTCCACACCGGTGACGATCTTTCTTCGGCGAGAGCGTGGCCGGCGAGCCAGAATAGTATTTAGATCCGTATAAATATTACATCGGATCGGGTAGATTTTGCGAATTCGGGTTAGCAGAAATATACTGTATAGATTTAAATTAATAATAAATCAGAAGCCTTCTAAATGAAAGATGGTTAGCGCCGAATTGACACACCATGTCAACCGCAGATATGGGGGCTGTGATCCGCGGGGAAGGCGGGCGGTTCGTGTACGTCGTCTCCGCGCTCGCGGCGCTCAACGGCCTTCTGTTCGGGTTCGACACCGGGATCATCTCCGGAGCCATCCTCTTCATCGACACCACCTTCGAGCTGAGTCCCTTGGTGGAGGGGATCGTCGTCAGCGGCGCGATGGTCGGGGCGGCCGCCGGCGCGGCCGTCGGCGGACAGATTTCCGACCGCGTCGGTCGCAAGCGGTTCATCCTGCTCTCGGCCGGGGTGTTCTTCCTCGGCTCGTTCCTCATGGCGGTCGCGCCGACCGTCGAGGTGCTCGTCGCGGGGCGGATGGTCGACGGGATCGCCATCGGGTTCGCGTCGATCGTCGGTCCGCTGTACATCTCCGAGATCGCGCCGCCCTCCGTCCGCGGCGGCCTCACGTCCCTGAACCAGCTGATGGTCACCGTGGGGATCCTCTCGTCGTACTTCGTCAACTACGCCTTCTCCGGCTCCGGGTCGTGGCGGATCATGCTCGGCGCGGGGATGGTTCCCGCCGTCGTGCTCGCGATCGGGATGGTCCGGATGCCCGAGAGCCCGCGGTGGCTCTACGAGCAAGGTCGGACCGACGAGGCCCGCGCGGTGCTGCGTCGCACGCGAGACGGTGACATCGGGTCGGAGCTGTCGGAGATCGAAGCGACGGTCGAGGCGCAGTCCGGGAACGGGGTGCGGGACCTGCTTAGCCCGTGGATGCGTCCGGCGCTGATCGTCGGGCTGGGGCTCGCCGTCTTCCAGCAGATCACCGGGATCAACGCCGTGATGTACTACGCCCCGACGATCCTAGAGTCGACCGCGTTCGGCAGCTCGCAGTCGATCCTCGCGTCGGTCGCCATCGGGACCGTCAACGTCGTCATGACGGTGGTCGCGATCCTCCTCGTCGACCGCGTGGGTCGCCGCCCGCTCCTGCTCGTCGGGACCGGCGGGATGATCGGGTCGCTGGCCGTCGCCGGCCTCGTCTTCCAGTTCGCCGACCCGACCGGCGGGATGGGGTGGCTGGCGACGCTCACGCTCGTGTCGTTCGTCGCGTTCTTCGCCATCGGACTCGGGCCGGTGTTCTGGCTCCTCATCTCCGAGATCTACCCGCTCGCCGTCCGCGGGAGCGCGATGGGACTCGTGACGGTCGCCAACTGGCTCGCGAACCTCGTGGTGGCGCTGTCGTTCCCCGTGCTGCTCGACGGGATCGGCACGCCGATGACGTTCTGGCTGTTCGGAGCCTGTAGCGTCGTCGCGCTACTGTTCACCTACCGCACCGTCCCCGAGACGAACGGGCGGACGCTGGAGGCGATCGAGGCGGACCTCCGAAAGGGGACCGGAGCGGTCGGCGGCGCTCGCGGCGACGACTGACGCGTCGCCGACGCGAGTCGGCGGGCGTCACGCCGCCTTCGGTGCGGTTTCGCCGTGCCGATGCCGATAACCTTTATCCGCGCGCGACCGAACCGACACTCGACTATGGCAGACATCGAGACGTCCACGGTTTCCGAGGAAGGGTACGCCAGCACCAGTCAGGTCGGCGAGTTCGACCTCCGGATCGACGCGACAGACGAGACGGGGCCGAACCCGAACGCGACGCTCGTCGCGACGTACGCCTCCTGTTACCTCCCGGCGTTCCGCGTCGGCGGGAGCCAGCGCGGCGAGGAAGAGCTCGGCAAGATCCAGATCGACGCGAGCGCCGAACTGGACGACGACGACGACCTCGAATCGATCGCCTTCGACGTCCACGTCGAGGCCGACCTCGACGACGAGACCGCCGCCGATGTCGCCGAGCGCGCCGAGGGCATCTGTCACGTCCACAGCGCGCTCCGCGAGGGACTCCACGCCGACATCAGCGTCTACCCCGGCGCGTTCTGAGCCGGGCCGCCGATTCCGCGAACGGTTCGTTTTTGACCCTTTTCCTGCGGCAGTACCGGATCCGCGTTCTCACGTCCTCGAAACGCCGATACCGATCGCCGAACGTGTTCGCGCGCTTCCTACCGCACAGGGAGCCGCTTGACGTGATTTATACCGGAGCCCGCAACGTCCGCCTGTCGCGAGGGAATCGCCGCTCGCGGATTCACCAATGTCAAATGACACACAGCGGTCCACGGACGCGGAATCGGGCAACCAGACGACCGGCTCGACCGACGGGTTCGACTCGCTGCTCCCCGGCGTCCGTCGCCGCGACTTCATGAAGGCCGGCGCTGCGGTCGGCGGGATCAGCGGGCTGGCGGGCTGTTCCAGCCTGCTGAACGAGGACGACGGTGTCGACGGAACGGCCTCGGCGAGCGGCGTCGACAACTCCGTCCCGCCGGGCGAACACGACGAGTACTACGCGCTGCTGTCCGGCGGGCAGGCCGGCGACGTCCGCGTGTACGGGCTCCCGTCGATGCGCGAACTCATCCGGATCCCGGTGTTCGAACCCGGACGCCTCGCGCGGCTACGGGTTCGACGACGAGAGCAAGCAGATGCTCGAAGACGCCGGCGGCTACTCGTGGGGCGACACCCACCACCCGCGGATCAGCCAGACCGACGGCGACTACGACGGCCGGTTCGCGTACGTCAACGACAAGGCGAACGGTCGGATGGCCCGGATCGACCTGACGTACTTCGAGACGGACGCCATCGTCGACATCCCGAACCAGCAGGGGACCCACGGCGCGTGCGCCCAGCTGCCCGACACCGACCTCATCTTCGGCGTCGGCGAGTTCCGGACGCCGATCCCCAACGACGGGAGCGGGAACCTCGAAGATCCGGACTCCTACGGCTCCGTGCTCGCCGCGATCAACCCCGAGTCGATGAACGTCGAGTGGGAGGTCCTCATCGACGGCAACATGGACAACGGCGACGGGAGCAAGGAGGGTCGGTACTTCTTCACGAGCGCGTACAACACCGAGGAGGCCGCGACCGAGTCGGGGATGACCCGCGCCGACCGCGACGACGTGAAGGCGTTCGACATCCCCCGGATCGAGGCGGCCGTCGAGGCCGGCAACTACGAGACCATAAACGAGGTGCCGGTCGTCGACGGGCGGAAGGACAGCCCGCTCAACCAGGGCGACGAGCCGATCGTCACCTACATCCCGACGCCGAAGAGCCCGCACGGGGTCAGCGTCACCCCGGACAACGAGTACGTGATCGTCAGCGGGAAGCTCGACCCGACCGCGTCGATCATCGACATCGACAAGATCGACGAGGTCGACGACCCGACCGACGCCATCGTCGGCCAGCCGAAGCTCGGTCTCGGGCCGCTCCACACCGCCTACGACGGGCGGGGCCACGCGTACACGACGCTGTTCATCGACTCGCAGGTCGTCAAGTGGGACATCGAGGAGGCGGTCAACGCCGAGCCGCGCTCCGAGAGCCCGGTGATAGAGAAGATCGACGTGCACTACAACCCCGGCCACCTCATCGCCGCGGAGTCGTACACGGAGGACCCCGCGGGCGACTGGCTCGTCTCGCTGAACAAGCTCTCGAAGGACCGGTTCCTCCCGGTCGGTCCGCAGCACCCGGAGAACGACCAGCTGATCTACATCGGCGACGACGAGAACGGGATGGAGCTGGTGAAGGACTCGCCGGCGCAGGCCGAGCCGCACGACGCGTCGATCTGTCACAAATCGAAGCTCGACCCGAAGGCGGTCTACGACCCCGAGGACCTCGAACTCAGCCACACGGCCGAGGGCGAGTCGTCGATGGAGCGGGTCGGCGACGACCGCGTCGAGATCGAGATGTACTCGACCCGGAACCACTACGGGTTCCAGGAGATGGTCGTCCAGGAGGGCGACGAGGTCGAGATGCAGGTGACGAACGTCGAGACCACGAGCGACATGCTCCACTCGGTGGCGATCCCGGACCACGACGTCCATATGCGGATCGCCCCGCAGGAGACGCGCAAGGCGACGTTCACCGCGGACGAGCCGGGCGTCTACTGGATCTACTGCGCGCACTTCTGCAGCGCGCTACACTTGGAGATGCGCTCGCGGCTCATCGTCAAACCGGAGGAATAACGCCATGCGCTCGTCGCTCGCGCGGCTGACCGAGATCCGACGCGCGCTCCCGCTGGCAGCGGCGGCGCTGCTCGTCGGCGCGCTGTTGGTCCCGATGTGGCAGATCACGCTCACCGCACCGCAGTACCCCGGTCAGGAGCTGCTCATCGAGCTGTACGCCTACCCGCGTCTGGGCGGCGACTTCGCCGAGGTACAGGGACTCAACAAGTACGCGGGGTTCTACTACCCCGATCCGGTGTTCGTCGACCCGAACTACGAGGTGGCGGCGGCGGCCATCGATGTCCCCGAGTGGCTGCTCGGTCCGGTCGTGTTCGTCGGGCTGGCGCTGACCGGCGCGTTCGTCGCGTTCGCGCCGACTGTCCGCAAGCTGAAGGCCGGACTCACCGCGCAGTTCGTCGGGACGATCACCGTCTTCGTCGGGATGTTCGCGTTCATCCAGTACCGGCTCTATCAGGCCGGCCACTCGCTCGACCCCGACGCGCCGCTCCGAGGTATCGAGGGGTTCACGCCGCCGCTTCTGGGGGCCTACGAGGTGGCCAACATCAGCGGCTTCGCGTGGTTCGGTCCGGGGGGTACATGACCGTCGTCGCCCTCGCGCTGCTCGCGACCGCGTACCTCGCGCGGACATCGAGGC
>NZ_CBVY010000003.1:307735-308862 GCF_000513435.1 Halorubrum sp. AJ67 | reverse complement strand
GACGGAGAGTCGTTCGCGTCGGCGCAGGCGGCGGTCGACGCCGCCGAGCCGGGCGACACGGTCGTCCTCGACGGGCGGTTCGACGAGCGCGTGAACGCGAGCGTCGACGATCTGCGGCTCGTCGCGAGCGACGGCGGCGCGGTGATCGACGGCGGCGGCGAGGGACGCATACTCACCGTGAGCGGCGAGAACATCACCGTCTCCGGCGTCTGGATACGCGGCTCCGGCAGCGACCTCGGGACCGAGGACGCCGGCATCTTCGTCTCCGGGGACCGCGCCCGGGTTGAGTCGGTCCGGATCACCGACACGGCGTACGGGATCTGGATCGATTCGGCCGACGAGGCCGTCATCGAGGACGTTCGAATCGACGGCCGCGAGGAGGTGTTCCCGCGGACCGACCGCGGGAACGGGATCCACCTGTACGAGACGACGGGCACGGTCGTCCGCGACAGCGAGATCGCGGACGCCCGTGACGGGATCTACTTCTCGTGGGCGGCGGACGTGCTCGCCGAGAACAACACGATCCGGAACACGCGGTACGGCGTCCACTACATGTACTCGGACGACAACCGACTCGTCGACAACGTCGCGGCCGACAACGGCGTCGGCTACGCGCTGATGGTGAGCGAGGGGCTGACGGTGCGGAACAACACCGCCCTCCGAAACGACGACAGCAGCGGCCACGGGATCATGGCCAAGGACATCGAGGACTCGACGATCGCGGGTAACCACCTCGTCGCGAACCGGAACGGCCTGTACCTCTACAACGCGCAGGGGAACCGGCTTGTCGACAACCTGATTTACCGCAACGGGATCGGGGTCCACAGCGCCGCCGAGAGCGGGAGCGAGGTCGTCGCGGGCAACAGCTTCGTCCGCAACGACCGAGCCGTCGAGACCGTGCGGAACTCGCTCGTCGCGTGGAACGGCACCGACCGCGGCAACTACTGGTCGGGCGCTCGCGTCGCCGACCGCGACGGCGACGGCGTCAGCGAGATCCGACACCGACCCGTCGGGATTGTCGAGAACCTCGTGGCCGACCACCCGCAGGCCGCGGCGTTCGTCGACAGCCCGGCGTTCGAGGCGGTGCGGATGGCCGAGAGCTCCTTCCCGGTCATCGAGACGCCCGG
>NZ_CBVY010000003.1:302007-303364 GCF_000513435.1 Halorubrum sp. AJ67 | reverse complement strand
CCTCGCCGGCAGCGGGCTCTCGACGGTCTCGCTGTCGCTCGCGCTCGTCGCGTGGTGCGTCGTCCCCCTCGCCGCCGCGGCCGTGCTGGTTCGGCGACGGCGGCTGTGAGCGCCGTCGACCGTCCGTGATTCCCGACTCCGGTGGAGTTATCCGACATACGGTCGGAACTGGTGGCGATGCCCTCCGAAACGGACGAACAACTCGAATCGGTCCGTCGTCTCCTCTGGGTCGTCGTGTTCCTGCTCGGAATCGGAGTCGCGGCGCTCGGCGACGTCGCCGCCGCGGTCCGCGGCTACGGGACTCTGATATCGACCGTCGCCCGCGCGACCGGAATCCTGACCGTGATCGCGGTGCTTGCGCTGCTCTACTGGCGACTGTTCCGGATCGAGCCGGAGCCGGAACCGGAGGAAGCGGACTGACCGGAAGAAGTTCGGAGTTTGACCGCCTACTGAATCCGCTCGATCCCGTCGTCGTCCGGCGAGTCGAAGTCGACGGGGCGGCGCGGGAGGTCGTCGACGAACTCCCGGACGATGGTGCGCTCGACGCGCTGGAGCACCTCGCTACAGGTCGATTTGGCGATGCCGACGTGGTCGGCCACCTCGGTGAGCGTGGTCTCCCGCGGCACGTCGTAGTAACCGCGATCGACCGCCTCGAAGAGGACCTCGCGCTGGCGCTCCGTGAGCGATCCGCCGGGGTTCACGCGCTGTTGGACGTACTCGACCTCGAAGTCGGCCCCCACGTCGCGGAGCGCGTCGCCGAACTCCGCGACGCGCTCGTGGTCGCCCGTGACGTCGACGCGGGCGACGCCGTCGCGGATCTCGACCGGCATCTCGATGGGAACCCCCGCCCGCTTGGCGACGGTCTGGAGCAGCGGGACGAGCGCCTCGACCTGAACGGTGACCATCCCGTCGTCTTCGGCCATCACCGAGGAGTGCGTGATCGTGTTGTGGTCCGCGATCGCGTCGAGGATCGGGTCCGTGTCGTCGTCGGTGATCCGGACCAGCGCGAACCCCGCGCCGTCGTCGGGCGTCGCCGTCAACACCTGAAACCGCACGTCCGGGAACTCCCGCGAGACGTCGCCGACCCACGGGCCCTCCGGGATGTCCACGCGGAGGCGTGCCTGTGCCATGCGCGTGCGTTCGGTGCCGGCGTGGAAGTACCTTCGGCTCCGCGACCGTCGGAACATGTTCGTCACAAACGACCCGGGGCCGGCGTCCGTCTCTTCGGGTATGGCATCCGAGACCGGCGATCCGGCGGCGATCGAACGGGCGGTGGCCGAGCGGACGGACGCTCCCGCGGGCGGGGAGACGGTCCCCCTCGACGTCCGCGAGCTGGGGCCGCCGAAACCGCTCCGCG
>NZ_CBVY010000003.1:298157-299489 GCF_000513435.1 Halorubrum sp. AJ67 | reverse complement strand
GTCGCGAACGTCACCGACGACTGGGCGATGCTCGCGGTTCAGGGCCCGGACGCGGCCGACGCGCTCGACGAGGCGACCCCCCGCGACCGCGTCGTCGGGCTGTCGAAGTTCGAGGCGACGACGGCGGCGGTCGCGGACGTGGAGAGCTGGGTCGCGCGCACCGGCTACACCGGCGAGGACGGCTTCGAGGTGATGTGTCCGGCCGGCTCCGTCGAGGCCGTGTGGGACGCGTTCATCGACGGTCCCGACCCGGCGCAGCCGTGCGGCCTCGGCGCGCGCGACACGCTCCGCACCGAGATGGGCTATCTCCTCTCCGGGCAGGACTTCGACCCGGAGGAGGAGCCCCGCACCCCCTACGAGGCGCGGATCGGCTTCGTCGTCAAACTCGACACGGAGTTCGTCGGCCGCGACGCGCTGGAGGTCCAGAAGGAGGAGGGCGTCAACGAGAAGTTCGTCGGCGTCCGCCTCCTCGAACGCGGCGTGCCCCGCGGCGGCTACGCCGTCACCGACGGCGACCTCACGCGCGTCGGGAAGCTGACCTCCGGGACGATGAGCCCGACCCTCGACGAACCGATCGGTCTCGGCTACCTCCACGAGTCGTACGCCGACGCCGGTACCGAGGTGAGCGTCGTCGTGCGCGGCGACGAGAAGCGCGCCGAGGTCGTGATCCCGCCGTTCCTCGACCGGTAGGACGGCCGTCGGGCGCAGGCGATCGCCGCCGGCTGCCGTCCGCCCGATCGCGCCGACTACTCGCCGACCGTCTCCTTCCGCTTCTCGACGACCTCGACGCCCGTGATTCCGGTGTCGGGGTACCCGCCGTCCGCGTCCTTCTCCGCGGCCTTCACCATGTCCCAGACCGTGTTGAGACCGGTCGTCACCCCCTCCAGCGCCTCCATCTCGCATCCCGTCTTCCCGGTGGTCTCGACCGCGACCGTCAGCTCGATCCGGTCGTCGCCGACCGAGAAGTCGGTGTCGACGTTCGTGATCGGGATCTGGTGGCACATCGGGATCGTCTCCCACGTGTGTTTCACGGCCTGAACCGCCCCGATCCGCGCGGTGGCGAGCACGTCGCCCTTCTCGACCGCGTCCGCCTCGACCGCGGCGATCGTCTCCGGCGTCAGTCGTATCTCGCCGCGCGCGACCGCGCGACGGCTGCTGTCGGGCTTGTCGCCGACGTCGACCATCTGGACGTCGCCGTCGGCGGTCGTGTGCGTCAGTTCGTCGCCGTCGGCGGTCGCACGGGCCGAGCCGTTCGGTTCGGCGTCGGTCTCGGGGTCCTCACTCATTACGCATCGCCTCCGGCAGCCGGTCGGGTAAGTCCGTCGCCACCAG
>NZ_CBVY010000003.1:293701-296474 GCF_000513435.1 Halorubrum sp. AJ67 | reverse complement strand
GCACGTCCTCCGCGGCCGATACGCCCAGCGCCGTCCCTCCACTCCGGGTCCGCCGCGACCGCCGCGGCCGACCGCGACCGCTCGACCGCCAGACGCCACCATGAACATCGGCTTCTTCACCGACAGCTACTTCCCCGGGATCGACGGCGTCACCTACACCATTCAGGCGTGGCGCGACCGTCTCGAAGCGCGGGGTCACGACGTGTACGTCGTCTACCCCGCGAGCAGCCACGATCCGGACGACCACGAGATACCCGTCCGGTCGCTGCCGAACCCCTTCTACAGGCAGTACCGCTTCCCGCTGTACCGCCGCCTGTCGACGCTTCCCGACCTCGACGTCGTCCACTGTCACGGCCCCGCGTCGACCGGACTGATGGGGCTCCGCTACGCGAAGCGGTACGGCGCGACGTCGGTGTACACCCACCACACCCCCGTCGAAGACTACTTCGTTCAGGGGCTCAGATCCGAGCGGCTCGCCGCCCTCGCGGGGAAGGCGTACGTCGCCTACGAGAACCGCTTTTTGAACGCGTTCGACTGCGTCACGGCCTCAACCTCGCGGATCCGCCGCGACGTGGAGCCGTACAAGCTCCCGGTCGGTATCGAGATGGACCGCTTCCGCCCCAACGAGGACGCCCGAGTCGCGGCGCTCGCCACCGACGGCGGGCCGACCGCGGCCGACGCGCCGGTAGTCGGGTACAGCGGCCGGATGACCCACAAGAAGAACGTCGACGAGATCCTCCGGCTCGCGGAGCGACTGCCCGAGCTGCGGTTCGAGCTGGTCGGCGAGGGGCCGGTCCGCGCCGAACTGGAGGCGGACGCGCCCGCGAACGTCCGGTTCCACGACTTCCTGCCGCGCGAAGACCTCTCCGACTTCTACGGCGCGCTCGACGTGTTCGTCACCGCCTCGACCTGTGACACGCTGGGGCTCTCGACGCTGGAGGCGAACGCCTGCGGCACCCCCGTCGCCGCCGCGGACGTGGCCCCGTTCGACGAGACGATCGGTCCCGAGAACGGCGCGCGGTTCGCGCTGCGGGACCTCGATGACATGGAGCGGGCGGTCCGCGACTGCCTCGACGGCGACCGAGACACCCGGGCCGCGGTCGAGCGGTTCTCCATTTCCGAGACGATAGACGAACTCGAGTCCATCTACGGGGTGACCGCGTAGATGGGCGCGGACAACGTCGACGCCTTCCAGCGGCTCGTGTTCTCCGTGCCCCGGCTTCGGGTTCAGGCGGCGGCGCTCGTCGTCCTCAGCGGGGTATACAGCCTCGTCACGTTCGCGTCGGTCTGGCTCTTCACGCCGTTCGAGCCGGGCCCCTCTCAGATCGTTCCCGGGGCGGCGCTCATCTTCCTGCTCCCCTTCCTCGTCGCCGCCGAACTGTTCCCGCGCGTCCTCGACGGCTACCCGCGGTCGTGGAGCTACTTCCTCGCGCTCACCAACCAGTTCGTGCTGTTCGTGTACGCGCTGGTGCTCTCCGGCGCGAACGACGTCGGGAACGCGTGGAGCATCATCTGGCTGAGCTTCATCACGCTGTATCTGATCAACATCCTGGTGCTCGTCGTCTCGACGGGCATCGACCGCTCCGACCGGATCCTCCTCGTGTCGCTCGCACAGCCGGCCGCGCTCATCGCCGCCTTCTACGCGCTGGGCGGCAGCGAGTTCGGCTTCTCGACGTACCGACACGTGTTCGCGTTCGCCTCGCTGGGCATCGCGGCGGGCTTCCTCGTCTTGGTCCTCGTCGTCGTCGACTACCTCATCCGGAGCAACACGAACGTCTCCGCGTTCGCGCTCACCTCCGGGCTCCTTCGGAACGACCGGGAGTCGCTCGACCTGGGCGTCGAGGCCCGCCCGTTCGTGGAGACGCTCGCGGTCGACAACGGCGACCGCCTCACCCTCGCCGCGCCGTGGGTCCACCCCGGTCCACTCGGTGGGTTCGGCGGCGGCCAACTGAGCGGGAACCTGATCGACGCGCTCAACGGGAACCGTGACGGGCGAGGCGACGGCGGGGACGCCGGCGGGCGTCCCCACGACGGAGACGCCGACCGAGTGGGTGCGGACCCGTCGGCGGGGTCGGCCGGCTTCTTCATCCACGTCCCGTGTACGCACAAAGAGGACCTCTCGGACCCGGCGGACGCGGAGCGGATCCTTGACGCGGTCGCGGAGCCGGAACGGACCGACCGAGCGTCGCGGCTCGTGACCGAGTCGTACGGCGAGCGGGAGGGGTACGCGGACATCCGGTTTCACGGGCGTCGGATCGGCGACAAGGAGGTGATCGTCCTCCACGGGGAGGGGATCGACGACTACGACACCGGGGTGTTCATGCGGGATGTCGACCACGGCGAGGTGCTGTTGATCGACCAGCACAGACACGACATCCAGAACGGCCCTGACGTGGAGATCCAGTACGGCTCGGACCGGGCGGACCGGCTGAAGCGCGCGTTCGACGACTTCCGCGACCGGCTCGCCGAGGCCTCCCTCGACGACTACGCCGCCGGCTTCGCGCTGGCGGACTCGGACCAGCACGCGCTGGCGTTCGTCGAGGAAGTGGACGGAGAGGAGACCCTGTGGATCGGCGTCGACACGAACGGGCTCACGCCGGACGTGCGCGCGACCGCCGACGAGTACCGCGAGTCCTTCGACGCCGTGATCCCCTTCTCGACGGACACGCACGCCTCGATCCACGAGCTGGCGAACGCCCGCGAGTCCGACACGGAGGCCATCGAGCGCGCGGTCGACCGCGCCGCCGCCGACGTCGCGCCCGCGACCGTCGGG
>NZ_CBVY010000003.1:289511-291944 GCF_000513435.1 Halorubrum sp. AJ67 | reverse complement strand
CTTCCATAGGCGACGTGACGCGGTAGCGAACTTGAAACGTCTGCTTCGCGTCCGCTCCCGCGAGTCGGTCGGTTCGGTCCGTACAGCGATCGCGAACGGAGACCGAAAGGGAATACATACGTACCGGCGGGCCGACGGACCACCCAATGGACGATCAGCGGTTCCTCGAGTCGGAGTGGGACTACTGTCTGGTGCTCGACGCGTGCCGGTACGACGTGTTCGCGGACGTGTACGACGAGTACATCGACGGAACGCTCGAAAAGCGGCGGAGCATCGGCTCGTCGACGCCGGAGTGGGCGTACCGGAACTTCACCGGCGGGCACGACATCGCGTACTTCTCCGGGAACCCCTTCATCAACGACCTGGGGATCCCGCTGAACGAGCTCAAATGGGGCGCGAGCTGCGACTACGAGTGGACCGCCTCCGACCACATCAGCGACATCCACGACGTCTGGAAGACCGACTGGGACGACGACCTCGGGACGGTCCCGCCGGAGGGGCTCGCCGACGCGTTCCACCGCAATCAGGACGCCGTCGAGCGCGCCGAGCGCACCGTCCTCCACTACATGCAGCCGCACGCCCCCTACCTCTCGCGGGGGAAGGGCCAGAAGCTCAAACAGATCCAGAAGGGGATCAAACGACAGGAAGAGGAGGAGGCGAACGGCGGCGGCGACGACGGCGGCCTGCTCTCCTCGCTCAGCGACTCGGTCCGGCCGAAGATCGAGAGCCGACTGGACGACAGCGAGTTCGCCCAGAAGGCCGGGCTATGGCTCGAACTCGACCCGAAGGACCTCGTGAAGGACGGCACCCGCGTGACCGCCTTGAGCATGTACGAGGAGAACCTCCGGATCGCCTTAGAGAGCGTCGCCGAGCTCGTCGACGAGCTCGACGGCGACGTGGTCGTCACCGCGGACCACGGCGAGGCGTTCGGCGAGGAGGGCGTCTGGGAACACCACATCGAGACGTACATCCCCGCGCTGATGGAGGTCCCGTGGCTCGAAGTCGAGTGAGCGCGGTCGGTTCGCGCGCTCGCACCCGCCCCCACCGATGAAGGTCAGCCACTACTTCGAGTTCGAAGAACACGTCACCGGCGGCATCGCCGCCTCCGTCGACCACCAGCGGAAGATGCTCGACCGGGTGGGGATCGAGTACACCACGGAGCCGACGCTCGACGCCGACGTCCTCCACTGTAACGTGATGGGGCCGCGCTCGGTCTGGCACGCGCGCCGCGCCCGGAAGGCGGGCGTCCCGGTCGTCGCCCACACCCACGTCACCGCCGAGGACTTCGGGGACAGCTTCCGGTTCACCAACGCGCTCGCGCGGCCGCTCAAGCCGTACCTCCGGCGCGCGTACGGGCTCGCCGACCTGCTCGTCTGCCCCTCCGAGTACAACCGCGACCTAATCCGCGAGTACGCGGACGTCCCGACGACGGTGATATCGAACGGCGTCGACACCGAGAAGCTGGCGGGATTCGAGTCGCTCAAAGCCGAGTACCGCGAGCGCTACGACCTGTCCCCGCCGACGGTGTTCCTCGTCGGCCACGTGATCAAACGGAAGGGGTTGGAGACGTTCGTCGAGACCGCCCACCGGATGCCCGACATCGACTTCGTCTGGTTCGGCCCGATAGACCGGTCGCTGAAGGGCAGAGACACCACGCGGCTCATCGACGAGGCCCCGTCGAACTGTACGTTCACCGGCTTCGTCGACGACATCCGTGGCGCGTACGCCGCGGGCGACGTGTTCTGTTTCCCCACCCACGAGGAGAACGAGGGCATCGCGCTGCTGGAGGCGATGGCGGCCGGAAAGCCGGTCGTCGTCCGCGACATCGAGACGTTCTCGTGGCTGGAAGACGGCAAAGAGTGCCTGAAGGTGGGCGGGAGCGCGAGCGACGACGGTAGCGGGCGCGACGGCGCTGCGACGGGAGCCCGGGACGACCGCGCTCGCGGGGACGACGTGGAGGGCTTCGTCGAGGCCATCGACGAGCTCCGCGACGCAGACCGACGGGCCGAACTCGGCACGAACGCCGCCGAACGCAGCGAGTCGTTCTCGCTTTCGGCGATCGCCGAGCGGTATCAGTCGCTGTACGCGGATCTGGCGTAGCACGCGTCGAGACGGGCCGAAACGTCGGAACCCGGAAACTTGCGAAAACCGCAGTTGGTATGTCCGCCGACCGACTCCGTAGAGGCAAATGACTCGAGTGAGCGTTATCGGCTGCGGGAACATGGGGAGTGCCCTGCTCAAGGGGCTCGCCCGCGCAGGGGGGTACCATCTCACGGCGATCGACCTCGACCCCGAGGCGCTCGCCGCGATCGAAGACATCGTCGACGAGACGACCGACGACTCGGCGGCCGCGCGCGACGCCGACATCGTCGTCCTGCGGTGAAGCCGGATATCGCGCCGGCGTGCTCGACGACCTCGACCTCCGCGAGGACC
>NZ_CBVY010000003.1:284889-289117 GCF_000513435.1 Halorubrum sp. AJ67 | reverse complement strand
CCCGGGACCTGGCGGCCGCGGCCGACCGCGTGATCGTCAAGGCCGGGACAAACTCGCTGACCGACGACGAGTCGCGGCTCGACCGCGTGAAACTCGACAAGCTCGTCGCCGACGTGATGGACCTCCGCGAGCGCGGAACCGAGGTCGTGTTGGTCTCGTCGGGGGCGGTCGGGGCCGGGACGGGACGGCTCGACGCCGGCCCGGAGTCGCGTGACGACGTCGACTCGATCGTCGAGAATCAGGCCCTCTCGACGGTCGGACAGGGGCTCCTGATACGGCACTACACGCAGAGCTTCGAGCGGTTCGACCAGGACGTCGCGCAGATCCTCGTGACCGGAACCGACCTCGACGCGCCCGACCGGTTCGACAACTTCACGAACACCGTCGAGACGCTGCTGTCGTGGGGGGTCGTCCCGGTCGTCAACGAGAACGACGCGGTGGCGACCGACGAGCTGCGGATCGGCGACAACGACATGCTGTCGGCGTCGGTCGCGCTGGGGCTCGACGCCGACCTGCTCGTGACGCTCACCGACGTCGACGGCGTCTACACCGAGAACCCGAAGCGGGACGCGGACGCGGCGCTGATCGAGGCGGTCGACGACGGGTACGACCGGCTCCGCGAGATCGTCGGCGACGGTACCGAGACCGACTTCGGCGGAATCCGCACGAAAGTCGAGGGCGCACACGACGTGAGCCGCCACGGGATCCCCGCGATCATCGCCGGCTCCGCCGAGCGCGACGTGCTGGCGCGGATCGCAGCGGGTAAGCCGACGGGCACGCTATTCGTCCCCAAGACTGGTGACGACGATGAGTGAGACAGATGGGGAGACCGACCTCGAAGCCGACACCGACGAACTGGCCCGCCGAGCGGAACGCGCCGCGCTCCGGCTCGCGAACGCCGACGAGTCGACCCGGGACGAGGCGCTCCGGTCTATCGCCGACGCGATCCGCGAGCGCGAAACCGACATCCTCGACGCCAACGCCGAGGACGTCGAGGAGGCGGAGGCGATGCTCGCCGACGGCGAGTACACGCAGGCCCTCGTCGACCGCTTGAAGCTCGACGAGACGAAGGTCGAGTCGATCGCGTCGATGGTCGAGTCGGTCGCCGAACAGGACGACCCGCTCGGCGAGACGCTCGCGGCCCGCGAGCTCGACGAAGACCTGGAGCTGTACCGGGTCGCGGTGCCGATCGGCGTCGTCGCGACGGTGTTCGAGTCGCGGCCCGACGCCTTGGTCCAGATCGCGGCGCTCGCGTTAAAGTCCGGCAACGCCGTCGTGCTCAAGGGCGGCAGCGAGGCGAGCGAGTCGAACCGGATCCTGTACGAGACGATCGTCGAGGCGACGCCGGACCTGCCCGACGGCTGGGCGGCGCACGTCGAGGCCCACGAGGAGGTCGACCGCCTGCTCGAACTCGACGACCGGGTCGACTTGGTCATGCCGCGCGGCTCCTCGGAGTTCGTCTCCTACATCCAAGAGAACACCCAGATCCCGGTGTTAGGCCACACCGAGGGGATCTGTCACGTGTACGTCGACGCGGACGCCGACCTGGAGACCGCCGAGGACGTCGCCTTCGACGCGAAGGTCCAGTACCCTGCGGTGTGTAACGCGGTCGAGACGCTGCTCGTCCACGAGTCGGTCGCGGCCGAGTTCCTCCCGGACCTCGTCGAGCGATACGAGGCGGCCGGCGTCGAGCTACGGGGCGACGAGCGGACCCGCGAGGTCGTCGACGTCGACCCCGCGACCGCCGACGACTGGGATACGGAGTACGGTGACCTCGAACTGTCGATCAGGGTAGTCGACGACGCGCTCGCCGCGATCGAACACGTCAACGACCACGGCTCGAAACACACCGAATCGATCCTCACCGAGGACCCGGCGACGGCCGAGCGGTTCATGACGGGCGTCGACGCCGCGAGCGTCTTCCACAACGCGTCGACGCGCTTTGCGGACGGCTACCGGTACGGGCTCGGCGCGGAGGTCGGAATCTCCACCGGGAAGATCCACGCCCGCGGCCCGGTGGGGCTGGAGGGGCTCACCACCTACAAGTACTACCTCGAAGGCGACGGCCACCTCGTCGCGAGCTACAGCGGCGGGGACGCGCTCCCGTTCACCCACCGCGAACTCGACGGCGTCGACTGGACGCCCGGTCGGCTGTCGACGCGGTAGTCGCGGTTCGCGTCCCGAATTTTCGTCGTATCTTGTCGTCCGAGCAGACGCCGTCTCAGTCTCGTTTTCGGCGGAATCGTACGCTGACTCGGCTGGGCGACGTAGCCCAGATTCAATATAGCGATATACAGTTTACTCGTTGCGGTCGCGACAGAAATGCGTCGTACGGCGGCCGACAAAATAATCCCGATCCGCCGAACTCCGGAATAATTACCCACGCCGGTCCCGCAGCGACGCCCATGGTCGACTCCGACTGGGGCGACTGGCTGCCGCGCGCGGTGGCCGACGCCGACCCCGACACGGTGGCGCTGTGGTACTTGGGCTGTAACGGCTTCGCGATCAAGGGGAGCGAGGGGACCGTCCTCTGGATCGACCCGTACGTCGGGACCGGTGACCCGCCGCGGACGGTACGGATGATCCCGATTCCCTTCGATCCCGCGGATGTCGACATCGCTGACGCGGTGTTGGCCACGCACGAACACACGGACCACGTCCACGGGCCCTCGCAGGCCCCGATCCTCGCGAACACGGACGCCGACCTCGTCGCGCCCGACGACTCGCTCGCGGTCGCACGCGAGGAAGAGCGGTGGACAGACGAGTACGCGGTGAGCGAGGCCGCCTTTACCGAGGTTCGGGAGGGCGACGAGCTGCGGATCGGCGAGTTCACGGTTCACGTCGTCGAAACGTACGACGCGGACGCCACGCATCCGGTCGGCTATGTGATCGAACACGAGTCCGGAACGGTGTTCCACGCGGGCGACAGCAAGCCGTCCGACTCCTTTACCGGGCTCGCGGAGCGGTTCGATATCGACCTCGGCATCCTCGCGTTCGGCTCCGAGGGCACGATTCCGGACAAAGAGACCGGCGAACCGGTCCCCACGAAGTGGTACAGCGACGAGAACGAGATCGCGACGGCCGCGAACGACCTCGGACTCGACCGGTTGGTGCCGACACACTGGGACATGTGGAAGGGGCTGACCGCCGACCCGACCGCGCTCCACGACCACGTCAGGAGCTACGAGTCGCCGAACCGGCTGGAGATAGTCGAGATCGGCGACCGAATCGATCTGTAAACGGGAGTCGAGCGGCCGTTTTCGCGGCGTTTTGGTTATCAACCACGAAACGCGGCCCGTGGAATTTAAGCCCCTGCTCCGGGACCGTGCGGGTATGAGCGAACGGACGGCGGAGGCGGCCACGACCGTCGACGAGGACGGTATCCGCGTCGAGAAATCCTTCACGGACGACGCGTTCCCCGTGCCCGCGGTTAGGTACACCCTCTCTTCACACCGCGAGGACCCCGTACGGGTGCGTATCGTCGACCGGATCCCGGAGTCGTTTCCGATGGACCGAGTGGGGTTCCACCCGGAGTACGAAAGCGAGAACTGGACGGCGTACAAAGACCACCGGGTAGAGTTCGAGCGGGTGATAGACCCCGACGAGACCGTCGAAACGGTGTTCGGGATCCGCGACGAGGACCCCGACCTCGACGGCTTCCTCGGGACGCCGGTCATCGAACACGTGCCCGTCGGCGAGGAGATCGAAGATGTCCTCGGCGCTGGCGACACGGACGCGGTCAGAGAGGTGCTCTCGGGCGACCGCGCGACGCTCCCCGGCATGGCGGAAGACGAGGACCTGCTGCCGGAAGACCCCGCAGCGGAGGCCGCTGAGCCGTCTGCGGCCGACGAACCGGATGCCGACGCTGAGCCCGGCGATGACGAGGCGGACGCCGACGCCGGAGAGCCCGGAGTCGACGCCGAGGAATCCGTCGACGCGGAACCTGGCACTCCCGAACCCCGGTCGGTCGCCGAGGACGGGACGGCCGCCGTCACCCCGCACGAGGGCGCACCGCTCGGATCTGCGGACGAAGACGAGACGGAGACCGAATCCGACGCGGACGCCGCCGACGAGGCGGACGAAGCGGTCGCAGAAGAGGCAGACGAAGCGGTCGCAGAAGAGGCGGACGAGGAGGTCGCTGAGGAAGTCGACGAAGCGATAGACGAAGAAGCGGAGGAACCGGTCGCCGAGGAGGCCCACGAACCGGCCGACGAAGAGCAGTCGGCGG
>NZ_CBVY010000003.1:279447-284271 GCF_000513435.1 Halorubrum sp. AJ67 | reverse complement strand
GGCGCGGCCGACGAGGAGACATCGAGACCATCGAGGAGCGTTCGACGCGTCCGNGCCGCGCAGCGTCGACGTGCGGATCGCTCGCCTCCAGTCGAGCGTCGCCGACATCGAGGCGTACGCCGACGCGCTCGCGGAGTTCATCGACGGCGAAGGCACGGCCCGGGAGATTCTCGACGGGATCGACGAACGAGTCGACGCCGTCGAATCCGAAGTCTCCGCGCTCGACGTCCGCCTCGACGACGCCGACGACGAGCGCGAGGCGATCGAGTCGGACGTCGCCCGCGTCGACTCCGCGGTCGACTCCGCCTCCGACGCGGTCGGCGCGGTCGAAGAGCGAGTCGACGGCGTCGAGAGCGACGTCGAGGCGGTCGAAGGCGACGTTCAGGGCGTCGAGGAGGACGTTCGGGACGTGGAGGACGACGTCCGGGCGGTCGAAGAACAGGTCGGGTCCGTCGACGAGGCGGTCGAATCGGTCCGAGAGGCCGTCTCGACGGTCGAGACCGACGTCGACGACCTCGGCGCGGACGTCGACCGGGTCGAGGGCGAGGCCGAGGCCGTCGCGGAGTCGGTCGACGACCTGGGCGACGACGTGGAGACGCTGTACGAGGAGGTCGACAAGGCCGCAGAGCGCGCCGAGAACGCCGAGGAAGCGGCCGAAGACGCCGCAGAACGCGCGGACACCACCGCGGACCGCGTCGACGACGTCGAGTCCGACCTCGGCCGGTTCGACGAGGAGTTCGACGACCTGTGGAACGACCTCGCGGAGGTCGACACGCGGCTCACCGACGTCGAGGACCGGATCGGCGAGGACCTCGACGACGTGGCCGCCGAGTTAGACGAGATCAACGAGCACCTCGACGAGCTCGACGAGTTCCGCACCCGACTCAACGAAGCGTTCGGCCCGTAACCCGGAAACCGACGGCGAGACGCGACGAGTCGAGCGTTTTACCGTCTTTCGTCCGCGCTCCACCCAGCGAGTCGGAAAACGCAACCCGTTTTACGCACGCGGCCGCAGATCGGTCAATGACTGATCCGATTCCGGTCGCCGTCCCCCGAAAGGGACGCCCGCTTGAAGCGGTCTTAGAGCGGATCGCGGCCGTCTCGGACGACGATCACCTCGACCGGCTCGCGGACAGCGTGAGCAACACCCTCCGGTACGAGAAGGCCGTCACCAAGGGTGCGGTCGACGCCGACGGAGGGCCGTACGAGCGGCTGGCCGAGTACTCGGACCCCGAGACCCCGGCGGAGCCGGAGTTCACGCTGCTGCGCGACGACCGGGGCGGGAAGCCCCGTCGGATCGTCTTCGACGCCGCCACCGTCGATCTGGGCGACGTGACGGTCAAGCTCGTCGGTCGCGAGGAGCCGTTCCGCGCGCTGCGGACACACGAGTTCGCGTTGGGGTTCGACTCCGCGGACCTCGTCTTGGAGGAGGTCGTCGGGATCAGAGCGGCCGGTCTGGGGAACATCTCCGACATCAACGACCGGATCGATCCGGTCGACACCGACGTCCGGGTCGTGGCCGGACTCGGAGACACGGTGTATCACACGCTGATGGGCCGCGAGGACGACCGAGCGGCGGGAGCGGCGTTCGACCGCGAGTACCTCACCGACTACGAAGGCCCCCTGTGTATCTCACCGCGGTACGAGCGGCTCGTCACCGCCGTGTTGGGAACCGACGCGCTCGACGGCGTCGAGTTCGTCTATCCCGACGCGGACGAGGAAGAGGAGGCCGCCATCGCCCGCGTCGGGCTCGGCGTCTACCTCACCGTCACCGGCTCGACGGCCCGCGAACACGGGCTCTCCGTCGGCGAACACCTCTTCCCGAGCGAAACGGTTCTCATGCGCAACGCGGCCGAGGCGGACGAGTCGGTGTCCCGCGTCCTCCGGGCGCTCGAACGCGAGGCGGCCGACTCGGAGATCCGCGTCTGAGTCAGGTGTAGATATAGCGGCATGAACTATACCCGTACGCGCTGAGACGGGCTCGACGCGTCGCCGCACTCCCACAGGTCGTATTCTCTCCGCGCAAGCACATCGCTTCGCTTTTGCGAGGCGGAGATCTGATCGAGTACTCCCGAGTGTCAAGTGGCGTTGTTCGCTCGGATCGTTTTCCCCTCGACGTCGACTGCGTTGATCGGTCGGATCGTTCCGAACCGAACCGTCATCGAATCCGTCTCTGCCCAACCCACGCCTGCTACAGTTTATCCGTGATTCTAGTACTCTCACCACCTCCTAAGCAGTCCAGATTTAGAGATAACTGTTCATCTGCGGTTCAAATAGGGGACTACACGCGAAGATAAGTGACTTTATCTGGAAATCTGGGATAGATTGAAGTGAGCGACGCGAGAATCCCCGGCCGAGAACGATGGGAGGGGATCGACAGTCGGTGAAGACGTACGTGCCGGCGGAGCAAAAAGACGTGTGGCGCAACCACGCCGACGAGCTCGACATGTCGCTGAGCGAGTTCGTCAGAACGATGATCCAGGCCGGTCGAAAGGGGTTCGCGCCGACCGAATCGTCCGGAGACGAGGAACCCGCTTCCGACCCGTCTGACCCCGGGGGTCGCGACCTCGAAACGCGTGTCCACGCAGTTCTCGAATCCGGTCCCCGATCGTGGGACGAACTCGTCGAGGCGGTCATCGGCGACGTGGAAGACGAGTTGGAGGCGACGCTCGACGACCTCCAAGATCAGAACCGCGTTCGGTACAGCGGCCGGGACGGGGGGTACGTGTTGACCGATGAGTAGTACGCGCTCCGCGCCCGAGCCCGACGACCCGATCGGGTACTTCCTCGAAGACCTCACGTACCACGGGAAGACCGACCGGACCCGAGAGGCGTACGAACGCGTCCTGCGGCGGTTCGAGTCCTTCCTCGACGACGTAGATCCGGGATCGGCGACGCACCGCGATTGTATGTCGTTCGTCCACTCGCTCCGGGGCGACGTCGCCGACAGCACCGTCGCTACGTACGCGGCGTACCTCAACCGGTTTTACGGGTACATGACGGAGGTCGGGGCGTTCGACGGGAACCCCATGACGCTGGTGATAGAGGAGATGGACGAGACCGTGGACAAAGACCCCGCCCGCCGGGACGTCTCGATTCCGGCGATGCGGTCGTTCGTCGCGGGCGTCCGCCATCCGCTCCACCGCGCGCTGTTCGTCACGCTCCTGAAGACCGGGATGCGGGTCGGAGAGCTGTGTAACCTCGATTTACGGGACGTGGCGATCACGGATTCGGAGCTCAACGCGGCGTACTCGCTCGGCGGGCGTCCAGCGCTGTCCGGTCGCCCCGACTCGCTGTTCGTGACCTCGGAGGCGGCCGTCGGCGAGGAGCTGAACGGCGAAATCCGTTCGGCCGCGAACAAGCGCAAGCGCGGGACGGTGATCCCGATCGACGACGAGTTGCGTCGGACGCTGAAGCGCTGGCTCGCGATCCGGCCGGACTCCCCGTCGCCCGCCGAACCGCTGTTCGTCGGCACCACGGAGGGGTGGGGCGAGCGGTTGGAGCCGCAGGCGGTCAGGCATGTGGTCGAGCGATACGCTCGGGAAGAGGGCTGGTACCGAACCGGCGGCGGAGCCGACGAGAACGTCACGCCCCACTACTTCCGGCACTTCTTCACCACGCACCTCCGGGACCGGACCGGGGACCGCGGCGTGGTGAAGTACCTCCGCGGCGACGTCGCGGACGACGTGATCGACACGTATACCCACAACTGGGGCGATCAGGTGCGCGAGACATACGAGGCGAACGTGTACCGACTGCTGGTGTAGTTCGGTCAAAGCGGATCCATTTCTGTCGCTCGTTCGACGACCAATTTGATTTGAGAATGAACGAGTAAATTGTATATCGCTATATTGAAGACTCGTCCGGCAGCGGCGCGATAAGCGGTGAGGCAGAGGACACGCGGCCCCATCGGTTCACTGTCGCTGTACTTTTTTAGGGTAGCCGAAAAAACGACGGACTTATTTTGCTTTAGGGTAGCCTAAACAACGATGTCGCCTACGAGACGTACACTCCTGATGAGCGCGGCGGCGATCACGGCCGGAACGGCCGGCTGTAGCTCCCGTGACGGAGAGAGTAGTAGAGACGCACCCGGGTCGTCCGAGTCGGAAGGTGAGCCGGTACACACGGCGGTCGCCGCGGAGTGGAACGCGATGCGCGCTCGGCTGTGGGACGCGCTCGCACTCGGTGTCGCCGACGAGACGAGCGACGGGGCCGCCGTCGCGGAGGACGTGTTCGCCCGGTTCGAGGAGGCATCGGGGGAGTACGGCGCTCACGAGATGCTCGAAGCGACGAGCGAGTCGAACTACGCGGAATTCGAGGAGGCGCTCGGCGAACTCCGAACGGCCGGGCTCGGGGCGGGCAATATCGAACGCGCCCGCGAGGAAGCGAACATCGCCGACGCACAGCTGGCGGAGGCACAGGAAGCGGTCGCGGGGGAGACAACCGCGCAGGCCTTGGAACTACAGAACCTCGGAGGAACGGTTCGGAACGCCGCGTTCCTCGCTGCCTCCGGGAACTTCGGAGCGGCGCGCTCGGCGGCCGAGAACGCGCTGACCCGGTTTGAGGAGGCGACGGTCCACGATGTCCTCGAATCCGCGGACGCCGAGTCGTACGAGGCGTTCGAGGCCGGGGTCGAATCGGCCGTCTCGGCGGCAGAGTCGGAGGACGCCGACGCCGTCCGAACGGCGTCCACCGAGGCGTTTCGGGTCGGGCGATCGGCGGGAGGCTACGCGATCGCTGCCGACGAGAACGCCGCCGGTGCGGGACGACGTGGCGGCGGCTTCAGGCGGCAGGGGTGGGACGGCGGCCGCGCTCGCGTCGCTC
>NZ_CBVY010000003.1:273094-276348 GCF_000513435.1 Halorubrum sp. AJ67 | reverse complement strand
GACGTCGTGGTCGGCGTCGCGCTCGGCGTCGGGTCGGTGTCCGCCGCGGTCCGGATCGTCGACCGCGCCGAGTCCGGATCGACTGCGGCTCACCCCGGCGGCGAACGCGGTGAACCCGCGGGACGGCCCGGCGACGACTGACGGGCGCGAAAACGGACCCCGCGAACGAGACCCGTCGAGTCAGCGGACACACTCAAGTGGCGACGTTCGGGATTACCCCGTATGGCTCGAACCGAACGCGTCGCGGACGCGCGGGCACACACCGGCGAGGGGCCGCTGTGGCACCCCGCGGAACGCCGACTCTACTGGGTCGACATCCCGGCGGGCGTGCTGTACCGGTACGACCCCGAGACGGGCGAGAACGCGGTCGCGTACGAGACGGACGGTGTCCCCATCGGGGGGTATACGATCGAGTCCGACGGGGCGCTGCTTCTGTTCACCCACGGAGCGGTCGAACGCTTCGTTCCGGGGGAATCCGACACAGAGACCGTCCTCACGGTCGACGCGGCGGGCCGGTTCAACGACGTGATCGCGGACCCCGAGGGGCGGGTGTTCGCCGGGACGATGCCGACCGAGGGCACGCTCGGCGACCTCTACCGGATCGACACGGACGGCTCGGCGCGCGTCGTCGTCGAGGGACTGGACATCCCGAACGGGATGGGCTTTTCCGGCGACGGCACGACGTTTTACCTCACCGAGTCGGAGGCGCGACGGATCGACGCGTTCGACTACGACTACGTCACCGGCGAGATAGCGAACCGCCGCGAATTCGTCGAGACACCGCCCGGAGACGGTGTTCCCGACGGTCTGACCGTCGACGCCGAGGACCACCTCTGGTCGGCTCGGTGGGACGGCGGGCGAGCCGTTCGCTACGACCCGAGTGGAAGGGCGGTGGCGGCGATCGGACTCCCGGCGCGGAAGGTCGCGTCCGTGACGTTCGCGGGTCCGTCGTGTGACGCGCTGTACCTCACGACCGCGCTCGCCGGCGGCGACAGGGAGCGCGAGGGCGACGGCGCGGGCGCGCTGTTCCGAGCGACCGGCCTACCTGCGAGCGGACGGGCCGAGTTTCGGTCCCGAATTGCGGTGGCGTAGCTACGAGCGTTCTCATCGAAACCGGGAGACGAGCGGCGCGTGCCGCCCAGGGAGTCACTCCTCGTCGAGCAGGCTCTCGACGAGCTCTTCGGGGTCGAACAGCGCGAGGTCGTCGTACCCCTGCCCGGTGCCGAGGAAAAGGATCGGCTTCCCGGTGACGTACGCGACCGAGATGGCTGCGCCGCCGGAGGAGTCGGCGTCCGCCTTCGTGAGAATTGCGCCGTCGATGGCGGCGGCGTCGTCGAACTCCTTCGCGCGGTTGACCGCGTCCTGCCCCGCGACTGCCTCGTCGACGAAGAGAGTCATGTCGGGGTCGACGACGCGGTCGATCTTCTCCAACTGGGCCATCAGGTCGTCGCTCGTGTGGAGCCGACCCGCGGTGTCGCCCAACACCACGTCGATGTCGTTCGCCTCGGCGTACTCGACGCCGTCGTAGATGACCGCCGCCGGGTCGCCGCCCTGGTCGTGGCTTATCAGGTCGCGGCCGAGCCGGTCGGCGTGCTCGCGGATCTGCTCGTTCGCGCCCGCGCGGTACGTGTCGCCGTTCGCGAGGACGGATGAGTAGCCGCGGTCGCCGAGCCACTCCGACAGCTTCGCGATGCTCGTCGTTTTCCCGACGCCGTTGACGCCGGTGAAGACGATGGTGACCGGCTTGTCGGCCTCGGCGATCCGCTCCTCGAAGTCGAACTGCCCGACCGCGATGACGTCGACGAGAGCGTCGTGAAGCGCCGCCTCGACGAGTTCGCCGGTCGTGTCGACCTGCTTGCGCGACTCGCCGAGCATGCTCTCGCGGACGGAATCGAGGATCTGCTCGGCGACGCTCATCTCCACGTCGCTTTCGAGCAGCGCCATCTCGAGGTTCCACAGCGGCTCCTCTAAGTCCTCCTCCTCGATGATGATCCGGCCGGTGGCGAACGCCTTGGCGCGCTGGAAGGTGCTCGGCTCGTCGTCCGACCCGGCCTCGTCGTCCGAGTCCGCTTCGGCACGGTCGGCAGCAGCGGCTTCAGGGGCGTCAGCCGCAGGTGCGCCGCTCTCGTCGGCCGCGTCGTTCTCGGCTGACGCGTCCGCCTCGGGAGGGGCTTCTTCCTCGGTCTCCGTCGACTCCTCGACGTCCTCTCGGAAGCCGGAGAGCTTGTCTTTCAGTCCGTCGAACACGGTCTGGGCCCTCGATTACTCTCCGTCTTCTTCCTGCGCCTGCATCTGCTGCATCTGCTGTTGTTGCATCTGCTGTTGCATCTGCTGGGCCTGCTGTTCGAGCTCGTCGCTCTCGGACTCCAGCTCGTCGACCTCCGCTTCCGTCTCCTCGATGCGCTCGTCGAGCGACTCCTGTTTGCTTCGGAGCACGTCGATGGCGTCGTCCTGCTCCTGCTCCGCGGAGTAGTTGCCGCCGAGCGAGACGATGACCTCGTCGATGTCCTGAACCTCGGCGCGGAGGTACGCGCCGCCGCCGAGCGGGACCTGAACGGCCGCGCCCGTGTCGAGCGTCTCGATGGCTTCGACCGCGTCGTCGATGTCGGCCTGCTCCTCGCGGAGGTCGGCGATCTCGGCTTCGAGCTCTTCGATCTCCTCGTCGAGCGCCTGCAGCTCCTGCGAGAGCTGCTGGAGCTGCTGTTGTCCGCCGCCCATCATGCCGCGGACACCTCCTCGATCTCGATCTGGGTGCGCTTGCGGTTGTGCTGGCTCCCGACGTTGGTGTAGATCCGCTCGCGGGCGAGATCCTCGTTTTCCGCCTCGACGTCCTTCGTGAACGGCTGGAAGCCGTCTCGGCTCTGGAACCGTCCACTCACCGTGTAGGTACTCATGTTCTTCGATCCGGCAGGCACAGGGAAGTATCTTCCTAAAAAGGGACACGCGCGGTGTCGCCCCGAACGAAACGGAGAGCGGCGGAAGAGGCGAGCGAGCGCGTCACCCCGAGAGGTCCGCGCGCCGGAACCGGACGACGGCGAGCACGACGAGGACGCCCGTCGCCGCGAGCAGCGTCGCCGCGCCCGTCAGGTCGTACTCGCCCAACACGAGGACCGCGGAGGGGTCGTAGTGCGCCGTCAGACTCGCGTCGCCGAGCGCCGCGAAGTCGGTGCTCGCGGCCACGGACTCGAACATGAACAGCCCGAACAGCGCGCCGAGCGCGACCCGCTGGGTGACGCCCGGCCGCGAGACGAGCG
>NZ_CBVY010000003.1:270690-273074 GCF_000513435.1 Halorubrum sp. AJ67 | reverse complement strand
CCTATCCCCTGTGTGCCTTGCCTCCCACGACTGGTCGTGAGCGACGTCTTCGCGCACTTCGAGGGGGCACGCGCGCACGAGGCGCTCGAAGCGGCGGACCATGAGGCGTACGAGGGGTTCGAGAGCGGCCTCTCGGATCTCCGGTCCGCGATCGAGGCCGGGAACTCGTCGGGGATCGACGAGGCGCTGGCGGCGGTAGATTCGAACCTCGTGGCCGGAATCGAGGCGCTCGCCGGCGCGAACGCGCCGCTTCTTGAGGCGGCGTTCTTCCGGGCGCGTTTCGACGACGCGCGTGAGCGATATCGGCGCGGACGGAACGACGAGGCCGCCTCGATCGCAGAGGGGCTGTTCGGTCGCTTCGAGGAGAACGAACTCGACTTCCACGAGACCGTCGAATCGACCGACGAGGAGCTCTATGCGCGGTTCGAGGAGGAACACCTCGCGGGGCTGATCGACGCCTTCGAGAACGCCGACGACGCGGCGGTCGCGACTCACCACGACGGCGTCCAGTCGACGCTCCTCGAGTTCGAGACGGCGGCCGGGACGAGGGCGACCGTGAGCGGTGCCGAGGGGACGTACATGGCGGCTCGGGGATTCGACGCCGCAGTCCTCGACGCCCTCGGCGACCCGGACCGGGCAGCGGCGATCGCGCAGACCGCCTTCGAACACTTCGAGGCCGGTGCCGGAGGGTACCACGAAGCCCTCGAAGCGGCCGACGAGGCGCTCTACGAGTCCTTCGAGGATCGACTCGGGGACATCTCGACGGCCGCGAACGACGGTGGGGACGTGTCGGAAGCCGCAAAGCGGTTCGGGGACGCGGCGCTCTCGTCGGTGTACGCCGTCGTCGAGAACGGCGGCGGGTCGCACGCGGACGCCGCCGCGGCGACCGTGGGTGACGCGTTCGCGCACTTCGAGGAGGCCCGCGTTCACGAACTGCTCGAAGACGCGGACCGCAACGCGTACCACACGTTCGAGGAGCGCCTCGACGCCTACGCGACCGCGCTGCGGGAGGACGGCGACATCGGCGAGGCCGCCGCGTCGTTCGCCGACGCCGCGCAGTACGCGCAGTTCGCGCTGGTCGACGCCGTTGAGGACCTCCCGCTCGACCTCGACCTCGCCGGGGCTGGCGGTGGCGGGTCCGAATCGGGCGATTCGGGAGGTAACTCGGACCTCAGCGGCGGGCCAAACGTCGTCGACGGGGTTCCGGACGACGCCGACCACGTCGTCGACATGGAAGCCGTCGCGTACGCACCGACGGAGCTCACGGTCTCGCAGGGGGACACCGTGGCGTGGCGACACGCCGCCGGCGAGCCGCACTCGGTGACAGCCTATCAGGAATCGGTCCCGGAGGAAGCGTCGTACTGGGCGTCCGGCGGCTTCGATTCGGAGGAGGAGGCGAGGACCGGCTGGGAGAACGGGAAGGGCGCGGTCCAGTCGGGCCAGTCGTACGTTCACACCTTCGAGACCGCGGGGACCCACGAGTACGTGTGTATCCCGCACGAGGCGGCCGGGATGGTCGGCGAAGTCGTCGTCGAGTGAGCGGGGGTCGCGCCCCGTGAGGGGACCGGCGAGGGACCCGTCGACCTCGACCTCGATATCGCGGAGTCGAGGCCGAGGGCCCTCGCGCGACACCGTGTCACTCATATGTCGCGACGACAGTGTGAAAACGACGATGGCGCTCCTCGAAGTGACCGCCGCCACCGGCCTCTTTGTCGTCGTTGGGACGGCGGTCACGGCCCTCCTCTGTATCGGGCCTCGACAGATGACACGGGCGATGACCGACGCCGACGACCGCGTCCGGGAGATCGCTCCCTACCTCGGAGCGGCGCTCGCGCTGCTCGCGGCCAAACAGGTCACGCAGGGGTATCGGCTCCGGCTGTCGCGCGCGCTCGACTGGAACATCACCGACGAGCTGTACGCGCTGGAAGGCGGATTCGTGGCGAGCCTTCAGCGCCTGACTCCGGACGCGACGCTTGAGTTCTTCACGGTGAGCTACATGGTCGGGTTCGCGTTCCTCCTCGTCGCCGCCCCGGTGACGTACTTCCTCTCCGAGACCGGCGGACGGCGGTACCTGAAGGAGCTGCTGGTCGCGTACATGCTGAACTACGCGGTCGGCACAGTCTGTTACACGCTGTTCATCTCGTACGGCCCCCGGAACTACCTGGAGGCGGTCTCCGGGCTGATGTACCAAGTCTACCCGCAGACGCAGGACCTCACCGCGGCGGTCGCGTCGAACACGAACGTGTTCCCGTCGCTTCACACCTCGCTGTCGGTGGCCGTCCTCGCCGTCGCGTGGCGCTCGCGACGGACTCACCCGCGGTGGACGCCCGTCGCCGCCGCGGTCGCGACCGCCGTGGTGTTCTCCACGATGTATCTGGGGATCC
>NZ_CBVY010000003.1:267523-268532 GCF_000513435.1 Halorubrum sp. AJ67 | reverse complement strand
TCTCCTGTAGATCGGCGGGCATACGCGAGTGTTCCGACGGGCAGTGAAAAGCGACCGGGTCGGTCGCGGCGCTCCGCGTGTTTTTATTCTCTCGGCACCACAGACCCGATAGATGGCGTCCCCCACTCGCCCTCCGGCGGGGGGCCGGTCGGCCCTCGCGCTCGTGGTCGCGACCAACCTCCTTCCGCTCGCCGGCGTCGTCGCGTTCGGCTGGAACGTCGGCGAGCTGCTCGCGGTGTACTGGATCGAGGTCGCGGTCCTCGTGATCGCCCACGCCTGCGCGGCGATGTTCGCGGAGCGGCCGATCGATCTGTCTAACCGCTCGTTCTACATCACCGGCTACGACGAGGACACCGAGCGAGACGAGGTGTGGGAGAACGATCCCGAACCGATCCGGCTCACCTCGTGGCTGCCGCCGATCTACCGTCGGAACGCGCGGGTCGTTCGGCGGTCGCTCGGGGTCTTCGCCTTCCTCGCGTTCCCGCTCTTGCCGGTCGGGTTGGACGCGCTCTCGTATCTCACCCCCACCGTCGGGCTGGCGGCGCTCGGCGTCTGCGGCGCGCAGATCGCGGAGGTACGCCGGGAGTTCTTCGCGGAGCGCGCCTACGAGGAGCAGTCGCCGTATATGGTGGTCGAGGCCGCCCAACGGGTCGTCTTCTTTTATTTCAGCATCGGGATGCTGACGGTCGTCCCGGTCACCGTCGGAATATTCGCGATCGAGGCGGCTCTCCTTCCCGGGGCGCTTGACGCGATCGCCGCGGCGTTCGGCGTCGAGGTCCTCCTGCTCCCGTACCTCCTCCCGATCACGCTCGCCAAGGCCGTCGTCGAGTGGGGGCGACGGCGGGCCTTCCGCGAGGACGACCCCGAGGGCGTGGCGACGTGGTTCACCGGCGAGGACCCGCGGCGGGAGTGGAAGAAGCGGGAGGAGTCCGCCGACGACTGGTGATGCGAAGACGGGGAGCGCGGCCGGAGAAGCGCAACGCCGATACGCTCGGCCGCGAAACGGGGG
>NZ_CBVY010000003.1:265167-266776 GCF_000513435.1 Halorubrum sp. AJ67 | reverse complement strand
GCCGCTCGTCGGCGACAGGAAGCCGAGCAGCGTGCGGATCGCGGTCGTCTTCCCCGCGCCGTTCGGTCCGAGGAAGCCGAACACCTCGCCGTCCTCGACGGCGAAGGAGACGTCTTCGATCCCCCGCACGTCGCCGTAGTACTTCGTGAGACTTCGGCACTCGATAGCGGGCATACCGCACGCAACACCGTTGCGACTCTTAAATGTGCGAGTGGTTCGAAAACGAAGGCGGGAGCGTCGACGAACGGCTCAGTCGATGAAGCCGAGCGTCTCCTCGATCCGGCCCAGCTCCGGCCCGGTCGTATCCTCGCCGACGACGTATCCCTCGTCGGTGGCGACGAGGCCGGAGCCGACGAGCGGCGCGCCGTAGTTGACGGTGCCGAGGTCGGCGCGCACGTCGAGCGCCTCCTCGACCGCCTGAAGTTCCGATTCGGTCGACTGGGGGTGACAGAGCACGCCCGTGTTGTTGGCGACCGCCGCGGTGCCGACGGTGCGGACGCCGCCGAGGTCGCCGCGAGTGACGGGGACGTCGAGGGCGTCTTTGATCGTCTGGATCGACTCGCGCGAGAGGTCCGGGTGGACGTACGCGCCGTAGTCGTTCGCGAGGACGACGTTCCCGGCGGCGTTGATCTCGCCCGGCAGCTCGGACACCGGAACGCCGGCGACGTCCGCGATCCGGTCCTTCTCGCGCTCGGTCGCGCGCGAGGAGACGAGGATTCCCTCCTCGTTGCCCGTCGCGAGCGCGCCGACCGTGTTGGACCGGCCGACCGTCGTGAGCAGCGGCTCCGCGCCGAGTTCCGCGCCGAGATCGTCGGCGAGGTCCTCGTCGACATCGGGCCGGATCAACAGGAGGTCGTCGACCGCGCGGGCGAAGACGCCCACGTACGACGAGCCGGTGAAGGTCGCCCGTAACACGTTACTCCGCGTGCTCGGCCTCGACGACCGGCTCGCCGTCCTCGACGAACCGAGCCGCGCGGACTCGAACCGTGCTGGGCGGGTTCTGTCGCCCGTTCGACCAGACGGCCTCGTTGACGGACCCGTCGATGATCACGTCGTCCTCCTCGACGGAGAAGTGCTTCGCGAGGTGCTGGCGCGTGATCTTCATCGCGTAGTCGGCGCGCTGCTGGACGGGCTTGTCCTTGGCGTCGCGGAGCGGGACGGTGACGACGCGCTCCTCGAAGTCGTTCGTGGACATCTATTCGTCCAGGTCGTTCCGACGCCAGTTGCGCCGCTTGGGGTTTCGCGTCACGTTCATGTCCGTCTTCATCATGACCCACGCGGGGACGCGGGTGTTCTGGCGTTCCGCCTTCGCCAGACGCTTCTTTTGAGCCTTCGACTTATCTCCCATAGTGGCGCACACTTTCCGCGGGTCGCATAAAACCCCTTCCATACGGGGTCGCGCGCGGACCGGAGTGATCGGCCCATGACCCCCCGTATCCGCTACAACTCCCGCTCCGCGAGCCCTGCGTATATCTCGTAACAGCGGTCGAGAACGTCTAGGCTCGCGCTCTCCGTGTCAGTGTGCGCCTCCCCCGGCTCTGAGGCCCCGCAGACGAGGCAGTCGGTCCCGGCCTGCGCGAGCCAGCCGGCGTCGGTCGCGTGCGGCTTC
>NZ_CBVY010000003.1:258950-261048 GCF_000513435.1 Halorubrum sp. AJ67 | reverse complement strand
GCTGTGGTACAGCGCCGGCAACCTCCTCGGCGACGCGGGGAGCGCCGACGCCGACCTCACGCTGCTGTCGTTCTCGCACGCGGACGGGACGGGCGAGGCCGTCGTCCGCGTCAGACACGGCTACGTCGGCGACGCGCGCGCCGCGATCGCCTGCGTGAGCGAGGTCGACGGCGAGCCGGTCGGAATCCTCGTCAGGGGGATTTCGGGGACGGTACGTGCCTGTGAGGAAAGATATATGGGTCGCGCGACCCCCAATTCGACACAGCGAGACGTCGCGTTCGGGAGCGCCGAACGGCCCGCGGTCGTGCGCGGTGACGCGTGTGACCTGCGGGCCGAGTCGGGTCGCGTCGGCGCGACGACGTTCGACATCGAGTGATATCATGCAGGGCCAATCCCAACAACAGGCGTACGACCGCGGCATCACAATCTTCTCTCCGGACGGCCGACTCTATCAGGTCGAGTACGCCCGGGAGGCGGTGAAACGAGGGACGGCGAGCGTCGGGATCCGCGCCGAGGACGGGGTCGTCCTCGCGGCGGACAAGCGCGCCCGCTCCCCGCTGATGGAGCCGGAGAGCATCGAGAAGCTCCACAAGGCCGACGACCACGTCGGCGTCGCGAGCGCCGGCCACGTCGCCGACGCCCGCCAGCTCATCGACTTCGCGCGCCGGCAGGCGCAGGTGAACCAGCTCCGGTACGGCGAGCCGGTCGGCATCGAGACGCTGACGAAGAACATCACCGACCACATCCAGCAGTACACGCAGGTCGGCGGCGCGCGCCCGTTCGGCGTCGCGCTCATCGTCGGCGGCATCGAGAACGGCGAGCCGCGCCTGTTCGAGACGGACCCGTCCGGCACCCCCTACGAGTGGCAGGCGCTGTCGATCGGCTCGGACCGCAGCGACCTCCGTGACTACCTCGAAGCGGAGTACGAGGAGGGCCTCTCGACCGACGACGCCGTCGGACTCGCGCTTGACACCCTCGCGCAGTCGAACGACGGCGAGCTGACGCCCGACGGCGTCGGCGTCGCGACGATCACCGTCGACGACGAGGAGTACACGGAGCGCCCCGTCGACGAGATCGAGGCGATCTTAGACGAGCGGGACCTCCTCCCGGCGGACGACGACGAGGCCGACGAGAGCGGCGACGGCGAGAACGGCGAGTCGGCGGGCGAAGAGTAACGACGCGGACGGCGGCGGGGAGTGCGCCGCCCCCTTCCGATTTTCCTTCGGCGACTGCGCGGACCCCGAGCGACGCGGTCGGTCGGGAGAGTTATGCCGCCGGGGACCGACCGACGACGCGTGCAGAAGACGGTACTCATCACCGGCTGTTCCTCGGGTATCGGCCGCGCCGCGGCGCACGCCTTCCTCGACGAGGGGTGGACCGTGTACGCGACCGCGCGGAACCCCGCGGACGTCGAAGCGCTCGGCGAGGCGGGCTGTGAGCTCGCCACGCTCGACGTCACTGACCAGAACGATGTCGACCGCGTCGTCGATCGGATCTTAGACGAGGAGGGAGCGATCGACGCCCTGATCAACAACGCCGGCTACGGTCAGTTCGGTCCGATCGAGGACGTCACCACCGATCGGGTCCACGACCAGTTCGACGTGAACGTGTACGGGCCACACCGGCTGATCCGGGCGGTGCTGCCCGCGATGCGGCGCGAGCGCGACGGAACCATCGTCAACGTCTCGTCGGTCGCCGGGCGGGTGTCGATGCCCGGCGGCGGCGTGTACAGCGGGTCGAAGTTCGCCCTCGAAGCGATGTCCGACGCGCTGCGCAACGAGGTCGCGGACCTCGGCATCGACGTGGTCGTCGTCGAACCGGGACCGGTGAAGACGAACTTCTCGAAGCGCGCGGAGGAGGAGGCCGACCCCGAGGAGCGCGAGGGAGTCGACCGGACGGACGCCTACGAGGAGTTCTACGCGATGTTCGAGGACGCGCAGCTGATCGGCGGCGACGGTCCCGGCGCGGTCGAGCCGGAACTCGTCGCGAACGCCATCTTCGTNTAACTTCGTATAATGTATGCTATACGAAGTTATTACGGTCGGCGAGGTCTCGTCGACATCGGGCCGGATCAACAGAGGTCGTCGACCGCGCGGGC
>NZ_CBVY010000003.1:256212-258930 GCF_000513435.1 Halorubrum sp. AJ67 | reverse complement strand
GCGAGCGCGGCGTCGAGGTCGTCCGCGCCCGCGGTCCCCGCGCCTCTGCCGTCGCCCTCGGCCGTAGCGTCTCGGTCGACGTGGAGGTCCGCGAAATGAAACGTCGCCTGCGCGAGCAGCGAGAGGGGTCGCCCGCCCGCGACCGTCGCCGCGAGCTCTCGACCCAGCACCTCGTCGACGACGAAGCCGGGGTAATCGCCCGTCACGTCGAGGTCGCGCAGGAGCGCGACGCAGGCGGCGACGTTGACGGCGACCTCGCCGTCGGCGAAGACGACGTCGACCTCGCGACGGTACGCCTCGGGCGACACCGCGTCGACGTCCGTCTCGAAGAGCCGGCCGAGCCGGTCGCGGGTGTCGTTGAGGATCGGGACGACCGCGTCGGCGCGGTCGCGGACCCAGGCGTGTTCGTCGCGGACCGTCTGCGGCGTGACGCGCATGGGCGCGGTTCGGCCGCCGGGGGCTTGCCCTTTGCGAAGGCTTTTATAACGGCGGGGCAGTAGCCTGAGTCAAGCGGGTTTTCGCTGGCTGTTCCCGCACGGAACACTACGGACAGTACTTCCACTATGCCTACCCGTCACGGTCGACCGATCGACGGCGAGTCGCGGCGCGGCGCGCGACGCGATTCGACGACGACGGCCTCGACGACCCGCAGTGAGATATGAGTCAAGTCGATAAGCAACTCGATACGTTGAAATCGGAGATCGAACAGGAAATTCCGAACGACATCACGGTCACAGATGTCAAATACGAGGGCCCGGAGCTGGTCGTGTACACGCGCGACCCCAAGGCGTTCGCCGGCGACGGCGACCTGATCCGGCGGCTCGCGTCGAAGCTTCGCAAGCGGATCACGGTCCGCCCGGACCCGAGCGCCCTCTCCCCGCCGGCGCGGGCCGAAGACGAGGTCCGCGAGGTGATCCCGGACGACGCGGGCGTGACCGACCTCGACTTCCACGAGGACACCGGCGAGGTCGTCATCGAGGCCGAGAAGCCCGGGATGGTGATCGGCCGCCGCGGCTCGACGCTCCGCGAGATCACACAGGAAGTCGGCTGGACCCCCGAGGTCGTTCGGACGCCGCCGATAGAGTCCTCCACCGTCTCGAACGTGCGCGGCTTCCTGAAAAACGAGCGCGAGGAGCGCCGCGACATCCTCGAACGCGTCGGCCGCCAGATCCATCGCGAGGAGATGTCCGACGACGAGTGGGTCCGGATCACGACGCTCGGCTGCTGCCGCGAGGTCGGCCGCGCGGCCTTTATCCTCAACACCGCCGAGACGCGGATCCTCATCGACTGCGGCGACAAGCCCGGTGCCGAGGGCGAGGTGCCGTACCTCCAAGTGCCGGAGGCGCTCGGCGCGGGCGCGCAGAACATCGACGCCGTCGTCCTCACGCACGCCCACCTCGACCACTCCGCGCTGGTCCCGCTCCTCTTCAAGTACGGCTACGACGGCCCCATCTACACGACGGAGCCGACCCGCGACCTGATGGGCCTGCTCACCCTCGACTACCTCGACGTCGCGGCGAAGGACGGCAGGACGCCGCCGTACGAGTCCGCGCAGGTCCGCGACGCGATCAAACACACCATCCCGCTGGAGTACGGCGACGTGACCGACGTGGCCCCGGACGTGAAGCTCACGTTCCACAACGCGGGCCACATCCTCGGCAGCGCAGTCACGCACTTCCACATCGGCGACGGGCTCTACAACGTCGCGTTCTCGGGCGATATCCACTACGAGGACACCCGGCTGTTCAACGGGGCCGTCAACGACTTCCCGCGGGTCGAGACGCTCGTCTTGGAGTCCACCTACGGCGGCCGCAACGACTACCAGACCGATCAGGAGGACTCCGAGGAGGCGCTCAAGGAGGTCATCAACGAGACCTACGAGCAGGGCGGGAAGGTCGTCATTCCGGCGTTCGCCGTGGGGCGATCTCAGGAGATCATGCTCGTCTTGGAGGAGGCGATGCGGGAGGGAGAGATCCCGGAGATGCCGGTCCACCTCGACGGGATGATCTGGGAGGCGACCGCGATCCACACGACCTACCCCGAGTACCTCCGTGACGACCTCCGCGACCGCATCTTCCACGAGGACGAGAACCCGTTCCTCGCCGACCAGTTCAACCACATCGACGCCGGCGAGGACGAGCGACAGGACGTCGCCGACGGCGACCAGTGCATCATCGTCTCCACCTCCGGGATGATCGAGGGCGGCCCGATCATGTCGTGGCTCCGTCACATCGGCCCCGACCCGGACTCGAACCTCGTGTTCGTCGGCTACCAAGCGCAGGGGACGCTCGGCCGCCGGATCCAGAACGGCTGGGACGAGATTCCGGTCGACGGTTGGGGCGGCGGGAGCCGCGGCGACACGCTGACCCTCCAGATGGGGACGGAGGTCGTCGACGGCTTCTCCGGCCACGCCGACCGGCAGGGATTAGAGAACTTCGTGAAGACGATGAACCCGCGCCCGGAGAAGGTGCTGTGCGTTCACGGCGACGAGAGCTCCGTTCAGGACCTCTCCTCGTCGCTGTACCACGACTACAACATGCGGACGTTCTCGCCGAAGAACTTAGAGACGTTCCGGTTCAAGTGAGTCCGCGGCCCTCGGCGGCGGAGTAGGGAATCAGTCTTCGTTCTCGTCGACTCGTTTTTCGGACGCTTTCGGTTCGTCATCGCCGAGCGCGTCCTCTCGATCGGTATCGACCTTCCCGTCGCGGCGGTCCCGCT
>NZ_CBVY010000003.1:250727-252102 GCF_000513435.1 Halorubrum sp. AJ67 | reverse complement strand
GGAGTGGCGCGCTCGGCGACTTCGAACCGGCGGCGTCTGGGGACGAGCGGCGTCGGCTTCTCGGCGTCGAGGTCGTACAGCGACGGGCGGGTCTGTCGTCCGATCTCCAGGACGTCGCGGAACCCCTCGGTCGTCACGAGCGCGGTCCGCGCGCCGTCGTTCTCTAACAATGCGTTGACCGAGACGGTCATCGCGTGGGAGAAGTCGGTCACGCTCTCGGGGTCGATCCCGGCCGCCTCGCAGGCCTTCTCGATCCCCGCGACGACGCCCTCGCTCTGGTCCTCGGTGCTTGGCACCTTCGCGGTGACGAGATCGCCGTCGAGCGAGAGCGCCACGTCGGTGAACGTCCCGCCGACGTCGACGCCGATCGCTCGGGCGTCCGTCGATCTGTCCGCCGTCGCTCGCTCGTCCGTCGATCCGTCCGCCGCCGTTCGCCCGTCCGTCGATCGCCCGCCCATCTACGACACCTCCGCGGCGTCGCGGACGGCCCGGACGCCGGAGAACGCGGCCTCTCGATCGCTTGGCATGGGATCGACTCGTTACCGGACGGACTTAAGGCCGCGCGGTCCACCGGCGCGGCGCGCTCCCGTTCCCCCGACCGCGGAGAAGGCGGCCGTTCCAGCGCCGCGACGAGACCGCGAACATCTTCGGGAACAGGCGGAGGGCGGAGGCGTTCCGTTATCCGACCATGGGAGCAGTTCCGGGCGGTATCGACGCGGCACGAGGACCGCCGATGACGGTCCCGCTCCGGCACTTCGTCGTCGGCCTCGCCCTCCTCGGGAGCGCCCTGCTCGTCGGAATCGGGCTGACCGTCGACGCGGTGCCGGGGCTGGGCGGTCTCGTCCACGTCCACCTGTTTCTGGTCGGGTGGGTGTGCGTGACGATCATGGGCGCGATGACGCAGTTCGTCCCGGTGTGGTCGGGGACGACGCTCCGGTCACGACGCCTCGCGAACGTCCAGCTCGCGCTGGTCGTCGCCGGACTGGTCGGGTTCGCGGCCGCCCTCGCGCTGGGCCGGCTCTCGTGGCTCGCGGGATTCGGCGTCCTGCTGCTCGCCGGGTTCTGGACGTTCGTCTACAACGTCGGGCGAACGCTCGCGACCCTCGACAAGTTCGACGTGACCGAGCGGCACTTCGCCGTCGCGCTCGCCTTCTTCGTCGCCCTGACCGGGCTGGGCGTCCTACTCGCCGCGGACCTCGAATCCGGGTTCCTCGCGGGCCTCGGCGTCTCTCACGCGGGCGTCCGCGGCGCGCACGTCACTCTCGCCGTCTTCGGCGCGGTGCTCACCACCGTCTACGGCGCGTTGTACCAGCTCGCGACGATGTTCACGCAGACGGAGCTACGCGGCATCGACCATCGGCTCCGGGCCGTCGAG
>NZ_CBVY010000003.1:249607-250707 GCF_000513435.1 Halorubrum sp. AJ67 | reverse complement strand
CGTCGGCGTCTTCGCGGTCAACGCCGTCCTCGTGATCCGGCGGCACGCGCCGGGGTCGCTGGCCCGCGTCGCACTCGGCCGGTTCGCCCCGAGTCGGTTATCCGGTGAGGGGGACGACGCCGCCGACGAGGTGACGCCGGCGGAATGAACACCGTCACGCTCTCGCGGACGGTCGATGCGCCTCCGGAGACAGTCCGCGACGCGATGCGCGACGTCGAACCGTTCGTCCGGTCGTCTGGGTTCGACGAGGTCGCGGTCGACGGCGAGACGGTGCGCGTGGCGAACGACGTGGGTATCGCGTCTATCGAACTGACGTTGGAACTCGTCGACGACCCGGACGCCGACCTCGCCTACGAGCAGCGCGAAGGGATATTCGAGTCGATGCGGACGGCGTACGTCGTGACGCCGACGGCAGACGGGAGCGGGGTGACCGCCACGACGGCGTTCGCGCTCGACGTGGCGCTCGTCGGCGACTTCCTCGACGCCACCGTGATCGAACGACAGCGCCGGACGGAGCTGTCCGCGCAGTTCGACTGGCTCGAAGACCGGTGTGGAAGCGACGCTCGCGGCGAGGGCAGTACTTAAGCGACGCGGCGGCGACCGCCACGTATGCGCATCGCGCTCATCGCTCACGACGAGCTGAAAGACGAGATGGTCGCGTTCGTCGAGGCGCACGCCGCCGCCCTCGACGACTGCGAACTGGTGACAACCGGCACGACGGGCAAACGCATCGCGGAGGAGACCGGGCTGGCGGTCAACAGGCAGTCGTCCGGGCCGCTCGGCGGCGACCTCCAGATCGGCGCGATGATCGCGAGCGACCGGATCGACGGGGTCGTCTTCCTCCGCGACCCGCTGACGGCGCAGGCGCACGAGCCGGACATCTCGGCGCTGTTGCGCGTCTGCGACGTGAAGGACGTGCCGCTGGCGACGAACGTCGCGTCCGCGGAGATGCTCGTCGAGGGGCTGCTCGGCGACGATTCTCTCGACTGATACCGACGACCACGGTGATTTAAGCGAGCCGGCCGAACGGGCGGTCGATGACCCGTTCGCACCGCGCCCGCGTCGGCGTTCTCGCACTCGCGCTGCTGCTCGTCGCCGCG
>NZ_CBVY010000003.1:241182-246661 GCF_000513435.1 Halorubrum sp. AJ67 | reverse complement strand
GTCCTCGACCGTGCCGAGCGCGTGATACACCGTGTCCCGCTTCTCGACGTCGACCACGCGCCAGACGCGGTCGCCGTCGGTCGCTCGCAGCGCGCCCGTGTCGTGGGGCTGTCCGCCGCCGGTCGGGTAGAAGTGCGTCCGGTCGAGGACGACCCGCGGCGGGTCCGAGAGGGCGCGCTCGACGGTCGCGTCGAACGCCGTCACGGAGTCGTCGTCGAGGTACAGTTGCTCGGTCACGGTCTCAGAGAGGAGCGCCGCGAGCAAATATCGATCGGCCGCGGTCGAGCGTCCGGACCTCGGACGCGCCCCTCTATCCAGATCTCAGCCGCGATAGTCGGGAGTCTACGTTTATGCGTGCGCTCGCCGTACGTCGCGCCATGTTCGGGGGTGAGCGCGCGCAGAGCGAAGTGCTCGGGACGGTGTTACTGTTGGGGCTGACGGTCGCGGTCGTCGGCACCACGGTCGCGCTCGGCGGTGCCGCGCTCGACGACTCACAGACGCGGGCCGACCTCCAGCGCGTCGAGGGAGCGATGACGCAGATGGACTCCAAGGCGAGCCTCGTCGCGCACGGCGGGTCGCCGAGCCAGCGCGTCTCGTTCGGTACTCGCACCGGCACCGGCACCGGCGACCTCTCCGTCGATCACGACGCGGGCCGGATGGTGATCGCCGAAAACGAGACGGGCGACGAGATAGTCAACGCGAGCCTCGGCGCGCTGGTGTACGAACGCGACGGAACGCGGATCGCGTATCAGGGCGGCGGCGTGTGGCGAAGCGACGGGGACCGGAGCCGGATGGTCTCCGCGCCGGAGTTCCACTACCGCGGTGAGACGCTCACCGTCCCGCTGGTGACGATCTCGGAGAACGCGACGGTCGACGGCGACGGTGTCATCCTCACGAGCGAGGGATCGCCGAAGGGACACGTCGCTCAGAACCCGGTCGTCGACGACATCCGGGTGACAGTGACCGGCGACTACCACGAGGGGTGGGCCACCTTCTTCGAGAGCCGGACGGACACCCGGATCGTCGACCGCGGTGAGAACTCCGTGACCGTGTTGCTGCGGTCCGAGTTACGCGGCGACGGCGTCCGGTACTCGATGGGAACGTTTGGAACCAGCAAGTTCAATCTCAGGTCGATCGGATCGCTGACGGCCGACAGCTACGACTCCGGTGGGGCAGGCCCCAACGAGAGTCGGGATAACGCGGTCGTCTCCGCGGGCGGCGATATCGACTCCCCGAACGGGAAGGGGAACGACCCGACGTACGTAACGATCAAAGGCGACCTCCGCGCGCAGTACGACATCAAGCCAAATCCGAACGGGATACGGAACGGGAACCACCCGATCAACGTAACCGGGAACATCACCCAGCAGGCCGACATCGAGGACCCCAACCCGGTTGAGGGATACGTCTTCAGCGCGTTCAATAAGTACGACACCCGTTACGGCAACGTGACTGCGGCGAGCTACTCGTCATGGGCCGACCTCCGCGACGATACGCCGATCACGAGCCGGTCGTCCGTCGCCGATGGACTCGACGTCTCCGGCGGCAGCGAGACGTACCGCGTCGAGGACGCCGAAGTCATTGCTTCGGACGGCGACGAGGACGACACCGGCGCGGACGGGGACCTCTCCGTCGACGGCGGGACCGTCACCCTCAATGCGAGCGGGGGCCACGCCGGGTTTCGGTTCGACAACGCTGACCTGTCCGGCGGTAAGCTGGTCCTCAATGTCACCGACGGCGACTTGGACCTGCGCGTCGACGGCGACTTCTCGCTGAGCGGAGACGGAGCGAACCCGACCAAAATCAAGGTCGAAGGCGATGGAAACGCGCGTATCTACGTCGGCGGCGACCTCTCGCTGGAGGGGGCCTCGGAGGTGACCGTCGAAGAGAGTGCCGAACTCAGAGTGTTCCACGACGAGCCGGACGGGGACATTCAGATCGGTGACGGCGACGACGACACCGGCGTGTCGGTCTCGACCGGCACGAACGAACCCGCCAGCTCGTTCTGGCTGTTCTCGAACGCAGACGAGTTAGGGTTCGACGGTGACGACGCCCCGATCGATCTCACCGGCGTGGTGTACGCCCCGAACGCGGCCGTCAACGACGCGGAGGGCGACATCACCATCCGAGGGGCGCTCACCGTCGACAGGTTCAGCGACATCGACGACGCGCACTTCACGATCCGATACGACGAGGCGCTCGCGACCGCGGAGGTGTTCGACGAGGTCGAACAGGTGCCGACGATCAACTACCTCCACGTCTCGACACAGGAGATCCGGATTGAGGACGACTAACGCGGTAGGCCATCGCTCGCCGGGGGCAAGGCGACCACTTCAGTCGGAAAAGCCAACGTCAGCGATGGTCCGGTGTGCGACGAATCGGTCGTAGCGGTCGGCTACAAACGTTACTGTAATGTCTGCCGGGCCGTCTGTCGTCATCGATATTTTGTCGTGTTCCCCCGCTAGGTCGCCGTAATACCGCTCCCAAACGCTCGCCTGCGAGGAGTTGATCGAGAGTGTAATATTCGCACCGCTGGCCCGAGCGTCGACCGGAACGTCCCGGTCGGTTCGCTCGCTCGTGACGAGGACCGTCCGGTCCCCGCCCACTGAGTCAGCCGGACCCGTGAGTCCGTATAGAGAGTAGACGATTGTGTCTCCGACGAGCAGGTCGGGTTCCTGGATCATGACGCCGTCGTCTCCTTGCATACGGAACACCGCGCCGTTTTCGTAGACGATCCGGGTGTCGCCCGTGCCGTGGAATGTGATCGATCCGCCCTCAGTGATCGCCGTTTCCGTTCCGGTATGGTTGAGTCGGAACTCAGATTCGCGGTCGAACGACACCCTGCCACCGCCGAGCCGGATCTCGGTCGCCCGATTCGGCACGCCGTCCCGACTCAGGTCGTTGAGGTTGTCGTGGAGGACGTCGAACGCGCGCTCGACGTTGTTGTCGCGCTCCGCGAGCTGGGCGTCCTCCAGCCCGCCGAGCCCGACGGTGAACGTGACCGCGATCGTCGTCGCGATCAGCGCGAACACCAGGACAAATCCCACGGTCTCGCTGACGCCGCGGTCGTCGTCTCGAAAGCCGGCGTCGCCGAGCCCCCTCATCGCTCGCTCACCACCACTTCGCCTTCGTCGTCCACCCCGCTGGGCGCATCCCAGTAGATCCGGAGGTCACCGCCCCGTACCGTGGCGTTCCGCACCGTGATCCCCTCGCTGGTCCGGAACGGGACCTCGACGGTCGCGTCGGCCTGTTCGCTTTCGAGCGCGATCGTGCCCGCCGAGCCCGTCGCCTCGATCCGGATCCGATAGCCGGTTCCTGACACCCTGTCGGGGAGCGTCAGCGGCCGGTCGACGGTCAGGTTCTCGCGCGGCGGCGACGCGGTCGACGCGACTCTGTCGACGGTTCCGAGGTCGGCCGCGATCCGCTCGCCGACCACGGTGAGTTCGCCCTGCGCGGCGCGCTCGCGCTCCGTCTCGACGAACGACCCGCCCGCGACGAACAGCCCCGAGAGCAGCAGCGTCGAGACCGCGAGCGTCATGACGTAGCCGACGGTGACCGACACGGCGCGGTCCGTCCCGCCCGGACCCTCACGCATCGCGCTCACCCGGCGCGAGCCGGATCACGTCGCCGTAGGTCAGCTCCGGCGTCCGGTGGGTGAGCTCCACGTCGACGCCGTAGACGGCGTCGGTGACGTACGGCCGGGAGGAGGCGTCGAGGGGGGAGGTCCCGGCGCGCTCGTCGACCACGAAGCTGTACGTTCCGGTCGCGTTGCCGCCGTTCTCGTGGCGGATATCGTAGGTGTCAGACGGATCACTTCCGTTCTGAACGCCCCCGGCCCAGACGAGTTCCGGAAAGTGCTGGCCGCCGACCGTGCCGGCGGTCAGGTCGATCGTGACGTTCCCGTCCCCCTCATGAGAGAAGGTCCTCGTAGTGTTGACCGTCGCGTTCCTCACCCGCACGTCGATCGCGTCGGCCGAGTCGTTTGACAGCGTCACCGACCAGTTCTCTCCCGCGCCGTCGGCCACGACAGCGAACGCCCCGTCCTCGCCGTCCGACACGGATGCCGAGTTCACGGTCAGCCGGTAGTTCCGCGTGCGGCCGACGCCGCTCACGACGGTCCAGTTCGCCGTCGTGCCGTCTGGGGCGGTCATGTCCCGGAAGCCGCTCTCGGTCTCGTTCTGCGCGACGAAGTAGCCCCGTTCGACGGTGGAGCGGTTCACGCTCACGTTCGCGATCACTCCGTCACGCGCCCGTAGACCGGCGACCGTGTGACTGTACGTCTTTACGCTCTCGTCGAAGTCGTTGAGGACGTCATCGCTGCTCCGGTTCCGGTGTTCGCGGTGGAGGATCCCGGCGAGGTCGTCGACGGTGTCGTCACGGAACTCGATCGCCTCCGCGCCCCCCGCGTCGGCCCCGCGGGTCGCGAGGTTCTCGGTGTAGATGACGGTGTTCAACAGGAGCACGACCGCGACGAAGAGGACCGCGAGCGTCAGCCCGGTGATCAGAATGATCTGCGCCCGGTCCTCGTCGGGGTCGGCGTCGACGTTCTCGCGCCCGCGCCTTCGGGGGAACTCACATCTGCCATGCGGTGATACGCACCTCCACGACCGTGTACAGCGTGTCGCTCCCGCCAGCCGAGGGCGCGAGGTAGTCATGCTGGCTCTCCTCGGCGAGCCGCGGCCCGGAGTACGTCGCGTCGCCCGGGTCGTCGACGCTGGCGTTGAACAACCGGTCGTCGCCGTACAGCGCCACGCGCGTGCTCGCGGTGGCCGCGTTGTCGCTCGGCGATCCCATGTCGACCATCGTGGTGTCGCCCGTCCTGTTTCCGCCGTCCTCGGGGTAGAAAACCTCGATGTCGAAGGCGATCTGGCGGTCGCCGAACGCCTCCGTCAGCGGATCGTGGAGCGGGTGCGACGCCGGCGGGACCCCCGAGTAACTCGTCTCGTCGCCGCTGTCAACGAACTCGCCGTCCTCGTAGTACAGCAGCGCGGCCGTCAGGTTCCCGCTCTCTCCGGTCGTCGTCAGCACGTCCTGTGCGGCGATCGCCGCCTGGTTCTCGACGTGCTGGTTCGACGTGCTCGCGGACAGCGGCGTGACGGCCGTCGCCTGCGTCGCGAAGATGAGGCCGGCGACCAAGAGCAGCGCCGCCGTGAACGCCTCTAACGTGTGGGCCTGCCCGCGGTCGTCCGGGAGGTGTTCGACGAACATCTCACCACACCCGCAGCGTGAGCCGGTAGGTCTCGGGATCCCCCGGGCTCTCGGGATCGTCGATCGTCACGATGCGACTGGCGGCCGAGACGCTCTCCGTCCGCGGCGGCGCGGACCCGGCGTGCATCTCGGTGACGTTCCCGTTCGATTCGAGCGGCTGGACCGTCCCGTCCCGCGTGACGGTGAGGTTGAGTCCGCGGCGGTCATCGATGCCGAGTTCGTCGTGGAGGTCGCTAGCGTTCGCCGTCCACGCGCAGTCCGACTCGTTTGT
>NZ_CBVY010000003.1:235063-238107 GCF_000513435.1 Halorubrum sp. AJ67 | reverse complement strand
GGTCGCGCCCGCCTCGGCGGCAGTCCCGAAGTCGTCGTGCGCGGGATCGGACGGTGAGGCGTCCGGGGGATCAGGCGAGGGGGCGTCGGGATCGGAGTCGGTCGCTTCCGGCGGCGCGTCCGCGTCGACGGCGTCCGCAGCCGTGTCGAGACCCACCGCGTCCGTCGCGTCCGTCGCGTCTGTCGCGTCCGCCTCCCGAGCCGTTTCGGCGAGGGCCTCCCGGTCCCGCGTCGGCTGCGCTTCGACGTCGGGGGCGTGGTTCATTTCGAGGAGGGCGTCAGCGACCGAGTCCGGCACCTCGCCGCGGAACCGCTCGAACAGGTCTTCGGCCGAATCGAGTATCTCGGCGACCTCCGCCTCGGCCTCGGCGTCCGGATCGGGCCGCGGGACGAGCTCCTCCTTGTCGCGGTCGACGTTGATGAGGACGGACTCCATCTCGCGGAGGTCCTCCAGCGAGCGCTCCAGTTCGTCGTTGGCCATCAGCGCGAGCACCGTCTCGGGGTCGTTGATGAACGCCTGGAACGTCGCCGCCACCTGCGCGTAGCTGTTGAGTCCGCGGTCGATGAGGTACACTAACACGACCCGGCGCTTGCGGAGTTCCTCGTCGAGTCGCTCCCGGCTCCAGCCCCGGTCGAACATGATGTCTTCGAGCGTGTTCGAGTCGCCCATCTGGAGGAACTCGTCCGTCTCGGCCTGCCACTGGAACACGTCCTGAACGTTGATCTCGTCGTTCTCGGCGTCGTAGTGGTTGATCTCGGTGATCGACTTGTTCCGACGCACCTTCTTGCCCTGAACGCGGGTCGACGTCTGGATGGAGACCAGATCGAGGGCCGTGAACATCGTCTTCGAGACGTTGATCGGGTCGGTGGTGAAGCGCTTGAGCACCTCGCCGACGGAGTCGGCGTGGAACGTCGTGTAGGTGGTGTGGCCGGTCGACATCACCTGGAAGGCGGTCCGACCCTCCTCGCCGCGGATCTCGCCCATCACGATGTAGTCGGGGCGCTGGCGGAGCGCGGCCTCCAGCAGGTCGAACTCGTCGATATCGCCCTTGTCGTCGTCGGAGAAGGAGGGGCGCGTGACGGAGGCGATCCAGTTGCGCTGGGGAAGCTCCACCTCGCGGGTGTCCTCGATGGAGACGATCTTCGCGTTCGAGGGGATGAATAGGGAGACGGCGTTCAGGCTCGTCGTCTTCCCGGACGCGGTGCCGCCCGCGAAGATCAGGCTCTTGTGGTTCTCGATCGAGAGCCAGAGGAACGCCATCTCGTCCAGCGAGAACGTCTTCCAGTTGATCAGGTCGATCGGCGTGAAGGGGACGTCGTTGAACTGGCGGATCGTGTAGTTGGTCCCGTGGTCGGAGACCTCGCGGCCGAGCGTGAGCTGGGCGCGCGAGCCGTCCGGGAGGGTGGCGTCCACCTGCGGCCGCCGCTTCGAGATCCCCTTTCCGGAGCGCTGGGCGAGCTTCACGACGAAGTCGTCGAGCTCGTCGGTGCCGTGGCGGACGTTCGAGATGATCTGCTCGTACTCCGAGTGGTAGACGAAGACGGGGGAGTTGTACCCGTCACAGGAGATGTCCTCGACGTTGATGTCGTACTTGATCGGGTCGATCCGCTCGTAGCCGATGAAATCGCGTTTGAGGTAGTACAGCAGCTTCTCGACCTGATGCTCGGAGAGCGTCTCGGCGTCCTCCGCGAGGACGGCCGGCTCGGGGCGAGCGCTAATCTTCGGCGGGTCCGAGGGCGACTCGACCGGCGGCTCGTACCCCAGCGACTCCGCGATCCGGCGGGCGATCCCCTCGCTCGGGTCGACGCCGAACCGGTCGAGCAGCGCGTCCGCGATCCCGCGCTCGTCGCCGTCGTCCTCGTAGAGCCCGTAGCGGTCCAAAAGCGAACGCGTCTCCTCGACAATCACTTCCTCGCGGAACGCCTCGTCGCCGCCCGCGATCGACTCGTCGGCGTACTTGATCGAGGTGCGGAGCTTGCCGGTGAGAAACTCCGTGAGGTCCGCCTCGATCTCCGTCCGGTACGGCTGGACCGCGTAGTACTTCACCTCGTTCTCCTTCGTCGACCGGAAGACGATGACGAACGCGTACGGCTTGTTCACCCAGTAGCGCTCCTCCTCGCGGAAGTGCGTCTTCTTCGCCATCGGCACCGCCTTCTCTAAGTCGTACCGGTTCGTCAGCGTGGTGTCCCCCTCTGCGGTCGAGAAGAACGCGTCTTCGTCGATCTCGGGGTTGACATCGACGGTGCGCTCGTCGACGAGATCCGCGAGGTCGGCGGCGGCGCTCCCGCCCGCGCCGAGCAGCTCCTCGGTGCGGTCCGGATCGAAGCCGAGCGCCTCGGTCTTGTCCTCGTGGGTGAACAAAAGCGGCTCCGCTTCTCCCTCCTCGTTCTCGACCGTCGGCGGGTTCCCGTCCTCGTCGAGGAAGTACTCCTCGCGGTAGTCGTCCCACGTGTAGTACCCCTTCAACACCGGGACGGAGTAAGGGTCGTACCGGGCCGCACACAGGTCCCAGAGCACGTCGCCGACCGCCGCGGCCGCGCGGAATCGGTACTCGGTCTCGCCCGGGTCGAACCCGAGGAGGGATTCCGGATCGACATCGACTCGATCCCACTCCTCGGGGGTCGGCACGCGCGACGGCACCGACTCGACGCGGTCACCGGGCGCGACTACGACCCCGGAGACACCACCGCGACGGGCGACGGGGTCGTCGAATACCGTGTCCGGGTCGGGGGCGGGAGCCGGGGACGAGTCCTCGGCGGCGTCGCCGTCGCGGTCCGGGTCGGCCTCGTCGGGGTCGGAGTCGTCGCTCTCCTCGAAATCGTCGCTCTCATCGGAGTCGTCGGTCACGTCGGAGTTCTCGACTTCAACCGCCTCGCGCTCGTCCTCGGCGTCCGAGTCCGGCTCTCCGTCCTCGGAGGTCGCGTCTACCTCGCCGTCGCCTTCCGTCTCTTCCGCGTGGCTCGCGGGCGTCGGCGTCGCCGCGAGGCGTTCCCCGGTCGCACGACGGCCGAACCGTCGAGCAGGACGCGTCCGGACCGACGACC
>NZ_CBVY010000003.1:232398-235043 GCF_000513435.1 Halorubrum sp. AJ67 | reverse complement strand
GGCGAGCGACGACTCCGCGAGCCGCGCCGCGCCCCGCTCGGCGACGATGACGGTCGCGCCCTCGCCGACGGCGTACGGCTCCAACAGCGACGGGACGAACGCGAAGGTGAACCCGACCGCGACGAGGAACACCGACATCCCGACGACGAAATCGAGGACGGTCTGCGCGCGGTCGGTAGAGTCGAGCGTCCACCTCCCTGACTGCGTTCCTGACCGCGGCCGCGTCCCGCGCTCACCCGACATAGATCCACACCCCCAATGCGAGCGTCACCAGGACTACGGCGAACTTGACGCCGGAGACCAGCTCCGCGTCGCGGATGTAGCCGCTGATAAACCCGGAGAGGATTGCCTGGATAGTCACCGCGTGGAAGAACAGCATCGAGAGGACCTCGGGGTCGATGCTGCCGCCGCCGCCGAACCCCGCGCCGCCCGCGCTGTCCCCGCCCCCACTCTGTGAGACCAGGTCGCCCATCACGTCGATGAACTGCGTCTGGAGGATGGCCATCACGCCGAGCAGCGTGATGTACGTCATCACGATGATCGCCACCTGCATCCGGGTCCGGGACTTGCGCTCGCGCTCGATGTCGTCCTGGTTCTCCGAGGCCTGCGCGGCCGTCGTCAACACGTCCGTTATCTGCGAGGAGGCCTCCTGCGCCTCCGTGATGAGCTTCACCGTCCGGGCGAGCCGCGGCACCGCGTAGGCGTTGTTGAACTCGACCAAGGCGTCCCGCAGGCTCATCCCGTAGTTCACCTTCGCGTGGACCACCTCGAACTCCTCGGCGAGCTTCCCGGTCGACGTCTCAGAGACCGTGCGCACGGATTCGAGCAGCGTCTGCCCGGTGTCGTTCGCGGAGGAGAGCTTTCGGAGCGTCTCGGAGAGCTTCCCCGTCACCGCCCGCCGCGAGCGCTGGTGCCACTCGTAGAAGACCCCGAGCGGTATCAACACGACGTAGAGCGGCACGTACACCCAGACGAACGCCGACCACACCGGGCGGTCGATCCACCCGTCGAGCTCGTCGGGCCGAGCCGGCCGCGGCAGCGACGCCGACCAAGGCGAGCGCCGCGGGGACGGTCAACGCGAGGGTGTACAGGGGGTTCTCGCGCAGGAAGACGTGCGGGGCGGAGAGGATCTCCATCGTCTTGTGGGTCCCCTCGCGGTCGCGGATGCGGTCGAAGACGCCGAATGTCCCGGTGAACGCCTCCACCAGCCCGAAATGGAACAGTCCCTCCTGGCTCGTCTGTCGGAGCCGCTCGCTGCCGCCGTCCGGCTGGAGGAAGCCGTCGCCCGGCTCGTCCTGTTTCACCGTCGAGACCAACACGAGGAAGCCGACGCCGACGAGCGGGATCAGGACGTAGACGGTCGCGTACAGCAGGCGGTCGTCGGCCTCGCCCATCATCCCCATGATGACGAGGATGATGATGAGAAGGAGGGGGAACAAGGAGAGGGTCATGTACATCTCGCCGAACAGCTCCAGCGTCTCCAAGGTCATCTCGCGCTCCTGTTTCGACGTGCGGAGGTGTTTCTCCTTTTTGTCCTTCAGGAAGCCCTCCATGTCGCCGCCGGAGTTGACGATAGAGAGCATGTCCGCGAGGAACTGCGAGAGCTCGTCGGAGGGCGTCTCCAGCGACTGCTGGCGGATCGCGTTGCGGTAGTCGGTGCCGAAGTACTCCGTCTCGTTGACGATGCTCTGGAACTCGCGGGACACCTCGCCGTAGGTGTCCTCGGCGGCCGCCATGGCGCGCAGGATTTCGAGTTGGTTGAGTCCGCCGACGGAGAGGGTGTACATGAACGAGACGGAGTCGGCCAGCAGGAGGTTGATCTCCCGCTTCCGCGACGAGGCCCGGGAGTACGGGACCGCGAGGAGCCCGCCGAACCCGAGCGCGAAACCGATCGACTCCGAAGATGAGCCCGCTGAGAAGCACCGCGGTCGGCACGACGAGCGAGCGGAGCAGCGTCCGTATCTCCGGCGTCGGCGCGGGAGCGCCGAGCGAGAGCGTCTCGGGGTCGATCAGCCCGAGCGAGAACACGCCGTAGCCGACGAGCGTGCCGAGCGCCCAGAGCGCCCCGCCGACCAGCAGGCCGACGCCGAGCGCCAACGAGACGTACATCTCGACCTGATCCGACATCCGCGCCTCGACGAGCTTGCGCTCGACGTCGCCCACGAAGTCGCCGTCGGGGTCGAAGAGGAGCTCGAAGACCGGGTAGAACAGCTCCGCGAGCGCGTTCGCGTCGAGGCTTCCGTCGCCCGCGTCCACGTCGATGCTCACGGCTCGGCCCTCACGAGAGACATCGTGTCACCCGTCCTCCGCGGGCTCTACCTCGCCGAACCCCCAGTCGTCGATGCCCTCGTCCGAGTCAGCGGCGGCCGAGTCGGCGTCAGTAGGGTCAGCTTCCGACGGTCCGCCCGTCTCGTTCGGTGCCCCCGAATCGTCCGACTCGTCGGCGGCGGGTCCGTCCCGGTCGTCGAGGGCGTCGTCCGCGGCGGAATCGGTAGCGTCGAACCCCTCGCTCACGTCGGGCCCCGTGCCCGACTCCGAGCGTTCCGCGGGCGACGAGAGCACGTCGACCCCCTCGTCGAACGGTTCCTCGAAGTCGATGTCGCCCGGATCGCCGGAGCCGTCGCCGGCCGCGGTCGCGCCCGCCT
>NZ_CBVY010000003.1:225502-228977 GCF_000513435.1 Halorubrum sp. AJ67 | reverse complement strand
CGTCGGCGTACACGCGCTCTGCGGCGTCTCCGTGCCCTCGCTCCGCGAGCAGCGAGCGCCAGGTGTACCGGTCGGTGACGACCGGGGGTCCCTGCCCCGGTTCGTCGTCCTCGTCGAAGGCGAGAGATCCCGTCGCGTCCGCCGACTCCGCGGCGGCGGCCGTCTCGGTCGCTGCGTCGGCAGTCGTCTCGGTCGGTGTGTCGTCGTCCGTCGGGTCCACCGGTTCCGTATCCGCGTCCGCGCCCCGCTCGTCGCGTTCGCCCCGTTCGTCGCGTGGGGACGCGTCGGACGCCGATCTATCGCCCTCCGGGCCGGTCCGCGAGGCGGAGCGCTCGGCGTCCTCGTTGCTCATAGTTACGGAAACGCCGTTTCCGTTGAAAAAGGTGTCTCGCAAAACACCGAGATTGATAATCGACCGCGGACGGCCGGGTTTTACGTCCCCGCGAACCGATCGCCGTCCGTGCCACGCTCCGAGCAGTTCCCGCGGCTACGGCGACTGCGGAATCCCGCGGTCAGGCGGCGGGTACGGGCGGCTATCGCCGAGGAGCTGCTCGGGACGCCGCGGAGCCTCGCCGTCGTCTGCGCGTTCACCGGATTCATGCTCGCGGTGGGAGTCTGGTACTACGTGCCGACCGCGAACGAGGTCCCGGTTCCCTTCTGGCCGCTGTACGCGGACTCGGCGGTCGCGGTCGCGCTCGGCGGAGCCGTCCTCGCCGGAATCGCGCCGACGGTCCGGCGCGGTGGCGATATCGGCGTCGACATCCCGGTCTCGCGGGCGTCGGCGTACCTCCAGACGGTCGCGTTCGTCTGGCTGGTCCAGTTCGGCGTCTGGCCGCTGGTCTCGCTCAACCTCGCGTTCGGCGAGTACGTCGCCGCCCCGGACGCGTGGATCTACTACTGGGGCGTGATCGGGACGCACCTGCTTTTCGTCGGGCTGGCGCTCCTGTTCCCGGCGTTCGGACGGACGACGCCGGGGGCGCTCGCGACGGCGCTGGCGCTCGGCGTCGTGAACGTCGTCGTCGACTACTGGGTCGGCTACCACCCGCCGCTGTTGTACGAGCCGGGCCCCGGACTGGCGGCCGCGACGCTCGCCATCGCGGTCGGAGCGGTCGCGCTCGCGTCGCACTCGTTCCGACGGCTGGGAGAGGGGACGAGCTGAGAGGCGCTCGGAAAAGCGGAGTCCGACGAGCGCCCGTTAAATAGTCTCAACAGTCCCGATAATCACTATTTAAATAGTATAAGAGGGCGCGGCGGGATCCACGCGAGCGAACGAAGTGAGCGAGCGTGGAGCCAGTCGCGCCCGTGACTGAGCGGAGCGAAGGAACGGGCGCGACGGGATTCGAACCCGCGATCGAGAGGTTAGGAACCTCTCGCCCTGTCCGCTAGGCCACGCGCCCAAATCGGGGAGAGAAGACGGAACGGCGGAAAGCGATCGGTGTGGGATCCGGAGTTACGCGCTGGTTTCCTTTTCGGTCTCGGTTTCGAGGTCCTCAAACTCGTCGTCCTCGTTGTCGAGCGTCGACTCCGTCTCGTCGTCATCCATCTCCTTCAGTTCCTCTTCGATCTCCTCGCGGCCCTTCTTGAACTCACCCATCGCCTGCCCGGTCGACCGGGCGAGCTTCGGGATCTTGTTCGCCCCGAACAGCAGGACCAGCACGAGCAGGATGATGAGGAGCTCGGGCCCCACCGGAAGACCGCCGAACAGTGGAATCACACTTACCATCTCTGTCTCGCAGTAACCCTGTGGCGACTATAGTCTTTTTGCCTCTGCCGGAACGCCGCCGTCGAAACGGTGATACGCCCGGCCGCCGACGACCAGATATGCCACACGTCGGCGACGACGCTCCCGACTTCACCGGATCGCTCGTGGACGGCGACATCGCGCCGTTCGAACTCGCCGATCACCTCGGCGACGAGCCGGTCGTGCTCGCCTTCTTCCCGGCCGCCTTCTCGAACACCTGTACCGACGAGATGGAGGCGCTCCGAGACGAATTCGACCGCGACGACTGTACCCTGTTCGGCGTGAGCACCGACCTCCCGCACGCGCTCGCCGCGTACCGCACCCAGTACGAACTCCCGTTCGCGCTCGTCGGCGACCCCGACCACCGCGCGATCGAGGCGTACGACGTGATCGAGGACTTCGAACACTACGGCGTCGAGACGGTGGCGCAGCGAGCCGTCTTCGTGATCGACGCGGACGGGACGGTGACGTACCGCTGGCTCGCGGATAACGCCGGACAGGAGCCGGACTACGACGCGCTCGACGAGGCGGTGGCGGACGCGACCGCCTGAGGCGAACTCGGTCCGACCGGACCGTTCCCGCGCTCAGGCGGCGTCGCGGAGCGCGTCGAGCGCCTCCGGGTTCTCCATCGAGGAGAGGTCGCCCGGGTCCTCGCCGTTGTAGACGGACTCGATCGCGCGCCGGATGATCTTGCCCGACTGCGTCTTCGGGAAGGCGTCGACGAACAGCAGTTCTCGCGGCCGGAACGGCTTGCCGTGTTCGTCGCCCACCAGCGCCCGCAGCTCCTCGCGGAGGTCGTCGCTCGGCTCCGCGTCCGGTTCGAGGACGACGTACGCGACGACCGCGGTCCCGGTCGTGTCGTCCGGGACGCCCACCGCGGCCGCCTGGTTGACGGCGTCGTGGTCGATGAGGACGCCCTCGATCTCGGCCGGACCGACCTTCCGCCCAGCGACGTTGAGCGCGTCGTCGGCGCGACCGTGGAGGAACCAGAAGCCGTCTTCGTCCTTCTGCGCGAAGTCGCCGTGGTCCCACAAGTCGGGCCACGTCGACCAGTACTCCTCAAGGTAGCGCTCGTCGCCGGACCACAGCGACTTCGTCATCGACGGACAGGAATCGCGCGCGACGAGGTAGCCCCGCTCGCCGGACTCCCTGACCGACTCGCCCGTCTCGTCGACGATGTCGATGTCCATCCCGAGTCCCGGACCGCCGAGCGTACAGGGTTTGAGGGGTTGGTTCGGCATCGGCATCAGGAAGCAGCCGCAGATCTCCGTCCCGCCGGAGATGTTGATGATCGGGCAGTCGCCGCCGCCGACCGCGTCGTAGAACCACCGCCACGACTCGGGGTCCCACGGCTCGCCGGTCGACCCCAAGATCCGGAGTGAGGAGAGGTCGTGGTCCTCGATCCACTCGTCCCCGTGCTTGCGGAGCGCGCGGATCGCGGTCGGCGAGATGCCGAACTGCGTGATTCCGTGTCGGTCGATCAGCTCCCAGAAGCGGTCCGGCTCGGGGTGGTCGGGCGCGCCCTCGTACATCACCACCGTCCCGCCGAACGCGTGGTTGCCGATGAGCGTCCACGGGCCCATCATCCAGCCGATGTCGGACACCCAGAAGAACCGGTCGGCAGGCTTCTGGTCGAACCCGAAGTGGATCTCCTTGGCGCACTGCGTGAGGACGCCCGCGTGAGTGTGGACGATCCCCTTCGGCTCGCCCGTGGTCCCGGACGAGTACAGCAGT
>NZ_CBVY010000003.1:219264-225209 GCF_000513435.1 Halorubrum sp. AJ67 | reverse complement strand
CCACGGGGTGGGAGTGACCTCGCCGTCGTCGCTTGCGGGCGTCGCCCCGAGCCGGTCGTACACGACGATCTCCTCGACGTGGCCGGCGTCCGCGATGGCCTGGTCGGCGGTCGCCTTCAGCCGCACCTCGTCGCCCCGCCGGTAGAAGCCGTCGCCCGTGAACAGCACGGACGGCTCCCCGTCGTCGATCCGGGTCGCGGTCGCCTCGCGGCCGAACCCGGAGAAGATCGGCACCGCGATCGCACCCACCTTCAGGCAGCCGTAGAGGATCGAGACGACCTCGGGCACCATCGGCATGTACAGCCCGACGGTGTCGCCGGTCTCGATCCCGGCCTCGGTCAGGTAGTTCGCGACCCGGTCGCTCTGCCGGCGGAGTTCGTGATACGTTATCTCGCGGACGTCCCCCGGCTCTCCCTCCCAGAGCAGCGCGACGCGGTTGCGGTTCGGCGAGTCGACCGCGGCGTGGCGGTCGACGACGTTGTGCGCGACGTTGATCTCGCCGCCCGGGTACCAGTCGGAGAACTGCGGGCCGTCGGCGTCGTCCCGGACCGTGTCGTAGTCGGTGTAAAAGTCGATGTCGAGGTAGTCGACGATCTCGTCCCAGAACCAGTCGACCCCGGACTCCGGTTCGCCCGGGACCTCCGAGGTGGTGCGGCGGATTAGCTCCTCGTAGTCGTCGATCCCGTACTCGCGCATGAACGCCGCGACGTTCGTCGACTCGGCGAACGCCTCGGTCGGCTCGTGTACGACCTCGTCTATCCCCTCGTACTCGTCCATCTCGTCCGGGGATTTTCGCGGCGACAGTAAGTAACTTTCCTGAACGATTCGCGGAGAGCGCGGTCGACTCGACCGGGACGAGCGACTACCGCGAGTTGACGCACTCGCCCGCGACCTCGACCGTCCCGCCGCCGACGACCATCGTCGCGTCGTAGAGCTGGCAGGTACCGGCGTCCCACGCCAATCGCCCCTCCCAGTCGGGACCCGTCACCGCGACCTCGTGGCGACCGGTCGCCCCGACGACCACCTCGAACGCCCGGGCGACGCCGGCGTCGACCCGGTCGGACTCCTCCTCGTAGGTCGTCCCGTCGTCGCCCTCGACGACGACGTCCACGTCGACCGGACCGTCGCCGTCGTTGCGGACCGTCAGGTCGAGGCGGCCGGGGTCGTCCGATCCGAGACAGCCTGCGACCCCGCCGGCGACTACGGTCGCGCTCGCGGCGAGGAGTCGGCGTCGTTCCATGGCGGTCGCTCGTCGCGACGGGACTTCAAGCCACGTACGAACGGACGGAGGAGGGATCGGAACCGAGCGGGGTTCGTCGCGCGGGAGGGTTACTCGTCGTCGACCTCGGCGTCGTCCGCCTCGCTCTCGGCGGCGTGAACCGACTCGGGGACGATATCGACGGACGCGACCTCGTCGTCGGGGTCGAGGTTCATCACGATGACACCCTTCGTGTTCCGGCTCACGGTCGAGATCTCCTCAACGCGGGTCCGCATGATCTGTCCCGCCGCACTCATCGCGACGAGGTGGTCGCCGTGGGTGACCGCCTCGATGGCGACGACCTCGCCGTTGCGGTCGCCGGTCTTGATATCGACGAGCCCCTTGCCGTTCCGCGACTGCGGGCGGTACTCGTCGAGGTCGGAGCGCTTCCCGTAGCCGTTCTCGGTCACGGTGAGCACCCAGTTGTGGTAGTCTTGGTCGATGGCGGCGACGCCGGCGACGGCGTCGCCCTCGCGGAGGTCGATGCCGATCACGCCGCGGGCCGTGCGACCCATCGCGCGGGCGTCGGACTCGTCGAACCGGATCGCCATCCCGTGTTTGCTTCCGATGACGATGTCGCGGTCGCCGTCGGTCACCTCGACGTCGACCAGTTCGTCGCCGTCCTCCAGCCGGATGGCGCGGATGCCGGTCGAGCGGATGTTGCCGAACTCGTCGACTGCGGTCCGCTTTATGTACCCGTCGCGGGTGACCATCGTGAGGAACTCGTCGTCGTCCAAGTCCTCGGTGTTGACGACCGACTCGATCTCCTCGCCGTCGTCCAGATCGAGGAGGTTGACCGCGGACTTCCCGCGCGCCGTGCGGGACATCTCCGGGATCTCGTAGGTCTTCAGCTCGTAGATCTGCCCGCGGTTCGTGAACACGAGGAGGTAGTCGTGGGAGTTGGCCGCGAACACGGAGGAGACGCGGTCGCCCTCCTTCAGCCCCGTGCCGATGATCCCCTTGCCGCCGCGGTTCTGCGCGCGGAACTCGTCGAGCGGCATCCGCTTGATGTAGTCGTCCTCGCTCATCACGACGACGCACTCCTCCTCGGGGATGAGGTCCTCGTGGGTCACGTCGCCCACGTCCTCGATGAAGCTCGTGCGGCGCTCGTCGTCGTACTCGGCTTTGATCTCCTGAAGCTCGTCGACGATCACCTGGTCGAGCTCGCCGGGGTCGGCAAGGATCGTCTCCAGCCGCTCGATCCGGGCGTTCACCTCCTCGTACTCCGACTCGATCTCGGCCGTCTCCATCGAGGTGAGCGAGCCGAGCTGCATCCGAACGATGTGGGCCGCCTGCGCCTCGGTGAAGTCGAACGCGGACTCCAGCGCCGCCTTCGCGGCGTCGCGGTCGTCGGAGTCTTGGATCGTCTCGACGACGCTGTCGACGTTGTCGAGCGCCTTCAGCCGGCCTTCGAGGATGTGCGCGCGGTCCTCGCGCTCTGCGAGCTCGTGTTCGGAGCGCCGCCGAACGACCTCGCGCCGGTGTTCGACGTAGTGTTCGAGCGTCTCCTTGAGGTCCAACACCTGCGGAGAACCGTCGACCAGGGCGAGGTTGATGACCCCGAAGGTGCGTTCGAGGTGGCTCTCCAACAGCTGGTTTTTCACCCACATCCGCCATCGCGTCCCGCTTGAGCTCGACGACGATCCGGATCCCGTCGCGGTCGGACTCGTCGCGGAGGTCGCGGATCCCCTCGATCGCTCCCTCGTTGACGTCCTCGGCGACCCGCTCGACGAGCCGCGACTTGTTCTGCTGGAAGGGGAGCTCCGAGATGACGATCCGGCCCTCCTCCTCGTCGACCTCGAACTCGGCGCGGACGCGGATCCGACCGCGACCCGTCTTGTACGCCTTGTGGACCGCGTTCCGGCCGACGATGTTCGCGCCGGTCGGGAAGTCCGGCCCCTTGACGTGTTCCATCAGGTCCTCGACCGTCGCGTCGGGGATCTGGATTAGCTCGACGGTCGCGTCGATCACCTCGCCGAGGTTGTGCGGCGGGATGTTCGTCGACATCCCGACCGCGATACCCGAGGAGCCGTTGACGAGGAGGTTTGGGAACGCCGCGGGCAGCACCGCCGGCTCTTCGAGGCGGTCGTCGTAGTTCGCCTGGAAGTCGACGGTGTCGCGCTCGATGTCCGCCATCAGCTCCTCGGCGATGGGGGCCATCCGCGCCTCCGTGTACCGCATCGCGGCCGGCGGGTCGCCGTCGACGGAGCCGAAGTTCCCCTGCCCGTCGACGAGGGGGTACCGCATCGAGAAGTCCTGCGCCATCCGCGCGAGCGTGTCGTAGATGGCGCTGTCGCCGTGCGGGTGGTAGTCGCCCATCGTCTCGCCGACGACGGAGGAGGACTTGCGGTGCGCGGAGTTGCTCGTCACGCCCGCCTCGTTCATCGCGAAGAGGATGCGGCGGTGGACGGGCTTGAGCCCGTCGCGCACGTCGGGGAGCGCGCGGCCCGCGATGACGGACATCGCGTAGTCGATGTACGACTGCTCCATCTCGTCTTCGATGCGGGCGTTCGTCACCTGTGCGGCCCGTACGTCACCGGGGTCGGCGTCTGAAGTCTCTGAGCTCATATGTCCACCCACTCCGCTTCGGTCGCGTGTTCCTTGATGAACTGCTTGCGCGGCTCGACCGCGTCACCCATCAGCACGTTGAACATGCGGTCGGCGGCAGCCGCGTCGTCGACGTTGATCCGCTTGAGCCGGCGGTTCTCCGGGTCCATCGTGGTGTCCCACAGCTGGTCGGGGTTCATCTCGCCGAGCCCCTTGAACCGCTGGACCTGCGTCGGGTTGCCGTCGCACTCCTCCTCGACGATGCGGTCGCGCTCCTCCTCGGTCATCGCGTCGTACGTCTCCCCGCGGTAGCGGACGCGGTACAGCGGCGGCTGGGCCGCGTACACGTAGCCGGCCTCCAACAGGGGCTTCATGTGCCGGTAGAGGAGCGTGAGGAGGAGGGTTCTGATGTGCGCACCGTCGACGTCGGCGTCGGTCATGAGGATGATCTTGTTGTACCGGACGTCGTCGATGTCGAACTCCTCGCCGATCCCCGCGCCGATCGCGGTGATCAGCGCGCGGATCTCGTCGTTCTCGAGGATGCGGTCGAGGCGGTGTTTCTCGACGTTGAGGATCTTCCCCTTGAGGGGTAAAATTGCCTGATTCTCGCGGTTCCGGCCCTGCTTGGCCGAGCCGCCCGCGGAGTCGCCCTCGACCACGAACAGCTCCGCCTCGGTCGGGTCGCGGGTCTGACAGTCGGCCAGCTTGCCGGGCAGCGCGGTCGACTCCAGCGCGGACTTCCGTCGGGTCAGCTCCTCGGCCTTCTTCGCCGCCTTCCGGGCGCGGGCGGCCTCGGCGGCCTTGTGGACGACCTTCTCGGCGGTGTCCGGGTTCTCCTCGAAAAAGGTTCCGAGCTTCTCGTGGGTCGCGGACTCGACGACGCCGCGGACCTCGCTGTTGCCGAGCTTCGTCTTCGTCTGCCCCTCGAACTGCGGGTCAGGGTGTTTCACCGAGACGACGGCCGTGAGCCCCTCGCGGACGTCCTCCCCTTTGAGGTTGGCGTCGAGGTCGTCGACTAACCCGTGTTCGTTCGCGTAGTCGTTCACCGTCCGCGTCAGCGCGGTCTTGAACCCGGTGAGGTGGGTCCCGCCCTCGCGGGTGTTGATGTTGTTCGCGAACGCGTGGACGGAGCCCTGAAGCTCCTCTGTCGCCTGCATCGCGACCTCGACGTGGACGCCGTCGGTCTCGTCCTCGAAGTAGATGACCTCCTCGTGGATCGGCGAGCGCGTCTCGTTGAGGTACGCGACGAACTCGCGGATGCCGCCGTCGTACTTGAACGTCTCCGCGGTGTCGTCGCGGTCGTCGACGAGGCGGATCTCGACGCCCGAGTTGAGGAACGCCAGCTCGCGGAGCCGGTTCGCGAGCGTCGAGGTCTGGAAGTCGGTCGTCTCGAATATCTCGTCGTCGGGCCAGAAGCGGATCTGGGTCCCGGTCGACTCGTCGGCGTCGGTGTCGCGGACGCGCTCGAAGGCGTCCTCGACGGGTTCTCCGCGCTCGAACTCGTGGCGGTAGACGCCGCCGTCGCGTTTCACCTCGACCTCCAGCCGCTCGGAGAGGGCGTTGACGACGCTGACGCCGACACCGTGCAGCCCGCCGGACACCTGATACGACTTGGAGTCGAACTTTCCGCCGGCGTGGAGGACCGTCAGGATGACCTCCAGCGCCGGCCGGTCGTACTCTTCGTGGGTGTCGACGGGGATCCCGCGTCCGTCGTCGCGGACGGAGACGGAGCCGTCGTCGTGGATGCGGACCTCGATCTCCTCGCAGTACCCCGCGAGCGCCTCGTCGATGGAGTTGTCGACGACCTCGTAGACGAGATGGTGGAGCCCCCGACCGTCCGTGGACCCGATGTACATCGCCGGTCGCTTACGGACGGCCTGCAGGCCTTCGAGGACCTGAATTTGGCCGGCTCCGTATTCGCTCTGCTCTGACATAGGAACTTACTCCAGCTAATCGCCGTCGACTTATAAAGGCGGCGCACGCGCGCGGGCGTGTGTGAGCGGCCGACGCGTCGCAGTTGTCGAACACCGCTCGCGGCCGAGTACGCCGCGAGCGACCGCACCTCAGCGCGATTCCGGTCCCTCGTCGAGGAAGGCCCGGACGCGCCCGACGGCCGCCGTCCGGAGGCGACCCGCGTCGA
>NZ_CBVY010000003.1:214527-215990 GCF_000513435.1 Halorubrum sp. AJ67 | reverse complement strand
GAGCGCGTCGTAGTACGCCCGAGCGAGGGCGGCGGGACTCCGTTCGTCCGGCGGGGCCTCCCCGTCCGCCTCACGCCGCGAGGGCATCGAACTCCTCCGCGGAGGTCCGGGTGCCCTTCGCGATGATCACGTCGCCGCCCCGCAGCGTGGTGTCGATGTCGGGGCCGACCAGCCACCCCTCCTCCGGGCGGCGGATCGCGAGGACGCTCGTCGAGATGTCGGTCGCGGGCACGCCGTCGGCGACCGCGGTCCCGTCGAGGTCGCTCCCCTCGCCGACGATGGTGCGGGTGATTATCTCGTCCGACTCCTGAACCGCCATCTCCACGACGGGGTGGACGTCGAGGTCGCGGCGGACCCCCTCGGTGATCGCGAGCGCGGCGTCGGATATCTCCTCGGTCGCGACGCCGAGGTGGATGAGCCCGCGGAGCGACACCGGGTCGTCGGCCTCGGCCGCCGCCCGGAGCGTCCACGCCTCGAACCGCGACTGGAGCGCGTCCACCTCGATCTCTAAGTTGTTCACCTCCTCCGCCAGCTCTTCGTTGTCGAAGAGGACGGAGCCGTACGCCAGATCGACCGCGAGCTCCGAGAGGTTCTTCATCAAGACGATCGAGTCGACCGCGCGCTCCAAGTCGTCGATCGCGGGTTCGGCCGGCGGCTCCGGCTCGAACGGCTCGCCGCTCAGCTCGGGGTAGACGTCTGCGACGCCGGCCTCGGGACCGCGCAGCAGCGTCACGTCGCTCGCCTTCAGGCGCGTCGTCGGTCCGGGGTTGAGGATCCAGTCCTCGTCGCGCCGGACCGCGATGACGCGGACGCCCGTCTCCGATTCGAGGTCGATATCAGCGAGGCTCCGACCGGCGTACGCGGAGTCGGCGACGACGGTTCCCCGGACGAGCGTCTCGACGCCGGCCGAAAGCGCGCCCCGCATCGCGTCGGGCAGCCCGATCTCCTCGGTGACGATCTTGGCGATGTCGCCCGCGGCGTCCGCGACCTTGTCGGCGGCGGCGATGACGCCGAGGACGGGCGCGAGCGTCTCGGCCTCGCTCGGGTTCCGCGCCGCGAGCATCAGGCTCATCCGGGCGCGCATCTGGAGCACGTCCATCCGGTGTTCGAGTTCGACGACCTCGTGGGCGACCGTCGGGCTGTTGTGGAGCACCGCCGAGTACGAGAGGTCGATCAGCAGCTCCGCGGTGTCTTTCATCTCGACGAGTAGGTCCTTGACGCTCGTCGGCTCGTAACGGACCGTGCGCTCGTCGGCGCGTCTCATGTGCCTCCCTCTCCGGCTGCGAGTAAAAGGCTTGTTGCGGGCGCGCACCGCCGGCGATCCGAACGGCGCACCGGACCGGATCAGGCGGCGTCTCCGGCGACGTACCCCGCGGTTTTCGCCCGCGCTCTCGACCGGGGCCGCGAGGTCGACGAGGGCGAGCCACGCCAGCAGCCGGGCCGCGCGGTCGCGCCACGTCGCC
>NZ_CBVY010000003.1:210484-211488 GCF_000513435.1 Halorubrum sp. AJ67 | reverse complement strand
CGTCTCGGAGCCCCTCGCGGACGCGCTCCGGGATCGGCTCCGCGTCGGCGCGGACGAACCCGCGCGAGGTCTCCTCGACGAGTCCGAGCGTCCGGAGAAAGGCGAGCCAGTCGTTGGCGGTCTGGCGGTCGGGGAGGTCACAGCGGTCCTGAAGCCGGGCGCAGCAGTCGTCGGTGTCGCCGGGGACGAGCGGGACCGCGCGCTGGTACTCGCGGAGCGCGTCGAGGTCGGCCGGGGGTTCGGGGACGGGTTTGAGTCGCACGGGAGTGGACGGGGCGGGGGTTCAGTCGGTGACGCTCGGTGGAGTCAGCGGTAGCCGAACGACTCCGCGAGCAGTTCCTCGTCGGTCTCGCCCACCGTGTAGACGGGGCCGTCGACCACGTCGACGGTGACCTGTGCGGGGGCGAACACGCTCTCGGGGACGTCGTAGAAGTCCCAGTCGGCGTCCTCGAACACCTCGACGAAGGGCGTGCCGTACTCCTCGCTCGCGGTGGAGACGATCTCGTCGAAGCGGTCGTCGTCGCGCGCGACCTGGAGGTGGACCTCGCCGCCGTACGCCAAGGCGTCGTTCGTCCGCCCCATCGCCTCGGTCTCGTCGCGGGTCGGGGGCGCGATCGGGGCAGAGCCGGAGGCGTGGAGCACGTCCGTGGGCTCGTAGCCGACCTCCAGCAGGCGGAAGACGGCGAGTTCGGCGGCCCGGGCCGCGGTGGTGACGGAGCCGGCGGTCGAGCCGGTCGCGAACGTCGGGAGGAACACGCCGTCGGTTTCGACCTCGGCCATCTCCGCGACCTGCTCCGCGACCTCCTCGTCGGGCAGCGCCGTCGACTCGATCGTCAGCGTGGCGAACTCCGAGGAGTCGTAGTAGCCGACGCGCTCGAACTCGGTCTCGCCGCCGACCAGCGCGCGGGCCGGCCCGGAGCCGAGCCCCTCGAAGCCGCCCTCGGTCGTCAGCTCCCAGCCGGCCTTCTGCGAGCAGAGCAGCGCGACCGCGGGGTGGGTCGGTC
>NZ_CBVY010000003.1:205294-208355 GCF_000513435.1 Halorubrum sp. AJ67 | reverse complement strand
CCTCCGACCGGACCCGCGCGGTCGGTCACGGGGGGGCACCCGGACGCCGCGACCGCGCCGGACGGCTACGCGAACGTCGAGGTCACGGACCTGGTCGCGGACCACTACTCGTATCTGGAGCCGGGAGAGGGGTGTCTTCCGCGCGCGGTCGACCGGATCGGACTTGACTGAGATCGGATTTGACTGAGATCAGATCCGACTGAGAGCGGTCTCGACCGTCGGGCGAGCCTCGACCGAGAACGCGTCCGTCCCCGGAACCCCTTTTACCGGCGCGGTCGACCGTTCGGGCATGATCGACGAGACCGTCGCCGAGATCCGGGCGATGCGGACCCACAGCACGTCGGCGGTGGCCGTGAAGGCGACGCGGTCGCTCGCGGACCTGCTCGACCGCGAGTACGTGGCCGTCGACGAGTTCGAGCGCGATCTCGAACACAACGCGGGCGTGTTGCGCCGGTCGAACCCCTCCCACGCCGCGCTCCACAACGCGATGCGCGAGGTCGAGCGTTCCATCGTCGGCGAGGCGACGAGCGTCGAAGGCGCGAAACAGCTCTTGGAGGACGTGATCGCCCGCGTCGTCGACGACATCGAGACCGCGAAGGGCGAGGCGGCCGCCAACGCGGCCGAACACATCGAGGACGGTGACACGCTCTTAGTCCACGACTACTCGACGACCGTGCTGGAGGCCATCGAGAACGCCGCGCGCGACGGCGCGCACCTGACCGTCTACGTCACCGAGGCGCGCCCGCGGACCCTCGGCCGCAAGACCGCGCGCGTCCTCGCCGGGATGTCCCGCGTCGAGACGCGGATGGTCGTCGACAGCGCGATGGGGTACGCCCTCCGCGACTGCGACCGCGTCCTCCTCGGGATCACCTGTATCACCGGCGGGACCTACTACAACCGGATCGGGACGTTCCCGCTCGTCGTCACCGCCCGCGAACTCGGCGTCCCCGTCACCGCGGTCGGCTCGGGCGCGAAGACCATCGAGGAGTTCCGGTTCGAAAACGAGTTCCGCGACGCCGTCGAGGTGATGCGCGAGCCGGTCGAGGACGTGGAAATCGAGAACCCCAGCTACGACGCCACCCCGATCGGCATGATCGATACCGTGATCACCGACGACGGCGTCCGCAAGTAAACTACCCCACCCTACTCGCTCACGGCTTCGCCGTTCGCTTCGTTGAGGGTGGGGCTTTCGCGTGGACTCCCGCTCTGGCCGGAATCTCCGGCAGGAGGTTCAAATTCTCCGTTCGCGTTCAACATCCCGCGATTCAAGCGCACGCCTACGGGTGCGCCTCCGCCGTCCCCAGTTTGGTTACGGCGGAGATACCGCAGACCGATGTTCTTCGCCGCGTTGTAGTCGGCGTGGTTTTTGTAGTTGTACTTCAGGCACTCAAACTCCTCACCGTTGCGGTTGTCTGGGTGCGTGAAGCCACACGTTGAACACCGACGAGACGTGTTCTCCGGCTCCACTCGTCCAACCGTAATACCGCGTGGTTCGGCCTTGTACTCAACGTACTCGTACAGCCGCTCGAAGGCCCACTTGTGCCCCCACGCCGCTTCGGGAACTCTGTCACGGATGCCAGTCAACTCCTCAAGGACGATAACCGTACACCCGTTCTCGGTGGCTTCCTCAATGATGCCGTTGGCAATCCCGTGGAGTGTCATCTTGAACCGCCCCGTCTCCTTCCGCTCGACTGCCTGTATGTTCTCGTGGGCGTGACGACTTCCGCACTGTTGGAGTGATGCCCGCCGCTTCTCGTACTCGCGCCGCCAGTGGTCAAACTCGTCGCCGCTCCAAAATGTGCCTGTCGAAGTGACCGCAAGTTGGTTCACGCCGAGGTCAACGCCGAGGACTGTGCTGTGCCCAGTCGTTGCCTGTTCCGGCGTGTCAGACTCCAACTCCGCCTTTGTTCGGAGATGAAGGAACCACTCGCCCCACTTGTGGTGGAGTTCCGCGCCCGTCACCTCGTAGTCGTTATGATCGAGATACCGACTGTGAGGCGTGTCCCGCTCCGGGTCAGGGAGTACGTAGTCAACTTCGATGCGTCCGTCCACGGTTGCCAGCGACACGTACTCGTCGTGGAAGGTCGCACACCGCTTGTCGTACACAGCGGTCGGGGTCGAGAAGTGCGGTTTGCCCGCGTACTCGCCCTGTTTCCAGCGGGCGACGACGCTCTGTACGGCGTCGGCGGCCTTGTTGCGGGCGTTCTGGACGAGGTTCGCGTGTAAGCGTGTCTGATGGCGTACCTCGTCGTAGGTTTCCTCCTGTAATTGAGCCTTGCTGGCCGTCTTATATTCGCCCTGCCAAGCGTGGTCTACGACGTAGTTGGCGGCCCACAGAAACTCGTCTACTGTTTCGCGCAGAAGTGCGGCGTCGTCGCTGTCCACGTCGAGTTTGACCGGGACAGTTCGCCGCACTTCCATACGTCAGATGTGTGCCCGGTGATTTATCAACGTTGGGAGAAAGGACGGCAACAGTTCGTGGGATGTGGCAGGATTGTCGGCTTCCTCTCCGGCCTACTCACTCGCTCCGCTCGCTCCTTGAGGCCGGAGGCTCCGCCTCGAATACGCTGACTCCGGGCCGAACCGAGACTCGAACCGAGGCCCCGACCGAACCGAGGCCCAAGCCGGACCCTTATCCGAACCTCCGTCCGAACCCGACGGAATTCGATCTCTCGCGCCGGACGCCGAGCGGCGGACCAAAGAGATTTGTGCGTGTAACGTGTTAACAAACGCGATGAGTGTACATACGGGCTCGACGGCGGTCTTTCAGATACCCGATCAGGAGGTGACGGCGGCCGGGTGTTCGAACGCCTGGTGTGAACTGAGCGCGGTCGTAACCGAACCGGAGGTCGTCGCGGCGGTGGCGTTCGGCGGGGTGATCGCGCTGCTCGCGTTCGCGTACGTCCGCGACGCCGAGGCCGCCTGCCGAGGAGAGCGACGGCGCGTCCTCGACGAGCGGGACGCGTTCGAGGCGTTCGCCGATCGGGTGGCCGAGATGGACACCGTGACGGTCCCGACGACTCGACCCCTACGTCGTGGAGGCAAGGCACNCAGGGATAGG
>NZ_CBVY010000003.1:200955-203107 GCF_000513435.1 Halorubrum sp. AJ67 | reverse complement strand
TCGGAGCGGGGCCAAGTCGGCGCTCGTCGACCGGAGCCGCCGCGCCGCGGACGCGCGCGACAGGCTGGGCGGCGACGATAGACGAGGAGATAGCGGAACTGTCGGACCGGGAGACGACGCTGTCCGGGATCGACCGTCGTCGCCAGCGGCTGCTCGCCCACATGGAGGGCGTCCGCGCCGACCGCGAGACCGACGCGGCGATCGACGTCTGGAACCGGCTGGCGGAGTTGGAGCGCGAGTGCGACGAACTCGCCGCCGAGCGACAGCGCTCGCTCGACGACCCGCCGCTGACCCCCGGTCTCGACGACGACCCAGAGCGGACGTTCTACGGCTACCTCTACGGACCCACCGACGGGCCGCGCTATCCGGTGTTGGCGCAGGTGGCGGAGCTGGCGGACCGGATCCGCGCGGACAGGGACGGCGTCGGGAAGCGAATCGCCGTCGACGGCTGACCTCGAAAAGGGGACCGTCGAGCGTCGGAGAAGCCGCTCGACGGCCGCGAACGGCTCTTTTGTGGAGGGATCCGGGTGAGAGAAACTCAAAACTACCGGGTCGTTTATGAGGGTAGGGCGGGACTGAGGTCGTATGAGTTGGCAGGAGGCGGAACGAGCGTTCACCGACGCCGCGATCGCCCGAGAGACCCTCCCGCAGATGTTCGAGGGGACCGCGGAGCGGCACGCGGACCGGCTCGCGCAGCGGTACAAGGGAGGCATCCACGACCGATCGCTCGTCGCCGCCGGGGTCGTCCCGGCGGCACCCGCGGGGGAGTACGCCGACCTGACGTACGCCGAGATGCGTGAGATCGTCCGAAACCTCGCCGCGGGGCTCCGCGAGATTGGCGTCGACGGCGACACCCGGGTGGCGATGTACTCGCAGACCCGCATGGAGTGGGCGCAGGCCGACTTCGCCGCGCTGGCCGCCGGCGCGGTGGTGACGACCGTCTACGCCTCCTCGTCGCCGACCCAGCTGCGATACCTGCTGGAGGACCCGGAGGCGACCGTCGTCGTCGCCGAGAACCGCGAGATGCTCGGCGACGTGCTCAGCGTCCGCGACGACCTCGAACACGACCTCGACGCGATCGTGACCGTCGACGACGTCGACGCCGACGCCGTGGCGGCTGAAATCGACGGGAACGGACCGACGACCGACGACGTGTACACGCTGGGCGAGGTCCACGAACGCGGCGCGGCGGCGTTCGACGAGGCGATCTATGAGGAGTGGCTCGACGCGGTCGACACCGACGACCTCGCCAGCCTCATCTACACCTCGGGGACCACCGGGAAACCGAAGGGCGTCCGGCTCACGCACGCGAACTTCCGCGACAACGTCTCGCAGTGTTACCGTCGGTTCGCGGACCGGCCCGACCGCGACCCCGAGGTGCCCGGCATCTCCGCGGAGTCGACGACGCTCTCGTTCCTCCCGCTCGCGCACGTCTTCGAGCGGATGGCCGGCCACTACATGATGTTCGCCGCCGGAGCCACCGTCGCGTACGCGGAGAGCCCCGACACGCTCCGTGAGGACTTCGGACTGGTGCGCCCCACGACGACGACCAGCGTCCCCCGCGTCTACGAGAAGCTGTACGACGCGATCCGCGAGCAGGCGAGCGAGTCGCCGGTCAAGGAGCGCATCTTCGAGTGGGCGGTCGACGTCGGCCGCGCCCACCACGAGCGCGACGACCCCGGCCCGCTCCTCGACGCCAAGCGCGCGGTCGCCGACCGGCTCGTCTTCTCGTCGGTCCGGGAGGCGATCGGCGGCAACATCGACTTCTTCATCTCCGGGGGCGGGTCGCTGTCGGCCGAGCTCTGCGCGCTGTACCACGCGATGGACCTGCCGATCTTGGAGGGGTACGGCCTGACGGAGACGTCACCCGTCATCAGCGTCAACCCGCCGGAGCGCCCGACGGTCGGCACCATCGGCCCGCCGGTCGTCGACACGGAGATCGCGATCGACGACGCGGTCGTCGGCGAGGAGGTCGCGGGCCTCTCCGGCGATGTGGGCGAACTGCTCGTCCGCGGCCCGCAGGTGACCGACGGCTACTGGAACCGGCCGGACGCGACCGCGGAGGCGTTCGTCGACGCCGACGAACTTCCCGAGAGCGTCGTGACCGCCGGGACCCCGCCGACGCGACGCGTCGGCGTCACGGGACCGCCCC
>NZ_CBVY010000003.1:197236-198501 GCF_000513435.1 Halorubrum sp. AJ67 | reverse complement strand
CGCCGAACGCGTACACGGTGCTGTGGCCGGTGACCTCGACGGTGAGGAACTCGCCGACCTCGATCTCGTGATCCGTCGCACCCTGAACGATGATCTGGCGGTAGGCGGAGTCGCGGCACTTCACGGAGTCGCCGGTCCCCTCCTCGACGACGAGCACCTCGAACGTCTCGCCGACCATCGACTCGTACGCCTCGCCGACGACCTCCATTTTCAGCTCCGACATCGCCTTCGAGCGCTCCTTCTTGACGGTTCCGCCGAGTCCCTTCATCTCGGCGGCGTCGGTGCCAGGGCGCTTCGAGAACCGGGTGACGTTGATCTTCTCCGGCCGGACCTCGGCGAGTAAGTCCATCGACAGCTCGTGATCCTCGTCGTCCTCGGTCGGGAAGCCGACGATGAAGTCGGTCGAGAGCGTCCAGTGGTCGAGCCGGTCGTCGAACGTCTCCACCACCTCGCGGAACTTCTCGACGCGGTGCTGGCGACGCATGTCTTCGAGCACGTCGTCGGAGCCGGACTGGACCGGGGCGTGGATGAAGTCGTACAGCTCCTCGTTGTCCGCGAACACGTCGGCCAGCTCCTCGTGGATCCCGTGGATCCCGCCGGGGTTCGCCATCCCGAGCCGGACCCGGAACTCGCCGTCGATGTCGCAGATCCGGTCGAGCAGTTCGGGGAGCTTCCGGTCGCCGTTGTCCCACCCGTACACGCCGGTGTCCTGCCCGGTGACGCGGATCTCTTTCGCGCCGGCGTGGACCAGGGCCCGCGCCTTCTCGACGTTCTCCTCGATCGGCGGGGAGTCGACGCGGCCGGTGGCGAACTTCGTGATACAGTACGAGCAGTTGCTCATACAGCCGCGCGCGATGGGCAGGATGCCGACGACGCCGTCGAGGATCGGCTCGGCGTCCGGCGTGACCGTCGGACACTCGCCGTTGAGCACGTACGACGGAACCTCGTCCCAGTGGAGAACCTCCGCGTCGACGTCCGCCTCCTCGAACGCCTCGCCCTGCGCGAGCGCCATACAGCCGGTGACGACGAGTTCGGCGGTCGTCTCCGACAGCTCCTCGGCGCGGCGGAGCATGTTCCGCTCGGTCTTCTCGACGACGGTACACGTGTTGAGGATGGCGACGTCCGCGTCTTCCGGGCCGTCGGCCGGGCGGTGCCCCCCGTCCGGAGGGCACGCTCGATCTCCCGGCTCTCTCCCCGGTTCGAGCTACAGCCGTACGTCTCGATGTGGTACGTCGCCATCTGAGTGCGTACAGTATCGGTTCCGG
>NZ_CBVY010000003.1:195303-197216 GCF_000513435.1 Halorubrum sp. AJ67 | reverse complement strand
GTCCAGCTCCGCCCGGACGGGTACATCGCCTTCCGCGAGCGCGCGAAGCAGCTGCTCGTGCTCTCGACGGGAGAACGTCGCGCCCGGGCCGATCGAGGACCGGTTCGCCGCCAACGAGTTCGTCGAGCAGTGCGTCGTCCTCGGCGACGGCCGGAAGTTCGTCTCCGCGCTCATCGTCCCGAACTTCGAGCGGGTCGCAGCGTGGGGCGAGGACAACGGGATCGACCTCCCGGACGAGCGCGCCGCGGTCTGCCGCGACGACCGCGTCCGCGAGCGGATCCAGACGGAGGTCGACCGGGTGAACGGGGAGTTCGAGACCTACGAGCAGATTAAGCGGTTCCGGCTCGTCGAAGAGGAGTTCACCGAGGCGAACGACCTTCTCACCCCGACGATGAAGAAGAAGCGACGGAACATCTTGGACCGGTTCGCCGACGAGGTCGAGATGATATACGAGGAGTAGCCCGGTCGATGCGGTCGGTCCGTCAAGAAACCCATAAACGTCAGGGGAGAGTACGATTCCCGATGGCTCGCTCCGTCTCGCCCCGCCACGGCTTCGTCGCGCTCGGCGGAGTCTGCGCCGGTCTCGGCGTGCGACACGTGGCGATCGGCGAGGGAGGCGCTGGCGTGCTCCTCGAATCGGCGCTCATCCTCGGTCTCTCCGGCATCGTCTTCTACACCGTGTACGACCTGCCCGAGTGGAACGTCTCCACCGCCGGGCGGTGGCGGGCGGTCCGGATCGGCGGCCTGACCGCCCTCTCCTTCGCTGCGCTCGCCGGTATCGTCTGGCTCATCTGGGTGCTCGATCACCACGCGTTCAAGCTCTCCTTTCTGGTCTCGTTCGCGACCGGCCTCGGTGCGGCGGTCGGCTCGCGGGCGGGACTGTACGTGGTGAAGGCCGACGAACAGCTCACGGAGGCCCAAGAGCTGGCGACCCTTCTCTCGATCAACGACCGCGTGCTTCGCCACAACATCCGCAACGAGCTGTCGGTCGCGCTCGGCCACCTCGACGGGATCGAGGACGCGGCCGACAGGACGGCGATCACGGAGCGGGCGCGGATCGCCCGGGCCCACTTGGAGGAGCTCGTCGAGACGAGCGAACGAACGCGGCGCATCGCCGCGATCTGGCGGACGGAAACGCTCCAGTCGATCGACCTCGTCGCCGTCGTCGAGGCGCGCGTGGCCCAGCTGACCGCGGAGTCGCCCGAAGCCACGGTTCACACGGAACTCCCCGACAGCTGTGTCGTCCGAACGCATCCGTCGCTCCCGCTCGCGTTCGAGGAGGCGCTTCGGAACGCGATCGAACACAACGACGACGACGTGACGATCACGGTGCGCGTGCGGCGCGACGGCGACGCGACGACGCTCGTCATCGAGGACACGGGGCGCGGGATCCCGCAGATCGAGCGACAGACCCTCCACAACGCCGAGGAGACCCCGCTCGAACACACGGAGGGCCTCGGGCTGTGGCTGATATACTGGACCGTGACCCGGGCGGGCGGAACGGTCGAGTTCGACGAGAACGACCCGCACGGAACCGTCGTCCGGATCCGGCTCCCCGACAAACCCGAAGCGGCCCGGTCAGTCGGCGGAAAGGCGGGAGGTGCCAAGCCGGGAGGGTGGCGGTCGACACCACCGAGACCGGGGAAGCCGAACGCCGACGGCTCGAAGACGGAGGAAGCGGACTGAGTCGGACCGCCGACCGCTCGCGGTGGGCGAGACGGACCTTCCGGGCGCTACGCCGAGGAGATCGTCGATTCCGGGCCGTCGTCGCGCTCGACGGAGTCGCCGTCGAGCGCGTCCTGCGCCGTCGAATCGGGTCCGGCCGAGTCGCGTTCGGGCGAATCGCGTTCGGCCGCCGCGTCCGCCGCGACCGGGTCGCCGAACGCGTACACGGTGTTGTGGCCGGTGACCTC
>NZ_CBVY010000003.1:187301-193382 GCF_000513435.1 Halorubrum sp. AJ67 | reverse complement strand
CCACGCGCGCTCGGCCGCCTCGCCGAGCGGGACGGGCTCTATCTCGTCGACCGTCCGGCCCTGCCGAGCCAGCGCGAGGAGGTCGGCTATCAGCTGTGTCATCCGGTCGTGGGCGTCTTCGACCCGGTCGAGTTCGGCGAGGACGGCCTCGTCGTCGGTCAGTGACCGCGCCATCTCTGTCCGACCGGCCGCGACGTTGAGCGGGCTCCGCAGGTCGTGAGAGACCAGCGCGGCGAACTTCTCCAACCGGTCGATCTCCCGCTGGAGCGCCGCGTCGCGGTCGCGCAGCTGCTCGGTCCGCTCGGCGTGATCGAGCGCGACCGTGACGTTCGCCGCGAGGACCCGGGCCAACTGGAGGTCGGTCTCGTCGAAGGCGTCCGGCTCGCGCGAGCCGAGCGGCATGACCCCGTGGTCGCCGAGCGGGACGACGAGGAGGCTCCGGATGTCGCCGTACCCGACCGCGGTGTCGACCGCGGCGAGGTCGTCGACGACGACCGGTTCGCCGGCGTCGAACGCCTCCCAGACGCGGCCGTCCTCCGGGCCGAACGGGGGTCGGTCGCCGAAGGCCGCGGTCGCTTCCTCGCTTATCGCCGTCGGGCGGAGGACGTCGGTCTCGGGGTCGTACAGTCGGATGCCGCTGTTCGGGAACCCGAGGATGTCGATCGCCGCGCGGGCGGCCAGTCCGGCAATTTCCTCTCTGTCCTCGCCGCCGAACATCTCGCGGGTGGACGCGTGGAGTTTCCTGAGAACGCGTTCGACGCGCTTCTGCTCGTCGATGTCGGCATACACGGAGTAGACAACCGACTCCTCCGGCTGAACGACCGGGATGACATGGAGGATGAAGCTCCGGAGCCCGTCGGTCGTCCGCCGCTGTACCTCCAGTCGCGTTGGTTCGCCGGCGGCGATCAGGTGTTCGTGGTCGAACCCCGTCGCGTCGGGCGGGACGACCGCGTCGACGACCGTCTCGTAGCTCGACTCCGCGGCGTCGTAGCCGAACGCGTTGACGAACGCCTCGTTCGTCTGGGCGAGCGTCCGCTCGCCCCCCTCGCCGACGACGGTTCGCGCCATCGGCAGCGGGAGGTTCGCGAAAAGCGCCGCGAGCCGGTCGCGCTCGGTTCTGAGCGCGGTCTCTGTCTCGATCCGCTCTATCGCGTTCGCGGCGTGCGACGCGATCAGCTCCGCGAACTCGACATCACGGTCGTCGAAGGCGGCGTATCCGTTCGAGACGGCCTGAAACACCGCATACTCACCGATCGGGACGCTGATTGCGGAGCGAACGTCGTCAGAGACCGGGTCCGCGACCGCCGCGGTGTCGATGGAGCCGCGCCGGCCGACCCGGTCGTGGTCCGGGCCCCCCGAGTTCGAGCGGCCGGAGTCCGCCGGGTCCTCCAACTCGTCCGGGTCCGTCGGGTCGACGCTGAGGTTGTCGACGACAACTGTCCGCTGCTCTCTCGCCGTGTAGCCGACAACTCCCTCGTCGACATCGAACGCGCGGATCTCGTCCGGCGAGACGCTCTCGGATCTGGCGGTCGGGACGAGCCGATCCCCGCGGCGACGGGCGGCGACGCACCGGTCGAACTCCAGTATCTCCTCGGCCGCGACGATGACGCGGTCGAACACCGCGGACACCTCCTCGACCGAAGCGAGGTCGGTCGCGAACCGGTGGATGGCCGTGACCTTCGCGTTCACTTCGCGGAGGTCACGTTCGGCCTTCCGGCGGCCGAGGGCGTTCGCGACGCTGTTCGCGAGCATCTCGTAGCGGTCCCGACCGGCCCCCTTCTGGAGGTAGTCGGTCACGCCGGCCGAGATGGCGTCGCTCGCTATCTCCTCGCTTCCCTTCCCGGTGAACAGCACGAATGGGAGCCCGGGATCGATCGAGCGGACCGATTCGAGGAATTCGAGCCCGTTGGACCCGGGCATGTCGAAGTCGCTGACGACGCAGTCGACGCACTCTTTTCGGACCACGTCGAGCCCCTCGTCCGGCGACAGCCGGATGACGGTCTCGATGTCGTCCACGAGCCGTTCGACGTGCGTCGCCGCGAGGTCGGCCGCCCCCGGCTCGTCGTCGACGAGGAGTACTCGCCGAGGCCCGTCGCCGCTCGCTCCCGACGCGCCGGACGCGGCCGAGTCAGTCTCCGCCGACGAGTCGTCGGGACCGGCGTTCATGTCCGTGTGTTACGCTACCAGTAGGTTTAGCTTTCGCTCCGACTACCGAAATTGAAAAACGGGGCGGGAGACGCGCCGACGGATCGGCGGTCTGTGGCCGTCTACAGGAAGTCCTCGACGTGGTCGGCGACCTCCTCGGGGGTGTCGCCCACGGGGACGCCCGCGTCGTTGAGGGCGTCGATCTTCGACTGCGCCGTCCCGGTGCCGGAGCCGGAGACGATGGCACCCGCGTGGCCCATCCGCTTGCCCGGCGGTGCCGTGCGGCCGGCGATGAAGCCGGCGACCGGCGTGTCCATGTGCTCGCCGATGAACTTCGCGGCCTGCTCCTCGTCTTCCCCGCCGATCTCGCCGCACATCACGACGGCGTCGGTGTCGGGGTCGGCCTCGAACGCCTCTAAGGCGTCGATGAAGGAAGTGCCGATGATCGGATCGCCGCCGATGCCGATGGCGGTCGACTGGCCGAGTCCGCGCTCGGTGAGGTTGTCGACGACCTGGTAGGTGAGCGTCCCGGAACGGGAGACCAGCCCGACGTTGCCGTCGGAGAAGATGTTGCCGGGGAGGATGCCGAGTTTCGCCTCGCCGGGCGTGATGATCCCCGGGCAGTTCGGGCCGATGAGGCGGGTGTCGGTCTCGGTCAGTCGCTTGTTCACCTTCGCCATGTCCTGTGTCGGGATCCCCTCGGTGATCGCCACCGCCAGATCGAGATCGGTGTCGAGCGACTCGAAGATGGCGTCGGCGGCGAACGCCGGCGGCACGAAGATCACGGAGGCGTCCGCGTCCTCGGCCTCGACGGCCTCGTCGACCGTGTCGTAGACGGGGACGCCGTCGACCTCCTGTCCGCCCTTGCCGGGCACCGCGCCAGCGACGACGTTCGTGCCGTACTCGATCATCTGCCCGGCGTGGAACTTCCCTTCCCCGCCGGTGATCCCCTGGACCACCACTCTGGTGTCGTCGTCTACGAAAATGCTCATTGGGTCACCTCCTCCGCGTTCTTCACCGCGCGCTGGACCGCGTCCTCCAGCGTCTTCTCGACCTCCACGAGGTCCGTGTTCAGGATCTCCATTCCCTCCTCGGCGTTCGTGCCGGCGAGCCGGACGACGACCTTCTTCGGGATCTCGTCGAACCCTTCGAGGGCCTCGTTGATCCCCTTGGCGACCTCGTCGCCGCGGGTGATCCCGCCGAAGATGTTGAAGACGACGGCGTCGACATTCTCGTCCGAGAACACCATGTCGAGCGCCTGCGTGACGCGCTCCGCCTTCGCGCCGCCGCCGATGTCGAGGAAGTTCGCGGGCGACCCGCCGTAGTAGTCGACCAGGTCCAGCGTCGTCATGACGAGGCCGGCCCCGTTGCCGATGATGCCGACGTTGCCCGACAGGCGGACGTAATCGAAGCCGTACTCGCCGGCCTTCCGTTCGAGGTCGTCCTCGTAGGACTCCTCGGCCATCTCGGCCAGTTCGGGCTGGCGGAACAGCGCGTCCTCGTCGATGTTCATCACGGCGTCCGCGGCGACCACGTCGCGGTCGCTCGTGATCATCACCGGGTTGACCTCGATCTCCGAGGCGTCGCTGTCCTCGTAGAGGTCGTACAGCGTCGAGAGGATCGACGCCACGTCGAGCGCGACATCGGCGTCGACGCCGGCCTCGTAGACGACCTTCCGGGCCTGATACGGGTGAAGCCCGAACGCGGGGTCGACGTGTTCGCGCGCGATCGCGTCGGGGTTCTCCTCGGCGACCTCCTCGATGTTCACGCCGCCCTCGGTCGAGACCATCAGGACCGGCTTCCCCTCGCCGCGGTCCATCGTGACGCCGACGTACAGCTCGTCGACGAAGTCGACGCCCTCCTCGACGAGGACGGAGTCGACGGTGTACCCCTTGAGGTCCATCCCGAGGATCTCCTCGGCGTACTGCTCGGCCTCCTCGCGGTCGGTCGCGATCTTGATCCCGCCGGCCTTGCCGCGGCCGCCCACGTGGACCTGCGCTTTGATCGCGGCCGGGTAGCCGATCTCGTCGACGGCGTCGAGCGCCTCGTCGACGGTCGTCGCCAGCCGGGAGTCCGGAATCGGGATCCCGGCGTCCGCGAAGATAGACTTCGCTTGATATTCGTGAAGTTTCATCCGTGTTGGATCGGTACCGACGGTGGCTTAAATGGTGCCGATCCGGCGCGATTGGCGGCGCGAGAGCCGACACCGCTGCCGGCAAGCCCGAAGCGGCTCGAAGAGGTGGGCGGCTCCTCAGTCGTCGTCGCCGAGGATGACGCGGTGGGTCATCGCCTCGGGGTCGAGCACCTCGTCGGCCTCTTCCTCGGTGAGATACCCCTCGCCGACGGCGACCTCCTTGACGGACTTGTCCTCGGCGAGCGCCTTCTTCGCGACCTTGCTCGCCTTGTCGTAGCCGATCGCGGGGTTCAACGCGGTCGCGAGCGCCATCGACTGCTCGACGCGCGTCTCGCAGAACTCCTCGTTGGCCTCCAGCTTCGCGACGAAGCGCTCGCCGAACGTCGCCGCGACGTTCGAGAGCAGCTCCGCCGATTCGAGGAAGTTGTGCGCGATGACGGGCTTGTAGAGGTTCAGGTCGATCTCGCCGCGCGCCGCGCCCGCCGAGACCGCGGCGTCGTTGCCGACGACCTGCTTGTGGACCTGATTGACCGACTCGGCGACGACCGGGTTGATCTTCCCGGGCATGATCGAGGAGCCGGGCTGGTTCTCCGGCTGTTCGACCTCGCCGAGCCCGTTCCGGGGACCGGAGGCGAGCAAGCGGAGGTCGTTGGCCATCTTGTTGAGGCTGCCGGCGATCGTGCGGAGCGCGCCGTGACCCTCGCTCATCGCGTCGTGGGCGGCCTGCGCCTCGAAGTGGTTCTCGGCTTCGCGGAACTCCGTCCCGGTCTCGTCGGAGATGTACTCCGCGGCGAGCTCCGGGAACTCGGGGTGCGTGTTGAGACCGGTTCCGACCGCGGTGCCGCCCAAGGCGAGTTCGCGGAGGTTCGACTGGGCGTTCTCGGCGCGTTCGATACCCTTCGCGACCTGCGTGCGGTAGCCGCTGAACTCCTGTCCGAGCCGGATCGGCGTCGCGTCCTGAAGGTGCGTGCGTCCGGTCTTGACGACGCCGTCGAACTCGGTCTCCTTGGCTTCGAGTTCGGCGTGGAGCGTTTCGAGGGCCGGAACGAGGTCCTTCTCGACGGCTTCGAGCGCGGCGACGTGCATCGCCGTGGGGATCACGTCGTTCGACGACTGCCCGTAGTTGACGTGGTCGTTCGGGTGGACGACGCGGTCGCCGATCTCCGCGCCCGCGATCTCGGCCGCCCGGTTGGCGATCACCTCGTTCGCGTTCATGTTCGAGGAGGTGCCCGAGCCGGTCTGGAACACGTCGACCGGGAACTGTTCGTCGTGTTCGCCCGCGATCACCTCGTCGGCGGCGGCGACGATCGCCTCCGCGGTGTCGTCGTCGATCAGCCCGAGGTCGCGGTTCGCCTGCGCCGCCGCCTTCTTGACGACGCCGAGCGCGCGGACGAACCGCCGGCTCATGCCGATCCCCGAGATCGGGAAGTTCTCGACGGCGCGCTGGGTCTGTGCGCCCCAGTAGGCGTCCGCCGGCACCTGCATCTCGCCGAGGCTGTCCTCCTCCGTGCGGTAGTCGTCACCCATGCGCCGACCTTCCCGCGAGACGCTGTAAAAGGTGATGAAACCTGTGAGCGACCGAGAGCTGTGATTCGTGCTACCGTGGAACACGAACTGAGGAGCGCCGGCCTCACTCCGTCCCGTCCCGAAACACGAACGCGAGCGTCATCAGCGACCCGTTGATCCCGAACAGGCCCGCGACCAACAGCCCGAGCGGCGGGTCGTCGCCCGGATACGCGATCAGGAGCGCGAGCGATCCGACGCCGAGCGCGGCCAGTCCGACCGTCAGCGCGGCGTCGGAC
>NZ_CBVY010000003.1:182729-183802 GCF_000513435.1 Halorubrum sp. AJ67 | reverse complement strand
CGAACGTGCGGGCCGCTTCGAGGACCGTGTCGAACCGCTTGACGATGCTGACCGTCTGGGTGTCCAGCGTCGGCCGCTCGTAGCGCTCCTCGATCTCCGCGGCGGCCGATTCGAGCGCGCTCGCGCGGTCCGTGAGCCCCGAGACGATGGTCTCGGGGTCGGTCGCGCGCGCCTGAAAACGTCTCCTGTTCGTACAGCTCCACGTACCCGAAGTCGTCGAGGTCGCGAAGGACGTCGTAGATCCGCGCGTCGGGCACGTCGCTGGCCTGCGCGACTTCGGTCGCCGACGCCGTCCCCAGTTCGAGGAGCGTGACGTACGCGTTCGCCTGATAGTAAGAGAGGTCCGCGGCCTGGAGCGTCTCCAGGAGTTCCTCGGTGTCCATGACGATCGATTAACTACCTCTGTGTATAAAAATCATCGAGACGGATCTGGGGAGGAACGGACGCCGTCCGGCCCGTCACTCCACGTCGGGGTACGGGACCGGCCCGTCGAGGAGCGGGTCGTCGGTCGATTCCATCCACGCCTCCAGTTCGTCGCGGAGCCGGTCGAGCGCGTCGACGTGGGCGGGGTCCGGGTCGCTCGCCTCCGCCGCCGTCTCGAACGGCTTCTTGTCGGAAGCGAGGTTCTCCGACTCGTGCGGGTCGGCTTCGAGGTCGTACAGCTCCTCGGCCGGGCGCTGCGGGACGTGGAACTCCTCGTGGACCTCGCGGCCCGAGGCCGTGGGGGTGACGTCCATCGGGACGAACACCTCGGGGAGCACGGAGAAATTGCGGACGTACTTGTACCGCTCCGTCCGGATCGCGCGGATCGGGTTGTACCGGTCGTGCCACGTCATCTCGGCGAAGATCCGGTCGCGGCCGTCGTGGGAGTCACCGCGGAGCAGCGGCGCGAACGACTCGCCGGAGACCCCCGTCGGCGGGTCGATCCCGAGCAGGTCCAGCATCGTCGGCGTGAAGTCGACGTTGGTGACCAGGTCGTCGTGGACCTCGCCGCCCTCGACCACGCCCGGCCGGTGGATCAGGAGCGCGGTCCCGATCCCCGGGTCGTAACAGGTGCCCTTCGCTCGGGGGAG
>NZ_CBVY010000003.1:181570-182709 GCF_000513435.1 Halorubrum sp. AJ67 | reverse complement strand
ACAGGCGGCGGTCGGTCGGCGGCCCGCGCGGCTCGCCGCCGATAACCGTCTCCTCGCGAGGGCGGTCGCGCCAGTTGACGACGACGAACCGGCCGCCGTCGTCGACCGTCTCGGCGATCCCCGCGACGACCGCCTGCGGCTCGGGAATCCCGTGGAACGCGTTCAACAGGAGGGCGACGTCGACCGATTCCGGCAGCAGGCCGGGGAGGTCGCGGGCGTCGCCCTCGACCGTCCGGAGGTTTTCGATCCCCTGCGCGTCCGCGAGCGCGTCGAGTTCGGCGAGCAGGTCTCCGTCGACATCGACGGCGTAGACGGGCCCCGGATCGGCGATCCGCGCCGCCGGGAGAGCGAAGTAGCCGTTCCCGGAACCGATCTCCGCGACGCGGTTACCCGGCTCGACGCCGAGGTCACGGAGGGTCTCTCCGGGCGTCGGCCACACCCGCCCCCACCAGTCCCAGTCCGGCTGGCCGGTGTTCCGAAAGCGCTCCATGCGGTCGGTACTTGGCCGCGGAGTGTTAGGCGTTGCGAGCGCGACCGAACGCGCCGGGGACGGGACGCGGAACGGTCGCCCTCCTTCCGTCACGGTCGACACCGGGAGCGTCTCAGACTCGATCGAGCCGGGAGAGTCCGCGCCATATCGCGTCGACCAGTCGCGTTTCGGGATCGTTGTCGGGTCCGGGACCATCGCCGTCGGATCCCGTGTTTTCCCAGCCGCGGGCCAGCGCGTCCTCCAGCACCGCGAGCGAGTGGTTCTCGAAGTTGTTCATCCCGCGGAACGTCTCCAGCGCGTCGCGGGCGTCGTCGCCGAACTCGGCGGTGGGTTCCCCCGTGTAGAAGCCGAGGTCCGCGAGCGCCGACTCGACCGCGACGGCCGCCTCACCGGTCAGTTCCCGCGTCTCCTCGGGAGCCTCGCGTTCGAGAAGCGTCACGTCGTATATCTTGAACACGCGTTCCAATTCGTCTATCGGGCGCTCGTGGTCGTCGACGCGCACGTCGACCCAGCGGTCGTTTCTCCCGTCGTAGCCCCCCTCGGGCTTGGCGACGTACAGCGCCGCCGACTGCTCGCCGCGCCTGTCGCCGCCGGCCTCGTTGCCGGCGTGGAGCGCGGCGATGAGCCGCTCCGGGAGGCCGCCGTCGGT
>NZ_CBVY010000003.1:169897-179211 GCF_000513435.1 Halorubrum sp. AJ67 | reverse complement strand
GGGTCGAGCACCTCGGAGACGAGCGCGTCGAGGTCGGCGGCGTCCTCGCGGACCCCCGGCGCGTCCGGGAGGTACGGGAAGTCGTCGAGGTCGACCGCGTCGGGGTCGGCGTCGTCGTACGTCCCGTCGGGGAGGTACTCGCGGCGGAACGGGCGGTGCGGCTCCTCGATGCCGATGGAGACGAAGAAGGGATCGTCGGCGTCGGCGCGGTCCGCGAAGAAGTCGTCGACGACGTCGACGAGGTCGAGCGCGCGCTTCGTCCCGCTGTCGACGTACTCGTACCCCAGCCGCTCCGGCTCGTCGGGGACCTCGTGCTGGAAGCCGAGCAGAGCCGTGTCGTACCCCGCCGCCCGGAGGTGTTTCGGGAGCGTGTCCCAGTCGTCCCCGAGCGCCCAGCCCATGTGCGCCAGCCCCATGACGCCGTTCTCGTGGGGGTAGTAGCCGGTCATCATGCTGGACCGGCTGGGCGAACACTGCGGGGCCGAACAGAAGCTGTTCGCCATCCGGGCACCGTCGGCCGCGATCCGATCGATGTTTGGCGTGTCGACGTCGGCCCCGTAACAGCCGAGGTGCTGCCCGAGGTCGTGACAGTGAACCAGCACTACGTTCGGACGACGCGTCGAGTCGGCGGACGGGTCGGCTTCGACCGTCATGTCCCCATCAACCGCCGAGACGCCAATAAATAGCGGTGGTCACCGATCGCGTCGCACCGGTTGAGATTAGTGACTATAGCGGTAATTAATAAGCAAATTTGAAGTAATTGGGACCGAACGATGGGAACGACATGTCCGATGATCGATCCTGTACTACGCGGCGGGGCGTACTGAAGACGACCGGAACCGCGTCGGTGCTGGGGAGCGTCGCACTCGCCGGTTGTTCCGGCGGCGGATCCGACGGCGGGGACGGCGGGGACGGGGGTGACGGCGGGGCCAGCAGCCTCGAAATCACGGGCGTCTGGTCCGGCGGCGAGCAGGAGTCGTTCAGCAAGGTGATGGACTTCGTGGAGGAGTCGACGGGAATGAGCTTAGAGTACTTCCCGCGCGACACCGACAGCCTGCTCACCGGGACGCTGATGGACTACGAGTCCGGCGTCGCCTCCGCGGACATCGTCGTGATGCCCTCGCCGGCGCGGATCATCTCCGACGCGCAGAACGGCCACCTCGCACCGGTGGGCGACGCGTGGGACCCGGAGAACTTCGCGGTCGACCCGTCGCGGGTGACCGTCGACGGCGAGGTGTACGCCGCGCCGTTCAAGATGGACCTCAAGCCCGGCTTCTGGTACCGGAAGTCCTTCTTCGACGAACACGGCCTCTCGGAGCCGGAGAGCTACGACGAGTTCCTGACGCTGCTCGACGAGATCGCGGCCATCGACGGCGTCGACGCGCCGATCGCCTCCGGGAACGGGACCGGGTGGCCGCTCAGCGACCTCACCGAGGGCTTCCTCATGCGGCAGGACGACGGCGCGTCGCTCCAGCAGGGCCTCATCGACGGCGACGCCTCCTTCACCGACGACCGCGTCGCGACCGCCTTCGACGAGATCAAGGCGCTCCACGAGGAGGGGTACTTCAGCCAGACGCGCGACTTCGGCGTCCAGTACGAGTACTTCTGGGACAACAGCCTCCCGCTGTACTTCATGGGGTCGTTCACGCCGGCGCAGGACGCGGTCCAGGACCCCTCGGACCTCGGCGTCTTCCGGCTCCCCGGCGTCGACGGCATCTCCTCGTCGGTCAACTGGTTCACCGTGCCGACGTACTCGGACAACGTCGACGCCGCCCGCGAGGCGCTGAGCTCGTTCGTCTCCGCCGAGGGCCAGCAGGTGTGGGTCGAGGACGGCGGGTTCATCGCCTCCAACACCGAGGTGCCAGACGACGCCTACGAGATCGAGGTCATGGCGAACCTGCCCGACCTCGCCGCCGAGGTGACGGTCGTGCCCGACCTCGACGACGCGCTCGGGAACCCGTTCCAGCAGGAGTTCTGGTCGGTGCTCAAGGGCCTGTGGGCCACGCCCGACACCGCGACGGAGGAGATCACGAGCGCGCTCGACGACGCGCATCAGGAGACGCTTAACGACTGACGATGTCGTCGACGTCGACCACGGACGACCGAGGCGACCGCCGCGGGTCGCTGGCGCAGATGTTCGACCCCGAGGAGCTTCGCCGCCGGAACCTCGTCTCGCTCGGGATGGACGTGCTCATCCTCGCGACGACCGGGCTCCTCTCGATCCTGTTCACGATGGGGTTCTGGCCGGCGGCCATCGGCGCGATCCCGATGATCACGCTGCTGTACTTCGGCTGGGCCTCCTCGAAGGCGTTCTTCGTCGCGCAGGTCCTCGCGATCGGTGTCGCGCTGCTCGGTACCGTGACCGGCGTGTTGCCGTACTGAGTCGGAAGGATTCGCGGTCGAATTTTCGCGACGCCGGCTACACGCCGAACGCGACCGAGAGCAACGCGGCGGCGAACGCCCATCCGGTCCCCGTCCACGACAGCACGAAGAACGCCTCGCGTGCGCTCGCCTCCGTCCAGTTGGAGGAGACGTCGAGACGTGCTTGGAGTCCCTCGATGGTCCGGCCGAGACCGACCGCCGTCGACCACGCGGTGACGCCGAACCCGAGGACTAACGCACCGAGCGCGAACGAGGTGTCCGTGGCCGGCTTCGGCGGCCAGAACGCGAGTAGTCCCGCGGAGACGACGGCCCCGACCACAGCGCCGACCACCGCCCATCGAACCGCACCGAAGACCAGCGTCCGGTAGCGGACGCGGCGAGACCGCGATATCGGGAGCGAGGAGTCAGTCAACGGTGTCTCGCATCCGCGGGTCCAGCGCGTCGCGCATCCCGTCGCCGAGGAGGTTGAACCCCAGAACGGTGAGCGCGAGGAACAGTCCGGAGAAGAACGACCACCACCACGCGCCCGAGAAGAGCCCCCGTTCGACGCCCTCCGAGAGCATCATTCCCCACGACGGGTCGCCGGGGCTCGCCCCGAACCCGAGGAACGACAGGGCGGCGATGTCGATGATAGCGAGACCGTAGTTCAGCGTCGACTGGACCGTGATCGGTGCCAGACAGTTCGGGAGCACGTGCCGGATCAGCAGCCGCGGGTCGGTCGCCCCGAGCGCGTACGTCGCGTCGATGTACTCGTCCTCTAAGACCTTCAGCGCCGCCCCGCGGACGACGCGGGCGAACCGCGGCGTGTACACGAGCGTGAGCGCGGCGACGGCGCGCCACAGCCCCAGCGACTCCGGGAAGATTGTGACGAGCGCGAGCGCCAACAGGAGCGAGGGGAACGACAGCAGCACGTCCATCGTCCGCATGATGACGTTGTCGGTCAGGTCGCCGTAGTACGCCGCGACGACCCCGGCGGCGATCCCGAGGACCGTCGACGCCAACACGGTCGCCGTCCCGAACTTCAGCGCGTACCAAGCCCCGTACAGCACTCGGGGGAAGATGTCGCGCGCCTGTCCGTCGGTCCCGAACCAGAACTCCGTGCTGGGTGCCGCCTGAGTCGGGTTCGCGTTGAACATCGTGTCGACGATCGCGTCGAGTTCGTACGTGAGCCGGGCGTAGATCGCCACCGCGAACATCGTCCCGATAATCAGTAGCCCGAACACGGCGATGCGGTTCGAGAGCAGCTCCTGAAGGAACGGACTGGCGCGGAGCCGCTCGACGACGTTCCGTTCGACGTCCGACGACTGTGGTGTTTCGGTGCTCATTGGTCGATCCGGGGGTCTAGAACCGAGTAGGTGATGTCCACGAAGAGGTTCACGAGCGTGTACATGAACGCGAAGACGAGGACGGTAGCCTGTACGACCGGGTAGTCGCTCTGTTCGATGGCGGTGACGAGGAGCGTGCCGATCCCGTTGATCTCGAAGACCGTCTCGGTCAGGACCGACCCGCCGAGGAGCGATCCGAACTGGATCCCGATGATGGTGATGACCGGGATGAACGCGTTCCGAAGCCCGTGTTTCAGCACGGTGATCTTCTCGCCTTGCCCTTTCGCGCGTGCGGTCCGCATGTAGTCTTGGCGGATGACTTCGAGCATCGAGGACCGCATCATCCGGGAGATGAACGCCATCGAGTAGATGCCGAGCACGACGACGGGCATCAGCAGATGGGTGGCCGCGGACCGGAACGCCTCGACGTTCCCTTCGATCAGCGTGTCGACGAGGATCAGTCCCGTCGTGGTGTCGACGAAGTACGACGAGGATATCCGGCCGCTCGTCGGGAGCACCCCCAGAATCTGTGCGAAGAGCAGGATCAGCAGCGGCCCGCTCCAGTAGATCGGGACGCTGATTCCGGCGAGCGCGCCGACGCGCGTGAAGTGGTCGGTCAGCGTGTCCTGTTTCACCGCGCTCAATATTCCCAGCGGGAGTCCGAACAACAGCCCCGCGATCTGACCGAGGATAGCCAGCTCGATGGTGATCGGCAGACGGTTCACGAGGATCGAGCGAACCGGCGTCCCGCGCTGGATCTGGTAGGACTGTCCGAACTCGAGCGTGGCCGTCTCGCGGAGGAACCGCAGGTACTGTTCCCAGAGCGGATCGTCTAACCCGAGGTTCGACCGAACCTCTTCGACGAACTCTTGGCTCGCCCGCTCGCCCGCGATGGTCAGCGCAGGATCGCCGGGAGAGAGGTGGAGGATCGCGAAGACGACCGTCGCGACGCCGAACAACACCGGCCCTAGCAACAGGAGTCGTTTCGCGACGAACCGCTTTGATACCATTTACAGGAACCCGTATTTTCAAACGGCTAAAAACTTCCCGTCACCGGGGGTCGTTCGTCCCGTTCGCGGTCGGATTCACTCCACTTCGACGAGGTGGAGGTGCGGACCGCCGATCGCGGACACCGTGTAGTTGCTCACGGCCGTCCCCACGCCGCGGATCTCGTCGGCGTAGTCGATGTACACCCACGGGGCCTCGTCGCGGGCGATCTGTGCCGCCTCGTGGTAGAGGTCCGCGCGGCCGTCCTGGTCGGCCGTCTGCTGGGCCTCCTCGATGAGGTCCATGTACTCCTGGTTCGCCCACGCCGCGCGGTTCGAGGTGTTGAACCCCTCCGTCTCCCAGTCCACCCAGTCCTGTCCGTCCGGGGACTCTACCTGCGGGTGAAGCAGCACGTAGTAGAAGTTGTCCGGGTCGGCGTTGTCCGTGTACCAGCCGGACAGCGAGGCGTCGTGATTGCCCTCTCCGGTGTAAGTCAGGTAGTCGGAGAACTGGCGGTCGTCGATCTCGACCTCGATGCCGATCTCGCCGAGGTTGGTTCGGATCGTCTCCGCGGTGGGGAGCGGCGCGGGGTTGTAGCCGCGAGCGTTCTGGAACGTCGTGAGCTGGAACGAGAAGCCGTCCCCGTAGCCGGCCTCCTCCAAGAGGCTCTGTGCCTGATCGAGGTCCTGCGGATAGGGGTCGATGTCGTCGTTGTGGCCGAACAGCGCCGGCGGACACGGCTGGTCGGCCTGCGTCGCGATCCCGTCGTAGACCTCCTCGACTATCGACTGCGTGTCGATAGCGTAGCTGATCGCCTGCCGGACGCGAGCGTCGCGGAACGCCTCGACGCGGGACTGGTTGAACACCATGTAGCCGATGTTGATCCCTTGGCCGCTGACGACCTCCGCGCTGTCGGCGTTCTCGACGGTGCTGATCGTCGACGGGTCGAGGTTGTCGATGATCTCGAGTTCCTCCTCGACCAGCGCCTGCGCACGCGTGGAATTCTGCCCGCGTTCGATGAACAGCAGTTCGGCGATCTGCGGACCGTCTCCCCAGTAGTCCTCGTTCGGCGTCAGCCGGATGCGACCGTTCGCGTTGTCGAGTTCGTCCAACTGGAACGGCCCGGTCCCGTTGGCGTCGCCGTTGAAGTCGAAGCCGCTCTCGATGTCGTCCTGCGAGAGGACGACCGCCGCGAACATCGCGAGGTTCCGAAGGAACGGCGCGTACGGCTGCGTGAGCGTGATGTTGAGCGTGTAATCGCCGTCGGCCTCCACGGAGTCGATCCAGTTTCCGAGCGTGAACGGACCGTAAGCGGACCCCTCCTCGAAGTAGTACTCGTAGTCCTCGTCCGTGAACCGCCGGTACGTGGCGATGAAGTCGGCGGCGGTGAACTCCGTGCCGTCGTCGAACTGAGCGTCTTCGCGCAGCGTGAGGGTGACCTCGGTCCCGTCCATCGACCAGTCGGTCGCGAGCGACTCGGTGATGGCCGCCTCGCCCGGTTCGAAGTCGATGAGCCCGTCGTATATCTGGTTCGTGACCTTCGAGACCTCGCCGCTCGTCGTGTTCTGCGGGTCGAGGGTCTCCGAGTGAGCGCTCCGCCCGTACCTGAGCGTGCCGCCTTCACTCCCGTTCCCGCCCGCACAGCCGGCGAGCGTGCTCGTTGCGGCCGTCGCGACCGTCGCGCTCCCGGCGGCTTTCAGGAAGCTTCGCCGGGGTACCTGGTTGTTATTACCAGACATAGATATGTCTACTAACACCAACATAGATAACAGTACCGGACGGCTGGGTGTCGGTCAGAAGTATCAGCGGTTCTCGAAACGGTTCTCGGGACCCGTCTCCCGACCCGTCAGTTCAGTTCCTCGGTGAACAGATGACACGCCGCGGGGTGGTCGTCGTCGCTCAGCGCGGGGTCGCTCCGCTCGCAGACGCTCTCGAAGGTCTCGCGGAGGACTCGTTCGGCGCGCTCCCAGTCGTCGTCGGCCAGCGCGTCGAACGACTCCTCGACGGCGTCTCCGGCCGGTCCCGACAGCGGGCCGTCGAAGAACTCCGCTCGTATCGCCGCGTGGAATCCGCTCCCGCCGTCGGCGGCGACGCCCCCCGGTGACTCTGCGGCGCTCGCTCGCTCCCGCATCGCCGCGAGGTCGATGTTGCGCGTCTCGACCCGCTGTCGGTAGAACATGACCTCCCGGTAGCGCTCCTGATCGATCGCGAGGTCGTCGGGCGGAATGACCGCCGGACACCGCGTGCGGAAGTGACAGCCGCTGGGGGGATTGATCGGCGAGGGCACGTCGCCTTTGAGGAGGGTCCGGTCTTCGGTCTCGGCGAGCGGGTCCGGCTCCGGAATCGCCGACAGCAGCGCGTTCGTGTACGGGTGTTTCGGCTCGGCGAACAGCTCGTCCGTCGCGGCTATCTCGACGATCTCACCGAGATACATCACCGCGACGCGGTCGGAGATGTGCCGCACGACCGAGAGGTCGTGAGCGATGAACAGATACGTCAGCCCGTACTCGGCCTGAAGGTCCTGCATCAGGTTGATGATCTGCGCTTGGACGGAGACGTCGAGCGCGGACACCGGCTCGTCCGCGACGATGAAGTCGGGGTCGACGGCGAGCGCCCGGGCGATGCCGACCCGCTGCCGCTGCCCGCCGGAGAGCTCGTGCGGGTACCGACCGTACTGACTCCGGTCGAGACCGACCTCGTCGAGCAGTTCGAAGACGCGCTCGCGGCGGCGTCCCTCGGCGAGGTCGTGGATCTTCAGCGGCTCCATGACGGTCTGCCCGACGGTCATCCGCGGGTCGAGACTCGACATTGGGTCTTGGAACACCATCTGCATGTCCTTGCGCTTCTCCCGGAGTTCGGTCTTCGAGAGGTCGCCCAAGTCCTCGCCCGCGAACACGACCGTCCCGTCGGTCGGCGGATCGAGGTGGAGGAGGGCCCGTCCGGCCGTCGACTTCCCGCAGCCGGACTCGCCGACCAGTCCGAGGGTCTCGCCGGCGTGAACGTCGAGATCGATACCGTCGACGGCGCGAACGCTCGGCGCGCTCCCGAACACTCGGCTCAAGATTCCCGTCTCCTGTTCGTAGTACTTCCGCATCCCGTCGAGCCGCACGAGCGGCTCCCCGATGTCGTGTTTCGTCGCCGATTGGACGCCGTCAGTACCGTACTCGTTCTCGTCGAACTCCGGGAGAATACATTTCGACCGGTGGTCGACGTCCGCCCCGCCGTGCTGGAGGAACGGGATCTCTCCCGTCCGGCAGTCCGGCTGAGCCCACGGGCAGCGGTCCGCGAAGTGACACCCGTCGGGCATGTCGATGAGGTCGGGGACGTTCCCCTCGATCGGCGTGAGCCGCTCTTTCTCCTCGGTCGGAATCGACTCCAGTAGGGTGTACGTGTACGGGTGGCTGGGGTCGTGGAATATCTCCTCGACGGGTCCCTCCTCGACGATCTCTCCCGCGTACATCACCGCGACCCGGTCGCAGGTCTCCGCGACCACGCCGAGGTCGTGGGTGATCATCAGCACGGACATCCCGAACTCGTCTTGGAGGTCGTCGATCAGGTCGAGGATCTGCGCTTGGATCGTGACATCGAGCGCCGTGGTGGGCTCGTCGGCGATGAGCAGGTCGGGTTGACACGCCAGCGCGATCGCGATGAGGACGCGCTGGCGCATGCCGCCGGAGAACTCGTGCGGATACTCTTCGAGCCGCGACATCGCTTCCGGGATCCCCACGTCGGTGAGGATGTCGACGACATCGTCGATTATCGCGTCGTCGAACTCTCGACCGCCGATCTTGGGGAGGATCTCGCGGATCGCGTTGAGCCACGTGTCCCGCTTGCGCCCCCCGTACCGGTGGAGCCGGAGCGACTCCGCCACCTGCTCACCGACGGTCACCGCCGGGTTGAGCGACGTCATCGGATCCTGAAAGATCATCCCCATCTCGCCGCCGCGGATCTTCCGCATCGCCTCCTCGGGCGCTGCCGTGAGATCGATCACGCCCTCGGAGACGGTGATCGCGTCTGCGGGCGTTCCGCCCCGGAGCTGTTCGCGGGCCTCGGCGTCGACGTAGACGAACCCGTCGACGGCCCCCTCCAGCGCGTCCGTGAGCCCGTCGGCGATGTCCTCGCCCGAACCGTCGGACAGCCGTCCAGCGGCGGCTCGGAGCGTGTCCGCGAGCCCCGCGGGATCGCTCTGGTCCGTGAGGTCGTCGGCGATCCCCCGGAGTTCCCGTGGCGTCGAGGAGACCTCCGTCCCCTCGCGGAGGTCGGCGGCGATCTCCCAGACGGCGTCGATCAGCGCGAACGGATACGACACCACCGCACCGTCGTGGTCGGCGGCGAGGTCGGCGGCGAGGTCGGCCGATCGGAGCGACGCTCGGCCGCCGACGACCTCGCCGGGGCTGTCCACGAGGTCCATCGCGGACAGCGCCGTGACGCTTTTGCCTGATCCAGATTCGCCGACGAGACCGACCGTCTCGCCCTCTTCGATCGTGAGGTCGACGCCGTCGACCGCTTTCACCGCGCCTCGTTTCGTCTTGAACTGCGTCCGGAGACCGGAGAGTGAAAGGAGGTCAGTCACTACACGAGAGACGTTCCGCATCGGAGAAATAGCTTGTGCCCCCTTCG
>NZ_CBVY010000003.1:164450-169099 GCF_000513435.1 Halorubrum sp. AJ67 | reverse complement strand
TTCGCACGGTTCCCGCGGTGTCCGAGCGCCTGCCAGTAGGTGGACAACGCTTATCTCACATGCTACCGGGCCTCAACGTATGTCCGAAGATCCCGCTACAGACGCAGTTCCCGACGCCCACGCGACCGAGGGCTGGCAGGCCGTCATGGCGGACATGGCCGCGACGGCGGACGCGTACCGCGACCGCGGCTGGACGGCCGTCGAACTACATCCGGGCGATTCCGTCCTCGTCGACTCGGCGGCTCGAACCGGTCTCGACGTCGTCGTTCCCGGTCCAGAGTACGAGGAGTTGGAAGCGATCGCCGGGGAGTCCGAGTTCACCGACGTCGAGACGTTCCGCGCCGAGGAGGGCGGACTGGTGTACCTGCTGATCGTCGAGCGGGATCCGGAGAACGAAACGGCGGTGTTAGTGCCCGCGTACTACGACCCGGGCGGCTCGGAGCCGAAGCTCGACGCGGTCCGAGAGTCCGGCGAATTCGCCCTCTTCTGTCGCCGCCTGAGCGACGAGTACGTCCTGTTCGTTCACACCGACATCGCCCCGTTCCTGCCGGCCGGACTCGCCGACGAGTGATCGGGGCCGATCTCCGTCTCGCGTTCTCGTCTCGAAGGGGGAACTGCGTCGAAAACGGAAACGACGAGCGGCGGCGATCGGGTCAGTCCGCGACCGCGGCCACCATCCCCTGCTTGTAGTACCGCTGGAGCGTGACGAACAGGAGGATGGGGACGATCATCGTCAGCACGGAGCCGGCGGCGACGAGTCCCCAGTCGATCTGGAGCCGACCCTTCATCAGCGGGAGCACCTGCGGCGCGAGCTGGTTCTCCCGCGAGCGCATGAACACGAGGGGAAAGAAGAAGGAGTTCCACACCCACGTGAACTGGATGACGGCCACGGAGACGAGCGCCGGGGCGGAGTACGGCAACACGATCGACTTGAAGATCTGATACCGGGACGCGCCGTCGATCCGGGCGGCCTCCTCTAACTCCTCCGGGAGTCCCAAGAGGAAGTTCCGGAGGAACATGACGACCCACCCCATTCCCCAGCCGATGTGGACGAGGATGAGCCCCATGTACGTGTCGAACAGCCCGGTCGTCCGCAGCGTGTTGTAGTTGCCCATCGCCACCAGCTCGGGCGGCGCGGCCATGACCACGATGAGCAGGAAGAACAGCCCGGTCTTCAGCGGGAAGTCGAAGCGGGCGAACGGGTACGCGACCATCGTGCCGAGCAGCGTCACGGCGAGGACGGACGGGATCGTGACGATCGCGGTGTTCCACATCGCCTGCCGCATCGGGCCGGACTGGAACGTCCACGCGCGGGCGTAGTTCTCGAAGGTGACGGTGAACGTCTCGAAGTTCCACCAGCCCTGAATGATCTGGTCGAGCGGGCGGACGGAGGCCATGAACAGCCCCACGAGCGGGACGAGCCACAGGAGCGCGACGCCGATAGCGACCACGTACCGGAGCGCGCGCGGGCCGCGCGGGACCGACGCGCGGAGGCGCTCGATGGCGCTCCCCTCGGCGGTCGGGGCGGTCTCAGGCGGCTCGTGGTACACGCGCCCGCCGTCGGTCTTCGGCTGGCTGTCGGCGTCGGTCGAGTCGTCTGGGTTGTGTGTGTCTGTCATTGTGGGTCAATCCATTGACGCGATGTACCACGCCATCGGGAGCGCGATCACGAGTTCGATGAGGGCGACGACCATCGCCTTGCTGTACTCGATCGGCGTCGAGAACGCGGCCTGGTACACCTCCAGACCGAGCACGGAGAACACCCCGCCCGGACCGCCGGACGGGCCGCCGGCCGCGTAGACGATGGCGAAGATCCGGATCACCCAGATCATGCTCATGATAACGACGACCGCCGTCACGGGCTTGACCAGCGGCCAGATGATGTCCTTGAACCGTCGGAACCGCCCCGCGCCGTCGACGCGGGCGGACTCCAGTAACGCGGGGTCGATCCCCGCGAGCGCGGAGCTGTACAGCAGCATGCTGAATCCGGTCTGGACCCAGACCCCGCCGAGAACGAGCGCGTAGATCGCGATCTGCGGCTCCTGAACCCAGTTCCGGACCAGCGACTTCAGCCCGATCGACCGGAGCAGCCCGTTGAAGATCCCGGCCTGCGGGTCGTAGACGAACAGCAGCACCAGCCCGATCACGACCGTGGGCGTCGTGAACGCGAGGAACACCATCGAGCGGAGGATGCTCCGGCCGCGCAGGTCGGCGAAAAGCAGCGCGAGCCCGAGACCGAGGAACGTACTCAGCGGGACGTGAACGACCATCCAGATGATGTTCTGCGGGAGCGCCCCCATCGGGTACTCGAAGGCGAGGAGGTTGCTCCAGTTGATGATCGCGTCGTCCTGGAACGTCGCGATCCACGTCTCGAAGCCCGCGAACTGCGCGATATCGAACCCGTCCCAGGTGAAGAAGCTCCCGACGGCCGAGTACAGCATCGGGCCGACGGAGAAGACGGCGAACAGAGTGAGACCGGGGAGCATGAACACGAGGATCGCCGTGAGCTTCTCGCGGTCCACGTCGCGGTCGAGCCGGTCCTCGAGGTACGATGCGACAGACATGGTGTCAGGCCACCAGTTCGCCGTTCTCGTCGTAGAGGTACGCGTCGGCCGGGTCAAAGGTTAGGTGGACGGCGTCGCCCGCCGTCGCGTCGGTGTGCGGGACCTTGACGTTGACCACGGAGCCGCCCACCTCGACGTTGACCAGCACGTACTCGCCGAGCGGTTCGACCGTCTTGACCGTCCCCGGCAGGGTCCAGTCCGTGTCGGGCGGATCGGTCGACACGTCGATGTCCTCGGGTCGGACCCCGACGGACACGGTCGACGACGACGACTCCGCCGGCGTCGGGAGGGTGTTGCCCTCGGCGAGGTGGACGGTCCCGTCGCGGCTCTCGCCCTCGAAGAGGTTCATCGGGGGCGAGCCGATGAACTTCGCGACCCACGTCGTCCGGGGCCGCTGGTACAGCTCCTCCGGCTCGGCGACCTGCCGGATCGTACCGTCGTTTAACACGACGATCTTGTCGCCCATGCTCATCGCCTCCTCCTGGTTGTGCGTGACGTACACCGTCGTGATCCCCAGCTCGTTCTGGATCCGCTTCAGCTCCGAGCGCATCTCTAAGCGGAGCTTCGCGTCGAGGTTACTGAGCGGCTCGTCGAGCAGGAACACCGACGGCTCGCGGACGATGGCCCGCGCGAGCGAGGTCCGCTGCCGCTGCCCGCCGGAGATCTCGCCCGGATCGCTTCCCATCTGGTCTTCGATGTGTAACAGCTCGGCCACCTGCGCGACGCGCTCGTCGCGCTCCTCCGGGGGGATCCCCCTCACCTTCAGCGGGTACTCGATGTTCTCCCGAACGGTCATGTGGGGTACAGCGCGTAGTTCTGGAACACCATCGCGACGTTCCGGTCGGCGGGGGGCATCCCGTCGACGCGGTCGTCGTCGAAGTAGATCTCCCCGTCCGAGGGGTCCTCCAGGCCCGCGATCATCCGGAGCGCGGTCGTCTTGCCGCAGCCGGACGGACCGAGGAACACCACGAACTCCCCGTCGTCCACCTCCATGTCCAGCTTGTAGTTGGCGACCGTGTCACCCCCATCGAAGTACTTGCTCACCGACCGCATGCTAATGCGAGTCATCGACTACCCTCCGATATTCATTTATTACACTTATAATTAATCATGGACTACGAATAAGAGGACGGCCGCAGGTCCGCGTTTTCCGTTCTCTGTCCGGCTAATTCAATAATTACTTAGCGATCCTTTCACTACGTGCTGGAGATGAGTTCCGGTCTCTTCGACTACAGTCATTTTCCGCAGATCTCCGGCGAACTCTTTCGGACCGTCCAGCGGCGGGACCTCTTCGAGGACGACAAGCGGTTCGTCGACGCCGAACCTCGCGTCGACCCGGACCTGCTCTTCGAACGGTACCTGACGGAACGGAGCGAGCGGGACTTCGATCTGGCGTCGTTCGTCGAGGACCACTTCAGGCTGCCCGAGCCGGTCGGGGCCGCGCCCGACCTCGCCGCGTCGCGGTCGATGGAGGACCACGTGTCCTCGCTGTGGGGGGCGCTGACGCGGACCTTCGACGCCCCCGACGCCGCGGGGTCGACGGTCGTCTCCCTCCCGAACCCGCACGTCGTGCCCGGCGGCCGCTTCCGCGAGATGTACTACTGGGACAGCTACTTCACCGCGGAGGGGTTGGCGGCGGCCGGGCGGACCGATCTGATCGACGGGATGGTCGGGAACATCGCGTCGCTTTTGGACCGCTTCGGGTTCGTCCCCCTCGGGAACCGGGCGTACTACGACAGCCGGTCGCAGGTCCCGCTGTTCTACCGCATGCTGCGGGTGCTGGAAGAGGAGGCGGGGTTCGACGCCGTCGCCCCGCACGTGGAGGCGCTCCGGACGGAACACGATTTCTGGACGAGCGGGTCCGACCGCGTCGCCGACGCCGACGGCTCCGCGGCCCACCGGCGCGTCGTCGGGCTCTCAGACGGTGCGGTCCTCAACCGGTACTGGGACGACCGCCGCCCGCCCGCGACCCGAGTCCTACCACGAGGACCGCCGCCTCGCGGATCGGGTCCCCGTCGACGACCGGCCGGATCTGTTCCGTGACGTCCGGGCCGCCTGCGAGTCCGGGTGGGACTTCAGCTCGCG
>NZ_CBVY010000003.1:160045-162588 GCF_000513435.1 Halorubrum sp. AJ67 | reverse complement strand
CGCGCTCGCCCGCGAGGTCGCGGCGCTGGAGGCGGAGCTGTCCGAGACCCGCGGGGCGCTCCGCGAGCGCGACGAGGAGGTCGAGGAGCTGACGAGCAAGCTCGCCCGCGTGAAGGCGGACTTCAGCAACTACAAGGAGCGCGCGAAGCGGAAGCAAGCGGAGATCCGCGAGCGCGCCTCCGAGGCGCTCGTCGAGCGGCTCGCCCCCGTCCGCAACGACCTCCTGCGCGCGCTCGATCAGGAGGAGGGGAGCGACCTTCGGCCCGGCGTCGAGTCGACGCTGGAGAAGTTCGACGAGGTGCTCGCCGAGGAGGGCGTCGAGTCGATCGAGCCGGATCCGGGCGAGGCGGTCGACCCCGCGCGCCATCAGGTGATGCTCCGCGTCGACAGCGATCGCCCGGAGGGGTCGATCCACGAGGTGTACGAGCCGGGCTACGAGATGGGCGACCGCGTGCTGAGCGAGGCGAAGGTGACCGTGAGCACCGGCGACGGGGAGTAGGCGCGACGCGTCGCGAGGGCTGCTTTTTACGACCGAACGGCGGCCTCGTAGGCCTCGACCAGTTCGTCGAGGCCCGCGTTCGGTTCGGCGCGTGCGGGACCGACAGCGGCGACGCCGAGACCTCGCCGTCGACGACCGCCCGGCGGTCGGTCCCGACCGGGTCCGGCACGTCGCCGTCGTTCATCAGGCCCCAGATCGGGTCCGAAAAGCCGACGCGACCGTCGCCGTTCCGCTCGGCGCGCATCCCGTACCACGTCGAGGGCGTCGTGACGCGGAGCGGCGCGCGCGCTTCGTCCGCTATCGGCGCGTTGACGTTGAGGTAGTCCGCGCGCTCGAACACCCCGGCATCGACCGCCTCGTCGAGGAGGAACTCGGTCGCGCGGGCCGCGTGGGCGAAGTCGTCGGTCTCGAACTCGCGTTTCCACCAGTCGTCGCCGCCGGGCACGTACATCGAGGTCGCGACCGCCGGGACGCCGAAGAACGTCGCCTCGACCGCCGCGGAGACGGTTCCCGACCGCCCGAGCGTGTACGCCCCGAGGTTCGCGCCCTCGTTACAGCCGGCGACGACCGCGTCCGCGTCGGGGACGAGTTCGCCGAGGCCCGCGACGACGCAGTCGACGGGAGTCCCGCCGACCACGTAGCCCAGGTCGTGCTCGTCGACGGCGACGTCGTCGGAGAGGAGGCGGCCGACCGAGGACTGGTCGTCGGCCGGGGCGACCACGGTCACCGCGTACTCCTCCGCAAGCGCGTCGTAGAGCGCTCGGAGTCCGGCGGCGTCGACGCCGTCGTCGTTGGTCAACAGGATCCGGTCGACGCTCATACCCGTTTCACGGGCGAGTCGGGCAAAAGTCCACCGTCGACCGGGGGCGGGTGCCGGGAGGCGCGGGCCGTCCCGTACCGAACGGAAAGGCACACGTATCGCCGGGCCGAGCGTCCGGTATGGGATTCGGGGACACCGCCAAGAAGATCCAGACGCTCGCCGACCGCGCGGAACGGACCTACAAGAAGATCAGCGAACTCCGCGACGAGGTCGACGAGACGCAGGAGACAGTGATAGACACCTCCGAACGCGTCAAGACGCTCGAAAACGAGATGGCCGAACAGCGGGCCGTCCTCGACGCCGTCGCCGAGGAGGTCGGCGTCGACTTGGAGCGCGTGAGCACCGAGGCGCACATCGCTGACGCCGAGGAGTCGGCGACCGACGACGGCGACGCGGACGACACGGACGACGCGGAGCGCGGCAACGATCGCTTATAAGGAATGATGCGGTCGGCGCGTGCCTGCGAGCGGTCGCCACCGGGGACCGCGAGTAGGGAGAGACCGGAGGTCTCTCTGATAGCCGGCGGCGAAGCCGCCGGCGACAGCACCGCGCGAGGGAGTCGGCCGGCGCTTATAAGCGCCGGCCGACGAGGCTGGGGAGGCGTGAGGTGCTGTGCGGTGCGGGGCGGGGCGGGACTCGAAGGGGCAGTCGCGAGGCGGGCGCAGGCGAAGTAAGCACCGCAAGGAGTGAGCGAAGCGAACGACTGAGGAGCGCAGCGAGCGTGCGCCCGCCTCGCGGCTGGGGCTTCGGCGGTCTCCACGTCGATAACTGATTTATGAGCAATCACAGCATCGTACAGCCGAGCGGCTGGGGCTTCGGCGGTGTTCACCGTCGGTCCGTAGTCAACGGCTTATAAGTAAGCGACTGGGGCTTCGGCGGTGTTCACCGTCGATCCGGAGTCAGCGGCCTATAAGTGAGCGGCTGGGGCATTGGTGGTCTTTACCATGGACACGTCGATTGCTTATAAATAGCGGACAGCAACACCAAAATCTGATTTATAAACAACCACCCCAGCAACGTGCGGGACCCACTCCCGCTATCGATCGAGATGATCCGTTCAGTCGCCGCCCTCGGCCGCACCGCTCTCCCCGTCCGCCCGCGAGACGACCTCGGCCGGAACCCCCGCGACGGTCGCACCGGGCGGCACATCTTCGGCAACGAGCGAGTTCGCGGCGACGCGCGCACCCTCGCCGACGGTGACGCCCGGGAGCACGACCGCTCCCG
>NZ_CBVY010000003.1:156500-157293 GCF_000513435.1 Halorubrum sp. AJ67 | reverse complement strand
ATTTCGGACGCTCGCGCAGGCGTACAGCGCGCAGTCGTCGGCCACCGCGCGGGCGATAGCGTGTTCGCGGCCGCCGCCCCCCACCAGCAGTACGGTCTCCGTCATGTCCGACGGATTCCCGCACGGTAGTGTAAACCTTACTCTCTGTGTGGCCGCAGATATACACGAACGCGCATATCACGGGCGGCGGAGACCGACGTTCGTCGCGGTGCGGACGCCTTTTGCCCCGCCGGGCCGAACCAGGCGTATGTCACAGCCCACCGAGCGGAACCGCCTCGACGGGGAGGCGAGTCCCTACCTCCGGCAGCACGCCGACAACCCCGTCAACTGGCAGCCGTGGGGCGACGAGGCGTTCGAGCGCGCCCGCGAGCACGACGTGCCGGTGTTCGTCTCAATCGGCTACTCCTCGTGTCACTGGTGTCACGTCATGGCCGAGGAGAGCTTCGAGGACGAGTCCGTCGCGGCCGCGATGAACGAGTCGTTCGTCTCGATCAAAGTCGACCGCGAGGAGCGCCCCGACGTCGACAGCACGTTCATGACGGTCTGCCAGCTCGTCACCGGCGGCGGCGGGTGGCCGCTCTCGGCGTGGTGTACGCCCGAGGGCAAGCCGTTCTACGTCGGGACGTACTTCCCGCCCGAGCCGCGCCGGAACCAGCCCGGCTTCCGCGACCTCTGCGAGCGGATCGCCGACTCGTGGAGCGACCCCGAACAGCGCGAGGAGATGAAACGGCGCGCCGACCAGTGGGCCGAGAGCGCGCGCGACGAACTGGAGTCGGTCCCGACGCCGGACGCT
>NZ_CBVY010000003.1:153849-154674 GCF_000513435.1 Halorubrum sp. AJ67 | reverse complement strand
GTACAGCAGCGCGTCGCCGACGCTCTCCTCGTCGACGGCGATCTCAGCGCCCGCGTCGGGGTCGGTCGGGTAGCCGTCGGGCACCGCGTACTTACAGACGGTCGCCTCGCCGGAGAAGTCGAGTTCGGGGAGCGAGTCCCCGTCGCGGGCGGCGGTCAACACGTCGAGGAAGGGCGTCTCTAAGACGGGGAGCGTGTTCATCGCCTCGGGGTCGCCGAAGCGGGCGTTGAACTCGACGACCTTCGGGCCCGCGTCGGTGAGCATGAACTGGCCGTAGAGGACGCCCTTGTAGTCGGGGAGCGCGCCGACGACTGCCTCCAGCACCGCGACGGCTGCGTCGTAGTCGCCTTCGGCCATGAACGGCAGCGAGGGACCGATGTCGGAGTACGACCCCATGCCGCCGGTGTTCGGCCCCTCGTCGCCCTCGTAGGCTCGCTTGTGGTCCTGGACCGCGGGCGTCGCTCGCACGTCGCCGTTCGCGACGAACGCCTGAATCGTGAACTCCTCGCCGACGAGCCGCTCCTCCAAGACGACGCGGTCGTAGTCGGAGTCGCGGAGGTAGGCTTTCGCCTCCTCGCGGGTCACCTGGTCGCCGATGACCTTCACGCCCTTGCCGCCGGTGAGTCCCGCGGGTTTGACCGCGAGGTCGCCGTCGTAGTCGTCGACGTACTCGCAGGCGGCCTCCGTGTCGTCGAACACCTCGTAGTCGGGACAGCCCGGGATCGACGCCTCCTCCATGAACCGGCGCTGGTACGCCTTGTCCGTCTCCAGTCGCGCCTCCGCGGCCCGCGGGCCGAACGCGTAGACGCCGGGCGTCGTCGAGCG
>NZ_CBVY010000003.1:145458-150454 GCF_000513435.1 Halorubrum sp. AJ67 | reverse complement strand
ATTGGCGACGCCGCCGCGCAGACGAAGCCGTTCACCGGCGGCGGCATCCTGTACGGGATGCGCGCGGCCGACGTCGCCGCGGCGGCGATCGATCCGCGCGACCCGTCGACGCTCGCCGACTACGAGTCCGGGTGGCGCGAAGAGTTATCGACGGAAATCCGGCTGGGGAAGGCGATCCGGCGGTGCTACTCGCTTCCGGAACCCGTCCAACGAGTCGGTCTGCGGGCGCTCTCGGGCGAGATCGGCGTCCACATGGACGAGCCGTCCTCGTTCTTCTCGGCGTCGAACCTCCGGGCGCTGTTCTCGCGGAGCGACCCGCCGAACTGAGAAGAGACGGAAAGAGAGCGACTGCCGGTTACTCTTCGACGACGTTTGCGAACGAGACGTTCTCGCGGACGCTGGTGATCTCGACGGTCGGCTCCTCGCCGGGTTCGGCGTCGGGGACGATGACGACGTAGCCGCGTTCGATCTTGGCGATCCCGTCGCCTTTGTCGCCCAGCGTCTCGATCGTCACGTCGCGGACCTCCCCCTCGGAGACGGGCGGGTCCGGCTGGACCGCGCCGGCCGCGCCACGGGAGGTTGGCCGCTGTCCGTCGTCGGACGGCGACTCGTCGACCGCCGGCGAGTCGGTTACCGCCTCGTGGCCTGTCGATGAGCCGTTGTCACCGGACTCTTCGCGGGATATCAGCGCGATTCGATACGATTCGCCGACATCGACCGTCCCGTGTTCGATCTCCGATTCCGGGACGCGAACGACGTACTCCCCATCCTGTTCCTCGATCGATCCGGTGTAAAGCACACGCAGCGAGTCGGTGAGTTCGACCATACCCGTCGTTGGGCGGGCCCCGTTGAAAAACCCGCTATCTGCGGCTCCGCGGGATCGTCCGTCGACGGCGTCGAGAAGAGGTGTCGACGGCGAGGTCGAACCGAGGCGTCGGCCGGCGGCGCTTCAGGGACGCTTCAGCGCGCCTTCCGCGTCGAACAGGCTGTGGCTGTCCTTCGGCTCGCCGGGGTGTTCGCGGGCCGCGTCGGCGTCGAACTCGACGCCGAGTCCGGGCTTGTCCGGTACCTCGATCGTCCCGTCTTCGACCTCGAAGTCGTGTTTCACGATCTCGTCGCCCCACGGGACGTCGCGGCTCATGTGTTCGAGCACTTCGAGGTTCTCGATGCCGGCACAGAGGTGGAGACCGGCGGCCGTCGAGACGCCCGCGTTGGGGTTGTGCGGAGCGAACGTCATGTATCGGGACTTCGCCATCTCCGCGGCGTGCTGAAGCTCGGCGAGGCTACCGTAGTTCGTCAGGTCCGGCTGGATGATGTCGCAGGCCTGCTTGCGGATCAGGTCCTCCATCGTCGCGTTGTTGTAGATGCGCTCGCCGGTCGCGACGGGCATGTTCACCTTGTCGGTCACGTCGGCCATCACCTCGCGGTCCTCTAACTCGACCGGCTCTTCGAGGAACATGATGTCGTACTCTTCGAGCGCGTTCGCGACCTCGATGGCCCCGCGCCGCGAGAAGCGGCCGTGGCAGTCTAAGGCGATACCGACGTCCCAGCCGACGGCGTCGCGGACAGCTTCGAGCAGCTCCGCGACCTCGTCGATCTGGTCGTTGGTGAGTGAGTACTCGTAGTGCGCGAACGGGTCGCACTTCAGGGCGGGGTACTCCTGTTCGTTCACGGCCTTCTTCGCGTGGTGGGCGTAGTTCTCGGGAGTGCGCTCGCCGATGTGCCAGCCGTTGGCGTAGACGGGGATCTCGTCGTGGACCTTCCCGCCGAGCAGCTTCCAGACCGGCTCGTCGTAGTACTTGCCCGCGATGTCCCACAGCGCGATGTCGAACGCGGAGGCAACCGCGTTGATGAGCTTCCCGCCGCGCCACGCGAACGGGTACCGCGTCAGCCGACGGTTGATCTGTTTGCGGTTCAGCGGGTCCTCGCCGATGAGGTAGTGTTTGTGCGACTCCGCGGTCGCCTCCAGCGCCGCCGTCAGTCCCTCGCCGCTGAGCGCCTCGCCGACGCCCGTGATCCCCTCGTCAGTCTTCACCTGAACGAAGAACCAGTTGCGCCAGTCCGCGTCGACGACGAACGTCTCGACCTCGGTTATCTCCATACGCGAGTCTTTACTCGGAATGTAATACCGTTTTCGGAGTGTTCGCCGGAACAGCGGAAACGGAGCCGATAGGAAAAGACCGAAACGGGTCGCCCGAGAACGTCGAGCGATGTCACGAAACTACGAGTCGCTCCACGACCCGAACGCGGAGTACACGATGCGGGAGCTCTCCGCCGAAACGATGGGGACCACGGGGACCCGCGGGGGCGGTCGCGACGTCGAGATCACGGACGTTCAGACGACGATGGTCGACGGGAACTTCCCGTGGACGCTCGTGCGCGTCTACACCGATTCGGGCGTCGTCGGCACCGGCGAGGCGTACTGGGGAGCCGGCGTGCCCGAACTCATCGAGCGCATGAAGCCGTTCGTGATCGGCGAGAACCCGCTCGACATCGACCGCCTCTACGAGCATCTGATCCAGAAGATGTCCGGCGAGGGGTCGGTCGAGGGCGTCACCGTCACGGCCATCTCCGGCATCGAGGTCGCGCTCCACGACGTCGCCGGGAAGATCCTCGACGTGCCCGCCTACCAGCTGCTCGGCGGCAAGTACCGCGACGAGATGCGCGTCTACTGCGACTGCCACACCGAGGAGGAGGCCGATCCGGAGGCGTGTGCCGACGAGGCCGAGCGCGTCGTCGACGAACTCGGTTACGACGCGCTGAAGTTCGACCTCGACGTCCCCTCGGGCTTCGAGAAGGACCGCGCGAACCGCCACCTCCGTCCCGGCGAGATCCGCCACAAGGCGGAGATCGTCGAGAAAGTCACCGAGCGCGTGAAGGACAAGGCCGACGTCTCCTTCGACTGCCACTGGACCTTCTCGGGCGGCTCCGCGAAGCGCCTCGCGGACGCCATCGAGGACTACGACGTGTGGTGGCTCGAAGACCCCGTCCCGCCGGAGAACCTCGAAGTTCAGGAGGAAGTGACGAAGAGCACGACGACGCCGATCACGGTCGGCGAGAACCGCTACCGCGTCACCGAGCTTCGCCGCCTCATCGAGAACCAAGCGGTCGACATCGTCGCGCCCGACCTGCCGAAGGTCGGCGGGATGCGCGAGACCCGCAAGATCGCGGACGTGGCGAACCAGTACTACGTCCCGGTCGCGATGCACAACGTCGCCTCCCCGATCGCGACGATGGCGGCGGCCCACGTCGGCACCTCGATCCCGAACTCGCTCGCGATCGAGTACCACTCCTACGAGCTGGGCTGGTGGGAGGACCTCGTCGAGGAGGACATCATCGAGGACGGCTACATCGAGGTGCCGGAGAAGCCCGGACTCGGCGTCACCCTCGACATGGACACAGTCGAGGAGCACATGGTCGACGGCGAGACGTTGTTCGACGAGGAGTGAAACGAGGCGTCGAGCCTGCCTGACGCAGTCAGGCGGTGTTCGACGAGGCGTAAGCCGAAGTCAAACTCGATAGACGAGCGAAGCGAGTCTATCGGTGTTCGACGAAGCGTAGCTTCGTCAGGCAAGCGAATCTCCGATTCGCGTTGTTCGACGAGGAGTGAAACGAGGCGTCGAGCACGCCTGACGCAGTCAGGCGGTGTTCGACGAGGCGTAGCCGAAGTCAAACTCGATAGACGAGCAGAACCGGGCACGAAAAACTCATTTTCGAGCTTGTAAGATCTGCTGACCCGCGCGACTGCGTCACGCGTCCGCGACGATTCCGTCGAGCCGGACGGGCTCCACGCCGCGGCGGTCGAGTTCCGTCTCAATCTCTCGCAGCCGGGGCGCGATCTCGTCCGGCTCGTGGCTGTCGGTCCCGACGGTCACCTCGACGCCGGCGTCGACGAGCCGGTCGAGGAAGGCGGGTGCCGGATGGAACTCGCCGTAGTCGTCGAGCAGGCGGCCGGCGTTGACCTCCGGGACGGTCCGCGAGTCCCGGAACGCGTCGACGACCGCGGCGTAGTGGTCCTCGGTCGCGAACCCGCGGAGGTGCGGGTTGCGCTCGATCAGGTCCGGGTGCGCGGCGATCGCGAACAGCTCCGACTCGACGAGCGCGACGAGCTTCTCGAAGTACCGGTCGACGAGCGCCCGCCGCTCGGACGCCGGCTTGTCGGCGAAGTGCGACCGGACGTGGACGTTCGCGCCGTCGAGGTCGTGGACGCTGCCGACGGCGTAGTCGAAGCCGGCGTCGTCGAGGAACTCGGCGATGGGAGTCTCGTGATCGGGGTCGTAGTCCATCTCCGCCGCGTCGTACACCTCGACGGCGGCATTCTCGCGGACCGCTTCGATCGCCTCGCGGCGTCGCTCGTAGGTCAGGTCCAGATTGAACCCGAACGCGCGCTTGTGCCGCTCCGCGTTCGGCTCCGGCGAGACGTTACAGTGGTCGGCGAAGCCGATGCCGTCGAGTCCCGCGTCGGCCGCGGCCTCGACCATCCACCGCAGGAACGCCCCGTCGGAGTAGTTCGTGTGGGCGTGGTAATCGTACACGGAGTCACTTCGGCTCGGGGCGACTCGAAGGTTCGGGTCGATCGGGTGATCTCACGCACCGGCCTCCGCTTCCGGCCGCGTGCGCGGTGCGTCGAGTCACCGCGCTTCGCTCAGGACCGCGTTCGCCGCGGTGACGAGGAACGCGACGCCGGCCAGACCGGCGATGACGAGGAACGAGGGCCCCCACCCGAACAGGTCCGCGACGAGTCCGACGCCGACTGACCCCGCCGACCCGATCACCGTGTAGACGGTCCGTATCAGGCCGAACCCCGCTCCTCGCTCCGCGTCGCCGAGTGCGTCCATGAACCGGGGGTCGATGGCCGAGAAGAAACTGGACCCGAGTCCGGCGAGGAACACGACGATTCCGAGCGCGGCAAGTTCGGGGACCGCCGGCAGTCCGACCGCGAGCGGGAGCCGGATGAGATCCGGGAGCGCGACCAACCCGGCGAGGCCGAGCGCCC
>NZ_CBVY010000003.1:137122-143092 GCF_000513435.1 Halorubrum sp. AJ67 | reverse complement strand
CCGAACGCTAATCAACGCCCGGGTGGCGACGGGCGTCGCTGGGGATCCCGCTCGGAATCTTCGGAATCTCGGGAGCTTCCGGGTTACCCGTCGAACGTGCCCGCCGTCAGGTAGCGCTCGCCGCTGTCCCAGAAGACGGTGACGACGAGGGGTTCCTCGCCGGCGAAATCGCCGGTCTCGCGCAGTTCGGCCGCGACGTCCTTCGCGGCGAGGTTCGAGGCCCCCGACGACTGGCCGACTAAGATTCCCTCCTCGCGGGCGAGGCGGCGGCACTCGACCTCGGCGTCCGCCAGGTCGACGGTGTGGACCTCGTCGATCAGGTCGACGTCGAGGTTCGGCGCGACGAACCCCGGTCCCATCCCCTGAAAGCCGTCGTTGCCGGGTTCGCCGCCGGAGAGGACGGCGTTGTCCGACGGCTCGACCGCGTCGATCCGGACGTCCGGGAACGCCTCGCGCAGGCGACGGCCGATGCCGGAGAGCGTGCCGCCGGTGCCGACGCCGGCGACGAGCGCGTCGACGGTGCGGTCGCCGACCTGATCGAGTATCTCGGGCCCCGTCGTCTCGTAGTGGGCGCGCGGGTTGGCGGGGTTCTCGAACTGGCGGAGTTGGATAGTGTTCGGCTCTCGCTCGATCTCGTCGGCCCGGTCTTTCGCGTCCGAGATGTCGCCGTCGACGAGTTTGACGGTCGCGCCGTACGCCTTCATCAGCCGGCGGCGCTCGATCGACTTCCCTTCCGGGATGACGAGCGTGACGTCGTAGCCGCGCGTCGCGCCGACCATTGCCAGCCCGATGCCGGTGTTGCCCGAGGTCGGCTCGACGATGCGGTCGCCCGGCTCGATCTCGCCCGCCTCCTCGGCCGCCTCGATCATGTACAGGGCGGGGCGGTCCTTCGCCGAGCCGCCCGGGTTGCGGGACTCGACTTTCGCGGCCACCGTGGTCCCCGCGGGCGCGTCGACCCGCACGAGCGGCGAGCCGAGCGTCGACAGGATGTCGTCGTCCATTACCCGAACGAACGCGGCCGCGACCCAAAGGCCCCGCGGACTGCGGCAATCGATGTCAGCCGGGACGACCACGACACCGAACATCTGCGGTGGCGCGCCTCTGAGCGGCCGCCCCCGGCGGCCGCGAGGAGTCCGCGAGGGAGTCGGTCGCCGGAGCGAAGCGGAGGCGACCGACGAGGCTGGGGAGGCGTGAGGCTGTGCTGTGCGGGGTGGGACTCGAAGGGGCAGTCGCGAGGCGGCCAGAGGCGACGCCAAGCACCGCAGGAACGAGCGAAGCGAGTGACGAGGAGCGCAGCGAGCGTCTGACCGCCTCGCGACTGGGGCTTCGGTGGTCGTGTCCACAGCAGCAACTACATCGTAGCGAGCGGCTGGGGCTTCGGCGGTCTCCCTCGCAGAGTCGTTCGCGGCGAAAACACTCATGTACAGCCGATCGACTGAGGCTTCGGCGATCCCGGTCGCGTCGATCAGCGATTCGTATCCGTGCGCGTCGCGGACGACCGTGACTCCGATTTGCCACCGACGCGCCGTTTACGTGCCTCGGAGACGTACAGCCAGCTATGACGCTCGAAACACTCGCGCCCGCCGACGACCTCGACGCGGACGCGTTCGACGAAGCAGTCCTCGACGCCTTAACCGCGGACGACTACGTCTTCAAGGTGTGGGGCGGCGACTGGTGCGGCGACTGCCAGCGACAGCTGCCCGCGTTCGGTGCCGCGCTCGCGGCCGCCGGCGTCCCGGACGACCGCATCGAGGCGTTCCCGGTCGTGAAGGGACCGAACGGCAAGGAGGGGGAGTTCGTCGACGAGTACGACATCGAGCTGATCCCGACCGTCGTCGTCGAGGACGCGGACGGCGAGGAGCTGGCGCGGTTCGTCGAGGAGGAAGACGTCTCCATCGCGAAGTTCCTGGCGCGGCAGCTCGCGGACGTCGAAGCGACCGCCTGAGCGGACGGCGGGGAGCCGTCTCCGGCGGTCAGTCGTCCTCCGCGTTCACGTCGCCAACGTAGTAGAGAACGGTCATCACGACGCCCATCGTGACCGCGTAGACCGTCGTCGACGTGTCGAGGACGACCCCGACCGCGAGAACCGACGCGATCACCACGACGCCCGTGAGGAGCGCGTAGCGTAGTCTGGAGAGTCCGCGCGCCCAGTCGTCGGCGCGGCGGTACAGTTGACGGGGACCTGTCATACCCTCGGCCTCTCACGGGACCGACGACTATCTTCCGGTCGACCCGCGATCCTCCGGTCGACCCGCGATCCTCCGGCCGACCCGCGATCCTCCGGCCGACCCCGACGCGGGGCGAGCGCTCAAGTCCCTCCGCCGTCCACGCGGCGTATGGCACGCGTCACGGTCTGGAACGAGTACCGACACGAGCGCGAGAGCGACGTCGTCGCGGACGTCTACCCCGACGGGATCCACGCCGTCGTCGCCGAGGCGCTCCGCGAGGGCGGCCACGAGGTCCGCACCGCGACCCTCGACGAGGGGCCGGACCACGGGCTCTCCGAATCCGTTCTCGACGACACGGACGTGCTCGTCTGGTGGGGCCACGCCGCCCACGACGAGGTGCGCGACGCGGTCGCCGACCGGGTCCACGAACACGTTCTCGACGGGACGGGCCTTATCGTCCTCCACTCCGCGCACTACTCGAAGATATTCAAGAAGCTCATGGGTACCAGCTGTTCGCTGAAGTGGCGCGAGGCCGCCGAGCGCGAGCGGCTGTGGACGATCGAGCCGAGCCACCCGATCGCGGACGGAATCGGCGAGACGATCGAACTCGACGAGACCGAGATGTACGGCGAGCGCTTCGACGTGCCAGCCCCCGACACGCTCGTCTTTACCTCCTGGTTCGAGGGCGGCGAGACGTTCCGCTCCGGCTGCTGTTACCGCCGCGGGAGCGGGAAGGTGTTCTACTTCCGACCGGGCCACGAGACGTACCCGATCTACTACGACGAAGACGTTCGGCAGGTGCTGCGGAACGCGGTCGACTGGGCGGCTCCGGGCGACGGACCGACGCCGACGTTCGGCAACGCGGAGCCGCGGGAGGAAATCGACACGGGCGACGACCGGACGGTCCACTAGCGCGGGACCGTCGGGCTCCGGGCCTCAAGCCACGTCGCGCAGCTCCATGAACGCGGACATCATCGCCGACTCGGCCTTCCGGAGGTGTTCGGACGCGGTGCTCGGAGCGGCGTCGATCCGGTCGGCGACCTCCTCGACGGTCCCCGATCGGGGGGAGTCGTAGTATCCGGTCTCGACGGCGGCCGCGAGCGCGTCGAACTGGCGGTCGGTCAGCTCCGGATCGAAGAGGTCCTGTCGCCAGTCGTACTCGCCGATCCGGAGGACGTCGCTCGCGATCCGGTCCGGGAGCTCGGCGAGCGCGTCTCCGAGCGGTCCGCGTTCCCCGATCAGCGTCAGGCGCACGATTCCGCTCGGTCGGAAATCGACCGGCGGGACGACGACGATGCCGGTCCGCTGGAGCGGATCGAACATCGCTTCGTCGACCGCGTCGCGCCGCTGCGTGAGGAAGACGTAGTAGCCGTCGTCGTCGATCCGGGTGACCTCGTACTCCCGGATCCGGTCGACCGCCCGCAGCGCGTCGGTGTAGACGTCGATGTCCCCCTCGACGTAGAACAGGAACGTGTCGGCGGTCTCGTCGAGGATGGTGCCCTGTAGCAGGACGTCCCGTTCCACGGCGTCGGACTCGTCGACGAGCCGGTGCATGGGATGCATGAGGTCCGGCGGGTAGCGGAGTTCGAGCCGGAGGTATTTCACGTCGCGCAGTGACGCCGGCGTGGTTATAAATGCCCGTACTGAGCCGGCAGAAGCCTCGGGAGTCGCGGCCGCGTCCCTCCGCGTATGTCGACCGAGCTGCTGTGTGACCCCGACGAGGGCGACGGAACGACGGACCCGTTCTCGCCGATCCGCGAGTCAGTGATGGGACGCGAGGAGCATCTGAACGCCCCGGCCGCCCGGATTCGACCGGACGCGGTACGGGAGGTGCTCTCCACGCTGCGAGACGAGGGCGGCTACGACCACCTCGCCTGCGTCACCGCACAGGAGTACGAGGGCCGGTACGAGTCGATCTACCACCTGCGCTCGTACGACGATCCGACCAGAGAGGTCAGCGTCGTCGTTCCCGCCGACACGGACGACCCGGTCTCGGAGTCCGCGGCACCAGTGTTCCGCACGGCGGACTGGCACGAGCGCGAGGCGTACGACCTCGTCGGGATCGAGTACGACGACCACCCTGATCTCCGACGGATACTGCTTCCCGAGACGTGGCAGGGCCACCCGCTCTCGTCGGAGTACGACGCAGAGCGGCCGCAGATCGTCTCGCTGTCCGAGAACGAACCGATCGAGCCGGGGTCGTCGGCGTCGGCCGGGAGCGACACCATGCTGCTCAACATCGGGCCGCACCACCCGGCCACGCACGGGGTCCTCCACCTCCAAGTGACCCTCGACGGCGAGACCGTGGTCGGCGTCGAGCCGGACATCGGATATATCCACCGCTGCGAGGAGCAGATGGCCCAGTCCGGCACGTACCGCCACCAGATCATGCCGTACCCCGACCGGTGGGACTGGGGCGGTGGCGGCCTGCTCAACGAGTGGGCCTACGCGCGCGTCGCCGAGGACCTCGCGGACATCGAGGTGCCCGAGTACGCGCAGGTGATCCGGACGATGGCCGCCGAGCTGAGCCGGATCCTCTCGCACATGCTGGCGATGGGCGCGTACGCCCTCGACGTGATCGGGGACTTCACCGCGACGTTCATGTACGCCATTCAGGAGCGCGAACGGGTTCAGGACCTACTGGAGGATCTGACCGGTCAACGGCTGATGTTCAACTACTTCCGGCTCGGGGGCGTCGCGTGGGACTTCCCGGAACCCAGAGAGGAGTTCCTGCGCGGGATCCGCGAGTACCTCGACGGCCTCCCGCGTCGCATCGAGGAGTACCACGACCTGCTGACGCGGAACGAGATACTACAGCTCCGCACGGTCGACACCGGGACGCTCCCGCCGTCGGTCGCGAAGGAGTACGGGACGACCGGCCCGGTGCTCAGGGGCTCCGGGGTCGACTACGACCTGCGCCGCGACGACCCGTACGGGTACTACGACGAGCTCGACTGGGACGTCGTCACCGAGGACGGCTGCGACAACTACAGTCGGCTCCTCGTCCGGATGCGCGAAGTCGAGGAGTCCGCGACGATCATCGAACAGTGCGTCGACCTGCTCGACGACTGGCCGGAAGACGAGCGCACCGTTCAGGCGAACGTCCCCCGCACCGTCCGTCCGGACGACGACACCGAGGTCTACCGCGCCGTCGAGGCCGCGAAAGGGGAACTCGGCATCTACGTCCGCGCCGACGGAACGGACAAGCCGGCGCGGTTCAAGATCCGCGGCCCGTCGTTCTCAAACCTTCAGGCGCTCCCCGAGATGGCCGAGGGCGAGTCGATCCCGGACCTGATCGCGTCGCTGGGGAGTCTCGATACGATCATGGGTGAGGTCGATCGCTAACCCGGCCTATCGCTAACCCGGTCGCTCTCCGGCGAGCCAGCGGCTCGCGAGTGTAGAGCGACCGCCGCTACGGCGCGGACGTTGAAAGGCGACCGCCTCACGCGAACGCGAGACGACCGGTTGTGTCGCACGCCGGCGGCCGGTCGAATAGGCGTCGGCCGCGCCCGTATATAAACCCTCGTTCACGGGACTGCGAGAGACCGGCGGAGGCGTCCCGTCAGTCCGGCCGGTGGACCTCGCCGTCGCGCGAGTCGGCGTCCTTCCGACGGACCGCGGCCGCCGCGTTGTTCGCGTCGTAGCCGAAGAACACGTCCTTCGCGTACGTCTCCGCGACCTCGGTCGCGTGGATCAGGTCGTCGACGTCGACGTCGACGGCGTACAGCTCCAGCGAGAACGGCGTCTCCGGCGGCGCGCCGTGGAGGTCGTAGTCGCCGCCGAGCCGCGACCGGAACCCCCG
>NZ_CBVY010000003.1:133288-136980 GCF_000513435.1 Halorubrum sp. AJ67 | reverse complement strand
TACGCCGTGTCGTACAGCGGGACGACGAACTCGTCGACGTGGTCGGCCAGCCGGTCGAGGTCGAGACCGGCGCGCTCGTAGAGGTGGTCCGGGTAGGGATCGGGGTACAGCGTGAGCAGCAGGCGACCGGGGACCAACTCCGCCGCCTCGGCGACGAACTCGGTGATGACGTCGGCACGCCAGTCGGCGAACTCGTCGCGGTCGCTCTCGGCGAACAGGCGCTCACAGCGGTCGCAGTGACAGAACCCCTCGCGGGGGAACCCCACGTCGTCGAGGCGCACGTCGCCGTTCGCGGCGGCGCAGTCCGCGATGATCTCCAGCAGCCCATCGCGGTACTCCGGGTGGGTCGGGCAGATGTACGCCCAGTCGAAGTACTCGCGGTCGCGGGTCGCCGGCTCGCCGCGCTCGTCGACCGGAACGAGGTCCTCGTTCTCGCTCGCGGCGGCGTTGTCGCCGAAACACGACACCATGTTCACGGCGTTCGGCAGCGGCTCGGCCGCGCGGCCCGTGACGTCTTTGACCTCGTAGAAGCCGAGGTCGAACGGCTCCATGTCGACCTCGTCGGCGTTGCGCGTGACGACCCCGTACATGGAGCCGGCTACGGGACAGGTCGGTAAAAACGGACGGTATCGCGGCGTCGGCGCGCGATACGAGCCGGCGTCAGTGGTTCGGCGGACGATGCGGGTCAGCGCGCGATGCGGCTCTCGGAGGGAGCGGCGCGGTTACTCGACTTCGACCGGCTGCTTGTCGCCGGCGAAGAGGAAGTACGCGAGCGCGACGAGCGACAGCACGAGGACGAGCTTGGCTTTCTTGCTCATGTCTCCCACGTCGGGCGGCGGGCGCTAAAATCTACCGGAGTGCGAGACGGTCGCGGAGAGCGCGAGGCGTCGCGTAGTGAGAGAGGATCGTCTCAGACGTCGATGTGGTCGGCGATGTCCGCGCGCAGGATCGTCGCGCAGTAGTCGCAGCGCACGCCGTCGGCGACGACATCGAACCGGGTCTCGATCGGTTCGTCGGCGTTGGTGATGCAGTTGCGGTTCGGACAGGAGAGCACGCCCGTCACGCTGTCCGGGCGGGTGACGCGGTTCTTCTCGACGACCTCGAAGTCGCGGACGATGTTGATCGTCGCCTCGGGCGCGATGAGCGACAGGACGTCGACTTCCGACTGCGACAGCTCTCGGTCCTCGACTTTCACGATGTCCTTGCGCCCGAGGCGGTCGGAGGGGACGTTCATCCCGACGGAGACGCCGAACCCCTCGGAGCCGTCGATGCCCAAGATCGCGAGCACGTTCAGCGCCTGCCCGCCCTCGACGTGGTCGATGACGGTCCCGTCGCGGATCTTCGAGACGCGGAGCTCGTGTTCGCTCATCGGTCCACCTCCGTGCCTTCGGCGGCCTCGGCGTTCTCCATGAGAGTGTCGAGCAGCGCCATCCGCACCGGGACCCCGTTGTGCGCCTGCTGGAAGTAGCGCGCGTGGTCGGTCTCGTCGACGTCGGGCGCGATCTCGTCGACGCGGGGGAGCGGGTGCATCACGGTGAGGTCGTCGGGCGCGTCCGCGAGGGTGTCGGCGTCGATCTGATACTCGCCCGCGACACGGTGGTACTCGTTTTCGTCCGGGAACCGTTCCTTCTGGATCCGGGTGACGTACAGCACGTCGAGTTCGTCGAGGACGGGTTCGAGTTCCTCGTGTTCGCGGACCTGCGCGCCCGTCTCGTGGAGGTCGAACCGGACCGACCGCGGGAGCCGCAGCGACTCGGGGCTGATGAAGTGTTGGTTGACGTCGAAGTTCGTCAGCGCGGCGGCCAGCGAGTGGACCGTCCGCCCGTACTTCAGGTCGCCCATGATCCCGATCGTGAGGTCGTCGAGCCCGTGGTCCTCGCGGATGGTGTGGAGATCGAGGAGCGTCTGGGAGGGGTGTTGGCCCGCGCCGTCGCCCGCGTTGACCACGGGGACGTCGACGCGCTCGCCGGCCAGCGTCGCCGCGCCCTCGCTGGGGTGCCGGAGGACGATGGCGTCCGCGTACCCCTCGATGACGCGGACGGTGTCAGACAGCGACTCGCCCTTCGAGACCGACGAGGAGTCGACGTCGCCCATGTCGATGGTGTTCATCCCGAGGCGCTTGGCCGCGCTGTCGAAGCTCATTCGGGTGCGCGTGCTCGGCTCGAAAAAGCAGAGCGCGAGCACGCGGCCCGCGTGCCGGTCCGCGTAGGCGGCCGGGTCGTCGGCGACCGCTCGGGCCCGGTCGAGTACGGTCTCGATGTCATCCCGCGAGAGCTGGGTCGCGGTGATGAGGTGGTCCTGTCGCATCATCCGAGAAGGGCATCGGCAGTATCTTGAATCCCTCGGCTCGGAACGCGAAACCGATATTCACGGACGTGAACACCGCCGAGGCGGCGGTTTCGAGATCCGTAATTCGGGTGGTCGCGGCCCCGGTCCGAGTCCGCGCTCGCCGTCGCGCCTAAGCGTTCGCGGCACAAACGGACGGTCATGTCCGAAAACGATCCGGCCGACCTGCTGCCGAACGACCGCGTGAAGCAGGCGGCCCTCGACGGCGAGGTGACGCAGCTCCACCGCGGGAACCGGTACGGCGACGAGGGCGACACCTTCGAGATCGACGGCGTCGCCTTCGAACTGACCGAGGTGACCGAGCGCACGCTCGGCGACATGACGGACGCGGACGCGAAACGCGAGGGGTCGCCGTCGCTTTCGGCGTACAAGGAGCGAATGGTCAAGGCGCACGGCGGGAGCTTCGACTGGGACGACGACGCGGACGTGGTCCGACACCGGTTCGAGCGGGTCGAGTGAGGACGCCCCGCTGGCCTCCGCCGTCGGCACCGCCGGCGACCTGTCAGCCGTTACGACCGTATCCCATTATTTATGCTGTAGGATACTGGATACGGAGCGTATGGCAGCGAGTAGCGGGGCCGGAGTCATCGAACGTGTCGGGTTCCGAATATCGGAGATCGTCGAACGGTGGATGCCGAGTCCGTTCGTCTTCGCCATTCTATTGACGTATATCGTCTACGGGGCCGGACTGCTGGCCACCGACTCGGGACCGGTGGAACTGTTGGAGTTCTGGTACGGCGGGTTCTGGGCGTTCCTCGGCTTCTCGATGCAGATGGTGCTCATCCTGATGACCGGGTTCGTCATCGCGTACCACCCGCGGGTGAACGCGATCCTCCAGCGGCTCGCCGAGATACCGAACTCCGGCGCGCAGGCGGCCGCGTTCGTCGGGTTCATCTCGATGTCGCTGGCGTGGGTCCACTGGGGCTTCAGCCTCATCATGGGGGCCATCTTCGCCCGCGAGATGGGGAAGGTCGCGCACCGCAAGGGGATCGACGTCCACTATCCGCTGCTCGCGGTCGCCGGGTACATGGGACTCGGCCTGACGTGGCACTGGGGCATCTCCGGGTCCGCGCCGCTCCAGCTGACCGACGCGAACAACATCGGCGAGGGAACCGGCTTCGAGTTCCTCACGTCGACGGTGCCGGCCGCCGAGACCATCTTCCACCCGTACGCGCTCACGCTCACCGCGCTCTCCATCGTCTTCGCGAGCGCCGTGCTGTACGTCCTCCGCCCCCTCGGGAGGCCGCGCGGAAGGGGATCACGGAGTACGTCGACGAGGCGGAGCTGTTTGATTCGACAACGATGGGGGGCGCGCGGCGGACGACGCGGCCACCGACGGCGGAACC
>NZ_CBVY010000003.1:127419-132579 GCF_000513435.1 Halorubrum sp. AJ67 | reverse complement strand
ACGACGTCCCCGCCGAGCGGATGAACAACAGCCGGATCATCGGCGGGCTGGTCGCGCTCTCTGGCGTCGCCATCCTCGCGGTCCAGTTCGCCGGGCAGGGCCTCGGCGCGTTCACGCTGAACGCCGTCAACTTCGGGTTCCTCTTCGCGGGCCTGCTGATCTACCAGCGCCCGGCGTACTACCGCGACCGGTTCAACGAGGCGGCCGGCGCGGCGGCGGGCATCGTCCTACTCTTCCCCTTCTTCGCCGGCATCCAGGGGATCATGGCCGACTCCGGGCTGGCGCTTTTGCTCGCCGAGGGGTTACTCGACGTGTCGACGGCGGCGACGTACCCCGTGATCGCGTGGATCGTCGGCTCCGTCGCCAACCTGTTCGTCCCCTCCGGCGGCGGCGAGTGGCTCGTCGTCGGCCCGTCGGTGCTTCAGGCCGCCGAGGGGCTCGGCGTCCCCTACGGGCAGGCCACCATCGCGTACGCGGTCGGCGACGCGCACACGAACCTGCTGAACCCCTTCTGGGCGCTGCCGCTGCTCGCGATCACGAACGTCAAGGCGCGCGAGATGTTCGGCTACGCAATCGCCATGCTGATCGCGTTGATCCCGTTCCTCGCGATCGCGCTGTACGCGGTGCCGTACTGAGCGGGGGGGCGGGGCCACCGTTTCGACCCGCATCGAACGGTTCGCAAGAAAGTATATATCCTCTCGACAGCGAAGTCCGCGCATGAGCCCCTCCACGCGAACGCTCGGTAGTCGGACGGTGTCGGGTATCCTGCTGGGACTGCTCGTTCTCGGAGTCGTCCTCCTCGCCTTCGAGAACGTTCCGGGGACCTCGTTTCGGAGCGCGAACGTCGAGCTTTTCGCCGTCTTCATCCTCCCGCTCGCGATCTCGCTGGTCGCGTACGTCGGACTGGGTCGATCGGTCGTCTGGTGGGAACTCGCTCTTTTGGCCGTCTGGGGGGCGATCAGCGTCTCCGTCGCGACCTTCGTCGGGTTCTTCGCGACGATGGGGACGCCCGGCGGCTATCCGGGTGCTGCCGCCGAATTCGTCAGGGACGTCGCGATGTTCCTCGCGCTTACGGTCGGACTGGGCGTGCCCTACGGTCTCGCCGGGCGGCTCCGTCGCGAACACCCCCGGTGGGCCGTCGCGAGCGCTCTCGGTGCGCCCGTCGGCTCGCTCGTCCTGTTCAACGTCGTCGCAGTCGCGATGTAAGCGGACGCGACGGCGGAATCCCACGAGTGAAAGGCCTCCGGAAGCCGGACAGGTAACGAAAGGTACGTATATGGAGACTGAGAGGTGTTCTCACGAGACCCGATGCCCACACTGGATTTCGAAACGGACGCGCACGTCGACGAGTACGTCGTCGACGCCGAGAACACGACGGTGTTCGCCGCGTCCGACGGGGAGCTCACGTACATGCGGGCCGGTGAGACCGCCGCGGTGTCGGTTCCCGTCGGCGACGTGAACGGCGTCGAATTCGACCGGAACGACGGCCTTCGCCGCCACACGTTCCTCGGACTGTTCTTCCTCGTCCTCTCGCTCGTCCTCACCGTCGGGACGGTTCTTCTCGTCTATCAGGGACGCGTCGAGAGCCCGCGCGAAATCGGGCTCGCGGCCTTCCTGTCCGTGTTCGTGCTCGGCGGGTGGAACACCGCCTACGACCTCCTGTCGCGCTCGGACCGCGACGTGATCGACGTGTACGTCACCGCCGAAGCGGACACCCACGTCCTCTGTGGCGAGGTCGACGACGACGAGTTTGTGGACGCGTGCCAACAACTCGTCGACTCTCGGGTTCCCACGACGAACCGCCACCCGGCGCTGGAGGCCGAACTCGACTGACGCCCGCCGCGTCTCGCGTGGCGTCGACTGACGGAGGGGGTTCTAGCTGGAACGGAACGGACCGATCAGTTCTTCAGTCGTCGTCCGCGGCTGCGCCGTCGCCGTCCTCGGCGGGGGTCGCGGCGTCGTTCTCGATGCTCGGCGGGTACTTCCCGCGGTCGAGCGTAAGATCCGACTGCGGGCGGGCCATACAGGTGAGCGCGTACTTCTCCGCCTCCTCGTCGCTGAGACCGCGGGCGGCCGGCTGGGTCACCTCGCCGTCGATTATCTCCGCGGAACAGGCGAGACACATGCCGACGCGACAGGAGTACTCCTGGGCGATCCCCTCGTCGAAGCAGGCGCTGAGGATCGTCTCCGTGTCGGCCACCTCGATCGTCTCGCCGGTGCCGACGAACTCGACGGTGTACTCGGTCATGGCGCGGAGTACCCGCCGACCGGGCAAAAAGGGTTCCCCTCGATCGCGTCGCCGTCGCGGGGACGGAAGGCGAGAAACACACGCGAACGACGGCGACCCACCGGTTCCGGTTTTTTATAAACGGCGCGTGAAGACGCGCTCGTCGATGCTCTCCGTGCCCTCCGTCGCACAGATACCGACGTATTAATTCCCGCCGGGCGTCACCGTCGCCCGCGACGAACTGCTCCTATTGGCGGCGCTGCTTGTCCTCTGGGCGACGCTCGGCGGGTGAATTTATGAAGACGCGAAGGACCGAGGCAGCGAGTGGGCGTGGCAGTGGGGGTTCGGCACGCCACTCGCGGTGATCGCGGGACTGGACGTGATGCTCTTGGTAGTCGTAATCTATCTACTGCTTCGGGAATCGACGGAACGCGGAGCGTGAGCGGGGACTGAGGTCGGTCTCCCCTACGATGTTGCCCCGCTGGCAGACATTTATAAATATACGCATACGACTGTGTGCTGTGATGTCGACGAAAACGATCTCGCTCGACGAGGAGGCGTACGAGCGACTCAAGTCCCACAAGCGAGAGGGAGAGTCGTTTTCGGACATCGTCAAGCGGATCGCGGGCGAGCGATCGTGGACGGAGGTCGCCGGGATTCTCTCCGAAGAGGAGGCGGACGAACTGGAATCTCTCGTCGAGGACGGCCGGTCGCGCTCTCGGGACTGACGAAAACGTCTCGACGTCGAGACGTACTGAGCGTTCGAAGCGGGAGTCCCTCCCGTCTCCCGCCCATCGCAACGACTAATCCCCCGCCGGACGCTTCCCGAGACATGACCGGCAAGGCCACCGCGCGAGCCCACCCGATCCAGGGGCTCGTCAAGTACCACGGGATGCGCGACGAGGAACTGCGGCTCCCGTACCACGACAGCATCAGCCTCTGTACCGCGCCGACCGCGACGACGACCACCGTCGAGTGGCAGCCCGACGCGAGCGAGGACGTCTACGTCATCGGAGACGAGGAGGTGGGGGGCCGGGCGGCCGAGCGCATCGACATGGTCGTCGACCACGTCCGCGATCTGGCCGGCGTCGACGCCGCCGTGCGGCTGGAAAGCGAGAACTCCTTCCCGTCGAACATCGGCTTCGGCTCCTCGTCGTCCGGATTTGCGGCCGCCGCGCTCGCTCTCGTCGAGGCCGCCGGACTCGACCGGTCGCTCCCGGAGGTCTCGACTATCGCCCGCCGCGGCTCTTCCTCGGCGGCCCGCGCAGTCACCGGCGCGTACTCGCGGCTCGACGCCGGACTCAACGACGAGGACTGCCGGTCTCACCGACTCGACGTGGGCGTGAGCGGGGACGGCTTCGACCCCGAGGAGGACCTCCGGATCGTCGCCGCGCACGTCCCCGCGTACAAGGAGACGGAGGAAGCGCACCGCGAGGCGGCCGCGAGCCACATGATGCAGGCGCGGACCGCCCACGTCCAAGACCAGCTGGTCGAGATGACCGACGCGCTCCGCGAGGGAGAGTTCGATCGGATCTTCGAGACGGCCGAACACGACTCGCTGTCTTTGACCGCCACGACGATGACCGGCCCGTCGGGCTGGGTGTACTGGCAGCCGGAGACGATTGCCGTGTTCAACGCGGTCCGCGAGCTCCGGGAGTCGGGCGTCCCCGTCTACTTCTCGACGGACACCGGAGCCTCGGTGTACGTCAACACGCTCGCGGACCACGTCGACGAGGTCGAGTCCCGGATCGCGGAGGTCGGCATCGACACCGACGTCTGGGAGGTCGGCGGTCCCGCGCGCGTCCTCGACGAGAGCGACGCGCTGTTCTGAGGGCGCGACGCGCGGTTCCGGCCGGAGCGGGGCGTCAGAGCGCGCTACCGCCGCGGCGGGACGGTCTACTTATCAAGACAGGCGTGAAAACAACGTCGGTATGTCACCCATCTCCGAGGCCGTCTTGGCGTTCGACGGGCCCACCCCCCGCGTCGTCGCGGACCTGCGGAGCGTCTCGTTCGAGGTCGAACACGTGCGCGAGGACGTGGAGGGCGTCTACTCGGACCGCGACCTCGACGAGGCGTACCAGCTGGTGATGTCGAACCAGATCACCGGCGACGACTTCAAGGAGCTCATCGGCGAGAGCCGGTACAACGCACAGACCCTGTTTTTCGACGACGTGATCGTCTTCCTGTTCCCCGCCGACCGGTACGACGCGATATTCGCGTCCTTCGATTACGACGGCGCGTTTCCGGTGAACGAGCTGGTCGACGCGGTCGCCGAGGCGCGGGCGACCGAGTGAGCGACCGACGCGAGGCCGGTTCCCTCGAACTCGCTACTCCTCCGGGTCCTCGCCGCGCGCCCGCTTGTACATCGCGAGGGCCTCCTCGCGGCGCTCAGAGTGGTCGACGATCGGTGCCGGGTAGTCGGGCGCGGCGTTCGCGCGCTGGGTCGGCGACAGTTCGTGCCACTCGTGGATCAGGTCGGCCTCTACCTCCCGAAGCTCGGGGACGTACGCCTTGATGTACTCCGCGTCGGGATCGTAGCGCTCTCCCTGCGTCATCGGGTTGAAGATGCGGAAGTAGGGCTGCGCGTCGGTTCCCGTCGAGGCCGCCCACTGCCACCCGCCGTTGTCGTTGGCGGTGTCGTGGTCCGCCAGCCGATCGCGGAAGTGTTCGTACCCGTGCCGCCAGTCGGCGAGGAGGTCCTTCGTGAGGAAGGAGGCCACGATCATCCGCACGCGGTTGTGCATGAACGCCTCCTCGCGGAGCTGTCGCATGCCGGCGTCGACGATCGGATAGCCCGTCTCGCCGCGCTTCCACGCCGCGATCTCCTCGGGGTCGTCGCGCCACGCGATCCCCTCCTCGTACGCCTTGAAGTTCTCCGTCACCACCTCGGGGTTGTGGAAGAGGACCTGCGTGTAGAACTCTCGCCACGCGAG
>NZ_CBVY010000003.1:120824-121424 GCF_000513435.1 Halorubrum sp. AJ67 | reverse complement strand
GGGGGGCTTCCTCCCGTTCGACGGCGAGCGCCCGCCCGACCCGAGCGCGTACGTCCGCGAGCGGTTCGTCGACCCCGGGATCGTCGACTCCGACGACCTCGCGAACGGCGCGCACGCGATGACGCCCGAGTTCTTAGAGTGGTCGCTCGACCGCTCGCTCGACCGCCTCGACCTCGACTCCGTCGACTGCTACTACGTCCACAACCCGGAGACGCAGCTCGCCGTCCGGTCGCGCGAGGACGTGTACGACCGGCTCGAAGCCGCCTTCGATACCCTCGAACGCCGGCGCGCCGCGGTCGATATCGGGGCCTACGGGGTCGCGACGTGGGACGCGTTCCGCGTGCCCGAGGGCGACGACGCGTATCTCTCGCTCGCGGAGGTCCTCTCGCGGGCCGAGCGCGCCGGCGAGGCGGTCGGCTCCGACGACGACCACGGGTTCGAGGCGATCCAGCTGCCCTTCAACGTCGCGATGGCGGACGCGTTCACCCGCCGGAATCAGCCCGCGCCGCCGGACTCCGACGTCGAGAGCCCCGTCTCGACGCTCGAGTTCGCTCACGAGGCCGGGCTCTCCGTCGTGACGAGCGCGAGCATCGGACAGGG
>NZ_CBVY010000003.1:115483-117895 GCF_000513435.1 Halorubrum sp. AJ67 | reverse complement strand
ATCGCGTGCCCCGAACACCGCGCCGTCCCCGCTCCCGCGACGACGTTGTTCCCCCTCGGCCAGCATCGACCGGACCCACTCGACGCGACGCCGCCGGCTCACGGGCGGAAGCCCCTGCGCGCGGTCGCCCCGGTCGAACCGCTCGTACATCTCGACGAGGCGGGGTTCGTCCGCGTCGACCGCCGGTCGGACCGTCCAGCGCGCCCCCTGCTTGTCGACGAAGCGCGGACAGCGCGGGGGACAGTGCGGCGTCCCCTCGCACTCGCTCTCGTCCCAACCGTCGCAGGCGACGCTCGCGGTATCGGGGGTCATGTCTCGACGTTGCCGCCGCACCGTGTTATATGGTGTCAACGACTTTCACGCGGTGGGAACGGCTGTCGGTGGAACGGGCATCGGTGTGGACGACGGCTTCGGCGGTTCTACTCCCGGATCAGCACAATACCGTCGCGAAACACGGCGTGGTTCGGAATGACGTGTTCTTCGCCGCCGGTCTCGATGTGCGTGACGAACAGGTCGACCTCCTGAACGACGCCGCGCTCGCCGGCGACCCGCACCTCGTCGCCGATGCCGTACGGCTGTCGGAGGAGGAGGAAGACGCCGGCCGCGGCCGAGGCGACAAGGTCCTTCGTCGCGAGGGCGGCGAACAGCACGAGCGCGAACGCGTACGCCGCGAGCAACACGATGAGCGCGAGCGTCTGGACGCCGACCTGTCCGAGCGCGATGAGCGCGGCGACGTACACCACGCTGTACTTCGCGATCGAGGGGAGAACGCCGAGTTCGGGGAGCTTGATCCCCCGGAGCCGCTCGGCGACGAGCAGCTCCACCTTGTCGCCGACGACGACGCCGACGATGAACACGAGAATCGCCACGAACACCCGCGGGAGGAAGGCGGCGACGCCGGACCAGAACTGTTCGAGGTAGTTCACGTCCGCGACCGTGAGCGCGACGATGACGGAGACGGCGAGGATGAAGTAGCTCGACAGCTTCGCGACGATCCGCACCGTCGAGGTGTCGAACTCGCGGGCCGTCCGCTCGAAGGCCGTCCCCTCGATGACCTCCGGGACGCCCGCGCGTTCGAGCAGCCGGCGGTTGATCACCCCGGTGAGGTACGCCAACACGAGCCCGAGCGCGAGCACGGCGAGCGCCAGCCAGATCCGGTACGGGACGGCGAGGAGGAACTCGGGCACGGCGAACTGGGCCGGGGGCATCGGTCAGTACTCCTCCGGATCGATCTCCAGGACGAGTTCGCCCGCCTTGAACGCCCGGACGAGACCGTCCGACTCGGAGAGCACGATCGACGTCGAGTTGGTGTCGCGGGTGATCGCCGCGCCGGACATGTGGCGCGCGCCAAGTCCCTTCGGGATGTCGACGCCCTCGGCGGCGGGTTCGAGGTAGCGGTACGCCGAGACGATCTTCCCGGAGTCGGAGACGACGAACGCGCCGTCCAGCCGCGAGAACTCCTTTAACATTACGTTCACGATGGGGTCGCCGACGTGGACGTGCGACTTCTCGAAGGGGTTGTAGCTCAGCGGCCGCGACTTGTTCATCACCTTCCCCGCGTCGCCGACGACGAACAGCGCGCCCACCGGCTTCCCCTTCTGTCCCTTCTGTCCGAGTTCGATCGCGACCTCGAACACGTCGCGGATGACGCTCGGCTCCGCCCGGGAGTTGGCGAACAGGTCGTAGATCCCGGTGTGGATCGTCTCGTCGACGGTGACGCGGATCACCGCGTCCGAGCCGCCGTCGAAGACGGAGACGACGCAGGCGACCTCGTCGCCCTCCGAGAGGAGGCCCTCGTCCATCGCGCCCTCGATGCCGAACCGGATCCGGTCTTTGACGTTGTCGAACGGGAGGGGGAGTTCGACGAACGTCTCGGCGTCGACGTCGTTCTCGGGCGCGACGACGACGACCTCGACCCCGTCGTCCGCGAACCGGTCGTAGAAGGAGCTCGTCGGGGAGAACAGCAGGGTAGCGTCCACGTCGGCGACGAGGTCCGCCAGATGGTCCGTGAGCGAGTCCATTACCACGAGTGACACGAGGAGTCCGTATAGTCGTTGCGTCGGCGTCGTGCGAGCGTCTGACACGGAGGTCCCGCTCGGTCGCCGACGTGACGCGAGCAGCAACCGGACGCGGGCGGTTTTTATTCCGGCCGAACCGACCCGTCGACATGGCGACTCGCGAGGCCCTCTGGGGGTACCGGAACCGGTTCGGCGACGCCTTCGGGCGGACGTACTTCCGGCGGTTCGGCCCGGGCGTCGTCTCCAGCGTCGGGATCGGGACGTACCTCGGCGAACCGACGCCCGCCGTCGACGAGGCCTCGCGCGAGGCGATCGGACTGGCGCTCCGCTCGGGGGTGAACCACGTCGACACCGCGGCGAACTACCGCTGCGGCTGCGCCGAGCGCGTCGTCGG
>NZ_CBVY010000003.1:104663-109592 GCF_000513435.1 Halorubrum sp. AJ67 | reverse complement strand
GCCACGGACGGAACCGCGCTCGCGGTCGGCCCGGCCGCGTTCCCGACGCTCCCCGAGGGGGCCGAAGACCTCCCGCACATCCTCGATATCCCGGACCGGGCGGTCGACCGCGAGGCGCTCGCGGACGCGGTCCTCGACCGGCTCCGCGAGGAGGCGGTCGACGCGATAGGCGACGGCGACGCCGACCGCCTGGAGACGCTCGCCGACGTGACCTACGACGTGGAGGCGTGGGCCCCGGTCGACGTGGAGCCGGTGCGAACGCGAATCGTCGCGGAACTCGACGGAGAGGACTGAAAAACGGCGTTCGAGGGCCACGTGGGCGATCGTACACTGAAAGAGGACGATTCGGGTTCAGACTGACCCAGTTGTCAGCTACCCACGACTGAAGTCGTGGGCTTGGATAGCCTCGCACCGCACGGCCAGTGCCAATTTAATTATCGGTAGGCCAAGCGTGCCCCCGATGTCGGGGCTGGCTGACGGACAGCCCATCCCTGCCAACACATTTGGCTGTCAGGGATTACGACTATTTTCCGGAGGACAAGTCATCAATCTGTTGCTTTGGTCCCCCTTCGGCCTTCCTCCCACGACTGAAGTCGGGGGCTTCCGGCCTTGTATCGCTGTGAACCATGCTATCGTCGTATCGGCCATCTTGGAGAGACACTGTCGGATCTCACCTTCGTGCCACCCGACCGGAGCCAGTACGCTCTCAACGGCGCGTACGGCGGTGTTCTCGTACCGCTTGACATCGTATCGAAAGTCGACGCGGTACAGGTGTCGTCAGAAGATAGAGCAGCTTCTCAGAGCCGCTTGTGACCGGAAGGGTGGATTTTGTGTACGAAAAAGCTCCGAAGAGAGCTCGATCAGATTGTTCTGTGAACGATTCTTGTCTTGCTAGTTCGGTTCGTACCCGGCGTAATCCATGAGTTGGCTGAAGATATCGGAGTCCATGACGGAGCGGTACACGATCCCGGTAAGCATCCCGCCGGGATAGAACGACCCGTTCATGACGTGGTTGACCTTGTGACAATGCATGAGATAGATACCGGGGTCGGCATCGGCTGTGAACTCGATCGTGTGTCGTTCTGCGGGGGCAATATTCGTGACGTCGATGTCGTGTCGGGCTGCTTCCGGGACGATGCCACCGTCTTTTTCGACGCGCTGGAAGCGGTGGTTGTGGATGTGCATCGGGTGGGACATGTATCCACCGTTGACGAGGTGAATGCGGACTAAATCGCCCTTATCGACGATAATTGGCGAGCCCTGTTCCGGGTGGAGAGTTCGGGGCGCACTCTTCCCGTTGACGGTGAAGACGTCCGGATTGCGCGAGGCCGTGTCGAAGGTGAAGTCCGCTTCACCGGCCCACTTCTTCGGGATTCGCGAGTCCCAGTCCTTGATCGTCATGAAGTACTCCCGGTCCGCCGGCTCGTAGCCTTCGGGGTCGACTCGGAAGATTCCGTACATCCCCATATCGATATGGCGGTGGGTCTGGAAGTGACAGTGGTACAAGTGCGTCCCCGGAACGTTCGCCGGAATCTCGTAGGTGTGTTTCTCGCCTGCGGGGACTTGGACGCCGGTCGATGTCGGAACGCCGTCGTTCTTCCAGGTCTTCGTGACACCGTGGAAGTGGATGGTGTGTGGCCGGCGTCCGTTCGTGTTGTCGAGCGTCACTTCCATATCGTTGCCTTCGGTCGTGCGGAGGATCGGACCTGGTACGCTCGGATCGTTGTCGTCGGCCTGCCACGCCCAGACGCGCGGGAACTCAACTGGGCCACCCATCGAATCGAGCGGGTGAACGGCGTGTCGCGCCGGCTGCGTCCCCATCGTCACGGAGCCTCCCTGCTCGTCGACGTTGACCACCGTCGGAGGACTGGTGTAGGGAAGGTCAGATGAAGTCTGTGCTTCGTTCGGACCGCCTGCGGCCGCTGTCGGCGCGTTAATTGCTTTCGATGAACAGCCCGCCAATGCTGAAAGGCCAGTCGCGCCGGTCGCAGTAAGGAATTCTCGTCGGGACAGTCCGGTTCCAGGGGCACCGAAAGATCGGGTCATGGTCTACTTGGACGTTGTCCTGTCGCAGTAAACGGGGACCGAAGAATATCAGCTTTCGAGAAACTGACCGATTATGTTCGGTAACACCGGTCCGGTCTCACAAGCAACCCCTTCGTTCGCCGTCGAAAGAACGAACATCTGAGATCAACGACGCGGCAGAGACCGACACCGATATCCGTGAAATCAGCGACACGACGGACGATCAGGCGGCGAGTATCGAGGAGGTGGTCACGATGATCGAAGAAGTGTCGGACATCGGTCGGAAGACGGCGAACGAGAGCGACAGTGCCTCCGCCGCCGCTCAGCAGCAGCCGGCGTCGATGTCACAGGTCAGTGACAACGTCGAATCTCTCAGTGGCCGGGCGAAGCAGTTGCGCGAACTACTTTCGACATTCGATGTGAGTGAGTCTGCTCTGTTGAATCCGCAGAAGGCGGCGGGATAGGTCGCTGTAAAGGCAGTAGCGAAGCGGAAGAGTCGAATGTGTCCAACCTACTGTTCCGCTTCGTTAAGCAAGCCGCGTCGCTGGCTCAAAAGCGCTGTGCCGCCAGTCCAACGGCGATCAGTGATCCGACTGGCCACGGATTTCCCGGCTGGAAGCATGTCACGCTCCACTTTTTGCGGGTTCACATGGACGCGACGTACCGCGAAATCGTGGATTGGGCGAGCGAGATGGACCGAGTTCGTGGGTTGTTACAACTTTGCGGACGACATTTCCCGCACCCTCAACGCTGTACCGGTCGTTCGAGAGGGTGCCCATGTCGGTGTGGCGGCGCTTCCTTCAAGCGACTCCCCAACAGTGCGCTCCGGGCTCGCATGGAGCCACCGATGGTCTCCCCGTCCTCATCGGATACATCGTCTGGACGGACGCCCGACACGCGATCGTCGCGGTGCTGTTCTTCGTCTCCGCGTCGAACTACCTCTCGTTTTTTCCGGACGAGGATGTGCCGCCGGAGACCGTCGTCGACATCCTCTCGGTCGTCTATCCGCGTGACGTGGCAAACGCTGGAAGTGTACCTCCCGGACGTCCCCGTGTTCGCGGCCATGTCGATCGGCGTCGCTATCCTCGTCGGTACCGTGAGTCTACTGGTCGGGTTGAACGCGCTGCTGATCGGATTCCAGTGGCGAAGCTGGGGCGTCGCGGAGGGAGCGACGGTTCAGGGAACGCGGGACCGACCGCGGTCATCGGTGCGTGTGCGTGCGGGTGCTGCGGCCCGCTCGTGGCGAAAGTGGCGATCCTCGCCGCGGGACCGTCGGTCGCCGCACCGCTGTACTGGCTCTTCGTCGACCCGTCGTCGCCGTTCGCCTCGGCGTTCCTCGTCGGCGGAATCGTACTGTTCACCGGGAGTCTCGTCTACGCGACGAACGCGGTACGAGCCGGTAGCAGTACGCGACCGACCGTCTCCGGAGAGTCCGACCCGGCCTGAGCCGACATCACTCTCTGAAGAGGTCTCGCGACGAGTTCACGGCGAGGAGCCCGCCGCAGATAGCGACCGCGATCGCCGCGGTCACGGGGTTGAACAGCCCGACGAGTGCGACGGGGATCGCGATCGCGTTGTACGCGAAGGCGAGTCCGACGTTCTGCCGGACGCGACGCCGCGCCGCCCGCGCGAGTTCGAACGTGGTCTCGACGAGCGAGAGGTCGTCGTCGACGATCGCGATGTCGGCGGCGTCCGCGGCAAGCGCCGTCCCGCTTCCCAACGAAATCCCGAGAGCGGCCTGTGCTAAGGCAGGCGCGTCGTTGGTGCCGTCACCGACCATCGCGACGCGCCGCTCGCGCTGGAACCGCCGGATCGCCTCCGTCTTCCCCTCGGGCGGCACGTCCGCGAACACGTACGAGACCGCGTCCTGTTCCGCGAAGAAGTCCGTCGCCTCCTCGTCGTCGCCCGTGAGGACGGCGACCTCGATCCCGCGCTCGTGGAGGGCGGTGACCGTGTCCAGCCATCCCTGTCGGGGATTATCGCCGACTACGACGATCCCGTCCGCTCGTCCGTCGCGGCCGATCACGACCGGGAGCCGGCCGAACCCACGGGCTTCACGTGCTTTTTCTTGGATCTCGGACGTGACCGTCCAGCCTCGTTCGGCGAACAGATCGAGGTTTCCGACGAGCACGTCGCGGCCATCGACGGTTCCGGAGACGCCCGTCGCGTGCGTCCGGAAGTCGCGCACGTCGCGGCCAGCAGGCGTCGTTCCGGTGTCGTCGATACGGCCTCCGTCGGTTTGAGCCGCCTCCGCGTTGTCAGCCTTCGACTTGACCGCAGAGACGATCGCGGCCGCAGCCGGATGTGCGGCGCGCCGTTCGAGCGCGGCCGCATCGGCGAGCGCCTCGTCCGATGCGTTGACGTCGATGACCTCCATCTCGCCAGTCGTGAGCGTCCCGGTCTTGTCGAACACGACCACGTCGATATCGCGGAGCCGCTCGAAAATCGTGTCGTCGAGCACGACGATGCCGCGCTTCATCGCGTCGCGGATACTCGTGGCGACCGAAAGCGGTGTCGCGAGTCCGAGCGCCCAGGGGCTAGCGACGAGCAGCGCGAGCAGCACGCCCATAGCGCCCGCAGACAGCGGTTCGCCGCTGGCGACGGTCCAGACGCCGACCGCGGCCGCGACGGCAGCGACGAGGCCGACGATGCGATACGCGAGTTCGTCGGCGCGGCGCTGGATCCCGTGATCGGCGCTCTGGATCGACCACAGGGAGTCGGTGATGCGGTCGACGCTGCTCGTCACCGGATCGCCGACCTCGACGATCGCCGCGCCGTCGGTGACAACTGCGCCGCCGACGATCTCGTCGCCCGTTCGCTTCGCGACGGGGAGCGCCTCGCCGGTGACGACCGCCTCCTTGATGCTACAGTCGTCGCCGACTAGTGTCCCGTCGACCGGAACGC
>NZ_CBVY010000003.1:91636-104596 GCF_000513435.1 Halorubrum sp. AJ67 | reverse complement strand
CCTATCCCCTGTGTGCCTTGCCTCCCACGACTGGACGTAATAACTTCGTATAGCATACATTATACGAAGTTATACGAGAACGCGTTCGCCCTCGCGGACGAGGATCCGATCGCCGGGAGCCAGCGAATCGACTGACACCTCCGTCGCGTCGTCACCGTCGAGCCGCCGAGCGCTGTCCACCTGCGAGACGGTGAGTTCCGTAAGCCGTTCGAGCGCCCGCTGTTTGATCGAGGTCTCGTAAAACGAGACGCCGGAGACGACCGCCGCGACGACGAGCGTCAGGTCGTAGAAGATGTTGTTGTCCCCGAGAAGCACCGCGCCTGTACCGTAACAGAACGCGCTGACGACGGTGATCGCGACGAGAAGATCTGTCGTCGGGCGACGCATCTTCAGACTGAGGTACGCGCCGCGTAACACCGGCATGCCGGTGAAAAACAGCACGATTACGGTTAACACGAAGTAGATACGCAAGAACAGGAAGCCGCTGCTCCCGCTCAGCTGGAACGCGCCTTCGAACCCGTCGAGGAACGTGGCGTCGACGTACGGCGCGAGGTGGGTTGGGTACATAATGGCCACGTACGGGACCATCAGGAACGCACCGAACACGATCCCGGCCGCGTACCGGAGCCCGAGGACCTCGTCGCTCCGACGTTTCCGGATGCCGTCCGCTTCCCGCGATCGACGCGTGCCGCTCGCGTCGCCGTCAGCGTTCGCCTCGGATCGAAGAAACGCGGTGTAGCCGGTCCTGCTCAACGCGTCGCGGAGGTCGTCTACCGACACCGTGTCCGCGTCGTGATCCACGCGAATCGTCTCAGTGACGTAACTCGCCTCTGCGGCGACCACTCCGGACTGCGTATCAGCAATGTGTTCGAGATACGCTTCACACGTCGACGAGTACATCCCGTCAATTCGGAAGAACGTCCGCGTGACGGCGTCCGAGTGCGATCGTTCCGGAGCCGCTCCCGTAGGGGATCGGTCTGGTGTGTCAGCGCGACCGAGCGCTCGGTCGATGTCCCGACACCCAGTACTACAGAACGCTCCGTCTGAGTCCCCCGAGACGGAGCCGCCAGCAATCGGTTGCCGACAGATGTCGCATTCGTCGGTACGACCGCCGTCGCTCATGAACCGCCGATACCGTCCGTGAGTTCCGTCGGTGCGATCCGTGAGAGCCGCATCGCGTTCCCGGTGACGGCGGTCGTCATCCCAGCGTCGCCCGCCAGCACCGCGAGCCAGATCGGGACGAGCCCGAAGGGGACGCCGACCGCGAGCGCCGCCTTCACACCGAGACTCGCGAAGATGTTCTGTCGGATGACGCCGTTGGCGTCGTGCGACAGTTCGTACAGGTAGGGGAGCCGCGAGAGGTCATCACCCATCAGCGCGATGTCAGCGGTCTCTAAGGCCGTGTCCGTCCCCGCGGCACCCATCGCAACGCCGACGGTCGCGGTCGCGAGCGCCGGCGCATCGTTGACGCCGTCGCCGATCATCGCGACGTCGCCGTACTCCTCGGCGACCGCCTCGACCGCAGCCACCTTCTCGTCCGGAAGAAGTTCGGCGCGGTAGTCGTCGACGCCGACGCGCTGGGCGATAGCTCCTGCCGTGCGTTCGTTGTCGCCCGTGAGCATCACGACGTGCTTGACACCGAGGTCGTGGAGCCGCTCGACCGTCGCCCGCGCTTCGGGTCTGACCTCGTCGGCGACGGCGATGACGCCCTCTAGTTCTTTCTCGGTGCCGACCAGCACCACCGTCTTCCCCTCCGCCTGTAGCTCCGGGACGACGGTGTCGAGTAGGTCGAGACAGCGGTTCTTCTCGCACAGCTGCCGCGTTTTCTGCGTGACGACGCCGCCGTCCGTCGCCGCGTGGACGTGCGTGAGATCGAAGCCGAGCTCCTCGAAGAAGCCCGGCTTGCCCGCGTAGTGGGTCCGGCCGTCGAGGTCGGCGCGGACTCCCTTGCCGGTGATGCTCTCGAACTCGTCGACCTCGCGGTCCGGGACCGAGCGCTCTGTCGCCCGTTCGACGATCGCCTCGCCGATCGGGTGTTCGCTGCGTGATTCGAGACCGCGAGCGCAACGAAGCACGTCGTCTTCGGTGTTGTCGTTGAGCGGGACGACGTCCGTCACCGTGAGTTCTCCTTTTGTGAGCGTCCCCGTCTTGTCGAGGGCGATGGCGTCCACACCTCCCATCGCTTCCAGGTGTGACCCGCCCTTGATTAGCACGCCGTTTTTCGCCGCGCTCGTGATCCCGGAAACAACCGAGACAGGCGTCGAGATGACGAACGCACATGGACACGCCAACACGAGCAGCGTCAGCCCGTACACGACCGCGGTCGGCCAGGTCACGCCGAGAACGGACGGACTCGCGACCGTCGTCAGGACCGCGAACGCGACGACGACAGGGGTGTAGTACGTGGAGAACCGCTCGACGAACTGCTCCCGATCGGTCTTGTTCGACTGCGCGTCCTCGACCATCTCGACGATCCGTGACAGCGTGTTGTCACCCGCGGTCGCCGTCACTTCGATCTCGAGGTACCCCTCCTCGTTTATCGACCCGGCGTACACGTCGTCGCCGAGCGTCTTGTCAACCGGGACGCTCTCGCCGGTGATCGGCGCTTGGTTGACCGCACTTTCGCCGTCGACGACCTCACCGTCCATCGGAATCTTCTCGCCCGGGCGGACGACGACCACGTCGCCGATCGCGACATCTTCGACCGGGACGGTCGACTCCGTACCGTCCCGTTTGACGCGTGCCTCGTCGGGCGAGAGATCCATCAGCTCCCGCAGGGAGTTCCGCGCACGGTCCATCGAGTAGGCTTCGAGGAGTTCGGAGACGCTGAACAGGAACGCGAGCGTCGCGGCTTCGAAGTACAGCGCCTCACCGAATACGAAGCTCGCGACGAGCGCACCGAGAATCGCGACGGACATCAGGAAGTCGATATCGAGGTTCAGGTTCCGCGTCGAGTAGTAGCCGTCGCGGAATATCTCTTGACCGGCGATCGCCACCGCGACGAGGAACGCCCCGTCCGCGATCGTCAGTTCGGCACCGAGTACCGACGCCACGGCCGCGTTCTGTCCGGGAACGAGGAACTCGAACACGAGGCCGACTGCCACGAAGACGCCGCTGACCCACGTCTTGATCGCTCTCGGACTCGTCCAGATACTGTCCGTTTCCTCAGTATCCGCTCCGTCAGTCGCACTCTCGTCCCAGTCGTTCACGCTGTATCCAGCACTTTCGATTGCGTCGACGATCCCTCCCTCGTCGATCGCGGTGGGGTCGTACGAGACGCGTACCGTTCCTGTCATCGGTTGGGTCTCGCGCTCCGTGATACCCGTTCGACGATCGAGTGCGTTCTCGACTTTCCCGGCACAGGACGCACAGTCCATCTCCGGAACGGAGAACTCCGCGGTCGTGATGTCGGCACCCTCGACATCGTACCCGGCCCGTTCGACGCGGTTCCTGATCGCGTCCGAATCCGCTTGGCCGGGATCGTGTGTAACCGACAGCGTGCCAGTCGTTACCTGTGTATCGATCTGCTCGATACCATCGAGTGTCTCGACGCTCGACTCGATCTTCCCAACGCAAGAGGGACAGTCCATACCGGGGACATTTAGCGTCGTGACCCCGGCTTCAGGCGGTGAATCGGTCTTCCCGTCACTCACACCGTTTTCAGCCGATGCGTCGTGAGCACTGTGGCTATGTGCGTCTGGATTCCGATCATTTGGCGGGTCAGTCCCTTCATCCGAGACAGTCATTATCAGAAGATAGCCGGTGAAGACTTAACAAATTAGCTGTTGATTTTGGGGTATAAATTAATACTTCTTAACAATATATTGCGACTGAGTTATTAAATAAGAGGGGCATTGTTGATACAGGTAGTTGAATAATCGTCCACACAACACCGGTCAAGACGAGTTCGGTTGTCTGAAGTGTGGATACGATGTTCACGCGGATTACAACGCAGCGAAGAATATCGGTCTGAAGTACCTCCGCGACCAGCAAAAGTCTGGGCGTGGAGGCGCACCCGTAGGCGTGCGCTTGAACAGCGGGATGTTGAATGTGAACGGCGAGTATTCGTCTACTGCTCTCAGCAGTTAGAACGGGAGTCCAAGCTGAATGCCACCCCCTTCAGGGCGCGGTAGCTTACTCGGTGGTGACCTGTTCGACATCGTTCACGAGTCGTTCGATGTCCGTTTGCGGTCCTCTCGGGTACGCACGCTCAACGATCCCCTGCTTATTTGCGAGGAGGATCAGCCCATAGTGCGGGAATTGGTACTCAAGATTCTCGTACTGATCGGCTGACGCCTTCTCAATCTTGAGCCCGAAATGCTCGTCTAACAGCTCCTGACCTCGTTCGTAGCTTTCCGGGCGGAGGAAGTGCCAATTGTTCGCATCGAGGTTCACCCCTTGCTGGCCGGCGTACTCACGGAGCGTTTCGGCGGTGTCGCGCTCGGGGTCGAACGTCTGCGCGAGAAATACCGCCTCATCGCTGTACCCCCCTTCGGTAGCAGCCTCCTGTGCGCGACGGAGCCGGAGGATGAGCGCGGGACACACCCCGTCCGGGCAGTTCGTGTAGAACGACGTCCAGAGGATGGCACGCTCACCTTCATACTCACTAATTGATATCTCTTCATTCGTGATCGGGTCCGGGACGGTGAAGTGTGGCATCTCATCGCCGTAGCTCGGGTGAACGGCCTCGCTTAGGTCCTGTTCTGGGGGACCGAGGACAGTTCCCTCAGCACCTTTGTCACCGAGTACGCCGAGACAACCGGCGGTACCGATAGTCGCACCTATTGCTCCAGTCGATTTACAAAACGTTCGTCGGTCCATACTCGATCGTGGTCGATCTGAGGACTTGAGGTATCTGGTGTGATCCTCGAATGCGTGTTCCCGCGTCCGATCTGTGCGTATGGTCGACTTATCGAAGCGGTGGTCACTCAAAGAGCTCGTCGACGGTCCGGACGAACCGATCGACGAGCCGGTCCGGTAGCGACGGCGACACTGTCTCGATGAGTTCGGCCGTGCGCTCCGGACGGTTCAACGTGAGTGTCATCGGTCGATCGTCGGACTTCTCGACGATCCCGTTTTCCGCGAGCGTCGAGACGTGCCACGAGATCGTACTTCGTGCGAGATCGAGATCACTCGCGAGCGTTTTCGGTCGCTTCGGGCCGTCAGCATGAAGCCGGACGAGGATCTCCCGGGTGGTCTCTCGTCTGAGAAACGCGAGAGCCCGTCGTTCCCACGGATCGAACGACGGGGCAAAATAGTGTGTGCGGCCGCCGATCCGCTCGACGGCGAGTTCGTCGTTACGGACGAGACGACGGAGATGGTACTGGACTTGGCCAGTCGCGATATCGAGATCGCGGCCGACCTGGTTAAAGTGGACACCGGGTGTGTCGCAAACGTGGCGTCGGATCTGAGTCCGGGTGTCCGGCATCTGTGGTCAGCCGACATAGCCGTTACCCGAGTAAAACGTGTGCGTTCGTTATCTCTGCTTGGGAACGGACGAAACCGCGGCGTTAGCCGACAAATCAGTTCAGAACGACACGAGGTCCCGTTCGAAGGGTCGTTTTCTTATTCGTCCCCGTTCAAAGGCCGTTGTGATGCGGCCAATCGCCCTCCTGTTGTCGGCGATCGATGGGTGGTCCGTGGAGGGATCACTACTGCTGCTCGCGGCTGCACTCGTCGCCGGAATGGGTACGGGTATCCTTTTCGTCGTCAGCGCCGTCGCGTATCGTCGCCGCCAAGGGGCACAGTACCAGTTGATCGCTGTCGCGGTCAGCATGTTGTTGTTCCGGTCGATTGTGGGCACAGGAACGATCCTCGGTATCGTGCCGATGCCGATCCACCACTTCGTCGGACATGGTCTCGACTTTTTGATCGCAGCGATCATTCTCTACACGGTGTACGCATATGCGCCAGGATCGGTCGGGAACGACACCGTCTCAGACTGAACAGCGATATTTGCCGAAGCGATTGGGAATCGAATTTCGTCTCAGTATTCTCCGAACCGCTCGCGGGCCCGCTCGACGACGACATCAACCCGAGCGGCGTACGTGAGCGTCGTGACAGCGACCGCGATCCCGGCGAGGATCCAGACGACGAGTGAGCCGACCGCGCGGCTAGTTTGAACAAACCTGCCGTCAGGGGTGAAAGCGACGCCGATAACGTGTTCGAAGATCAGTCCGCGAAACGCCCCGTTCGGAGTCAGCGTGATCGCTCCGGCGATCTCTTCCGGAGACATACCTCCCGCCAGCGACCGGAGGATCGCGAGGTCGCCGCCGAGGACGCCGACGAGCAGTGCGAGGAGACCGAGTGCGATCGCGCTCCGTCGGCTCGACGCCAGCGCCGAGACCGCTGCCGCCAGCGACAGGTACGCGGTCCCGAAGAGGAGGACGAACGCGAGGAACCGCACGAAAAGAAGCGGCGAGTCTACTCCGCTATGCGTCGCGAAGATTCCTGTGTCCGGCGTCGCAGTTATCCAGACGTATAGCCCGACCAGCGCGAAGGGAACGCCCACGATCGCGACGAGCGCCGCGATACGCGCCAGTAACAGCCGAGAACGTAGCCGACGGTACTCACGGGATAGGTCCGTATCACAGCGAACTCGCCGCTCGTGGCGTCCGTGAGCAGCGCACGGTACCCGAGCACTATCGCGAGAAGCGGGACGAGTAGCTCTGTCGGGAGCAGAAGATCGACGACTGCCGGCACGAACCCGGTCCCCCGCCCCCACCGACCGCGACGAGTCCGCCGAGCACGATGAGAAGTCCTGCTGCGAGGACGGCGTAGCCAGGAGTCCGTCGAACGGTTACCAGTTCGCGACGGAACACGGTCCCGATGTCCGCGAGCAACCGACTCATCGGTCCGACACCCCCGTGACGTGGACGGACTCCGGCGCAGCCTCATTCACGTCCTTGGAGTCGTCGTCGCCGTCTGTGTCACCGGTATCGATATCGCTCTCGGCGCTCACTCTATCGTTGACGACCGCGCGGTACAGACCCTTCACGTCGTCGACGCCGTAGTCATCCACCAGGCGATCGCGGGAGCCCGCCACGGCCACGCGACCGCGGTCGAGCACGACAACGTCGTCGGCGTACGTGTCGACGAGGTCGAGGTCGTGGGAGCTGACGACGACGGCAGTGTCGTCGCTCGCACGGGCCGCTGCGGCTCGGAATGCTCGCTCGCGCATCTCCGGATCGAGCCCGCTTGTCGGCTCGTCGAGCACCGCAATCGCCGGGTCGCCAAGCGTCGCCTGTGCGATCCCGAGGAGGCGTCGCATTCCACCTGAGAGCGCCGAGACGCGCTTGTCGCCTGCGTCGGCAAGTCCCACGTCCGCCAGCGCCGCGTCGGGATTGTCACCGACGAGCGCTGCATAGAAGCCGAGGGTCTCTCGGGCCGTGAACTCACCACGAAACGGGACCCGTTGCGGGAGATAGCCGATCCGCTTGTCACTCCCGTCGTCAGTACTGCCCTCGTGAGCGTACCGCACCGCTCCCGCGGTCGGCTCGACCGCTCCCGCGAGGACGCCGAGCAGCGTCGACTTCCCGGAGCCGTTCGGACCGACGACGGTGGTGATGCCGGAAGTGATCGAGAGCGAGACCTCGTCGAGAACCCGGATCCCCCCGTAGGTCCGAGTCAGGTCGACGACCTCCGCGAGCACGCGCTCACTCATCTGTAATCACCCACTCTGGCGCTGTTCCGATTTGTCGTATTCTGGTCCGTCGTGTTCTCATGAGTCGTGTCCTGCTCGCCGGTGAGCGAGCCCAGTTCAGCTCGCCAGTCCGCGTGGATCGGTCCCTCGTGTTCGGCGTCGGAGCCGGTCACCGCGTCGATTCGTTCGGGATTGTATGGCTCAGACGCCGGTATCGGGTCGATGATGCTTCCGGAGCGGGCACCGGGGACGGTGCCGCGGAGTCGATCGAGTAGAACTGCCGCGGGCGACTCGCGCACGGTAACAGCCGATACCTCGCGGTGGAGCGCGGAATCAACCGGTGAGGTCGGGCGATACGCTCGCTCGCCAAACAATTGCTGCCCAACATTCGCTCCCTCCCAGTAGTTACCGCGATCACCGTTAGCCCAGACGCGAAGCGCGCCCGCACCGGCGGCAGCGTGGTTTTCGTTGCCGACGAAGTCGTTTGCCACGACACGACTCGACGGGACGATCGTCGTCGCACGCGCGCCGAGTTCGTTGTCGGCGACCACGTTGTGTTCGTACAGCGACCCGCGCGCACTCGTCGAGAATCCGAGTTCGTTGTCGACGAGCGTGTTGTACCCGATGTACGTTCGCGTTCCCGACGACTGGATTCCCGCACTAGAGTTGCGCACGTCGTTGCCGACGATTGCGTTCCCTGAAGGACGGGTCATCACGGTGACCCCCGCGAACAGTTCGTTTCGGGCGGTGTTGTCCGCGACCAGCGCGTCGCCGGTGAACATGAGATGGATGCCGTACCGGTTGTCAATGAACGTCGAGTTCCGGATGATCGAGCCGTCCGCGCGATGGAGGTAGATCCCGTCACGACCGCCCTCAAACCGGCTATCAGTCACGGTTACACGCGACTCCATCCCCGTGATTCCCATGAACCCGTCCTGCCACGTCTCGGACCCGTCGACGCGGAGGTCGCGGACGACCGCATGTGAACCCTCGCGCAACAGGAGCCCGCTCGCGTTCGTTTCTATCGCGACGTCGTCGACGACGAGCCCCGGTGCGGCAATCGCTCGGATCCCGGCGTCGCCGTGGCCGTACCCGCTCTGGATGTTCGCGTCCCACGCCTCGTCTTTAGAGGTAGGTGCCGCCTCCGGATCTCGCGTCCGGTTTCCGACACCGTCGATCCGGAGTCCCCGGATGGCGACATCGGCCGCGCGAACGGTGACGACCGATCCGTTGCCGTCGCCGCTGATCCGCGCGCCGTCGCCCGCGATAGTTACGGATTCGTTGACCGTCACCGTCTCATGATATTCTCCCTCTGGGACGACGACCGTCGTGTTCGACGGGGCCGCCGCGACCGCCGCGTCGATCGTCGGCGCGTCTTCCCCGACGACCACCGAAACCGGACGGTCGGCGGTTCGTTCCGCCCTCGCGATCCGATCGTTGGCCGCCTGCCACCGACTCGGTGCGAGCGACCGCACCGTCGCTGCGGAGTCGACGTCGAACGAGCGGTTCCGGACTGATTCCCAGCCGACCACCGATCCGTTATAATCGGCCGCGAACGACTCGGCCGCGTCTCGACTTCGGAAGGGGATCACGGCCTCGCCAGCCGGCATGCGGGCGCCGGTGTCGACAACGTAGTTCGCTTCCTCGGCCGGAGTCCATCCGCCGGCTCCGGTCGCCGTGAACAGCCCGTCGCTGGTCGTGTCCGGATTTTGGTGATCGAAGGTCTCGACGTACGCAACGAGCGGGTAGCCGAACTGGCGCTCGGTCCGTCCGTCCGACAGAGATGTCACGAACGAACCGATCCCGTTGTATCCGACGACGTACTGTAGCTGCGAGTAGAACACCTGCGTCCGCGGGAGCGTTGCGTTTCCGGCCATCATCGCGTCGGTCTCCGACGAGAGCCCCAGTTCGGTGGTGTCGTCGTACGCCACCGGATCGGGAACCGACTCGGCCGGATCAGCGACAAATGCACCCGCAGTTACGACCACGGCGAGGGTCATGATCGCGGCAACCGCGAGGCGAACATGTCGCGACCGGTTGTCATCGGGAGCGAAAACTGCCACACGATCACGTCGGTCTGTGGTGACTTATCGAATCTGGTGTGACTCTCGAACGCGCACGATTGCGGGGTCCGCAGAGCAAAAATTCCCAGCTGTCATCGCGGCACTCGACTGGATCTGTTTATCGAGGATCGTACCAGACGACACAAGCCGGTCGGTAACTGACACTACGTATGATCGAGTCGCTGTTCCGGATCGACGTCGCACTGTTCCTCCTCATCGGTGTGTTTGGCGGCGCACACTGCATCGGGATGTGCGGTCCGCTCGTGACGATGTATTCGAAACAGATGACGCCGCAGCCGGACGGCGGCACCGCGACGGTCGACGACGGACGGGCCGGGCATCTCACGACCTACGAAGTCCGACAGCACTTCCTGTTCAACGTCGGACGAGCGACGACGTACGCGATCCTCGGAGCCGTCTTCGGTGCGCTCGGGAGCGTCGTGTTCGTCACCGCCGACCAGCTGACGCCGGTCGCCGATCTCCTGCGCGGTACCGTCGGCCTCGCGGTTGGCGGGTTCATCGTGGCGACAGGGGTTCGGTACGTTATCGGGGGAAGCGGCGGCGATATTCGCATACCGGGCGTCCAGCGCGTAACGTCGTGGCTCGCAGCGAGAGTTCATCGCCACGTGAACAGCCCGAGTATCGTCGGTCTCGGTGCCGTTCACGGATTTCTCCCCTGCCCAATGTTGTATCCCGCGTACCTGTTCGCCTTCGCGAGCGGCTCCCCGACGACCGGCGGGATCGCTCTCGGTGCCCTCGGTGTCGGGACGATTCCGGCCGTCTTCCTCTACGGAACCGTCATCCAGTCGATCGATGTCACCCACCGGCGTCGCGTCCATCGGCTGCTCGGTGTCGTGTTCGTCGTGCTGGGGTACGTCCTGTTCGCACACGGACTGATGGCGCTCGGCGTCCATCTCCCGCACCCGATGTTCCCGCACTACCAGCCGCTCGGCGGGATGTGACACCGACACGTTCTGTAGGCCACTCGCCTCAGTAAGCAGCTGGCGTTCGACGGCCGCACCAGAATGGTATTCGGTACGTGGCCGAACGGTAGCGTATGGATCTCAAATTTGGCCAGCGTTCGGTGTCGCGTCGACACGCTGTTCATGCGATCGGTACAGGAGTTGCGATAGGTCTCGCCGGCTGTCTCGGAAACTCTGCCGAGTCGGTTCCTGATCCAGTAGATCTGTCGGGGCAGAAAACGGACTACCAAGGCGGAATGGTGATCGGAGATCACGGCGGGCCTAATGGACAGGTTTTCTACGCCGACGCAGAGCCGGAACCCAGACAAGGACCCGCCGAGGACGCTGAAGATACAGCCCACCTCGCTTGGTTTCACACGCTCGCACACGGGCTCTTTCCGTATCACTTCGACATGGTGGATGACGGTGCGGAAGCGACCGCGATCTACGTCACGGACTACTCTCGCGTCAACTGGGAGATCCCCGAAGGAACGGAACGGAAGAAGATGCCAGCGCCGACCGCACCGGATACTTTTGCGGATGCGACTGATCTCACCTACGCCGTCAAAACGGACGTGATGGGGGGAATGGGCCCGGACCTACTGCCGTTCTCTGACAGTGATGAAGCTGAAACGTTCGCGGAGGATTACGGTGGGCGGACTCTCGGGTATGATGAGATCGACAGACAACTCCTTGAGGGGATCCAAATGACTGGGATGGAGTGAATTAACGCCTCCCTTTAGATTTCATTGGCTTTGTTGAAATCCTCAGCAGTTGATAGTTTCACACCTCAATCGTTCAGTACAGGTGATAGCTATCACTTATCGAACTGTGTAAGTGTATATTATAACATAACTATATTACGTAGCCAGAATTAGTTATGATTCATATGGACCGTCGGCGGTATCTTCAGGCAGTGGGTATCAGTGGGACCATCTCGCTTGCTGGATGTTTAACTAACTCTTCTACCGCTGATGCCCCGGATGTAACGGGAGACACGCTGACGCTTGCGACTGCAACGACTACCCACGATAGCGGGCTTCTCGATGAACTTCTCCCTGGATTTCAAGACCGGTTCGGGACGCAGGTCGATACCGTGGTCCGCGGGACTGGCGGAGCCTTGCAGACGGCCCGAGCTGGTGACTGTGATGTTGTTATCGTCCACGCTCGGCCACTTGAAGACGAATTTCTCCGAACTGGGGCCGGAATCAACCGTCGACAGGTGATGGTTAACGATTTCGTAGTGGTTGGACCGGCAGATGACCCGGCCAATATCGCAGGCGAGGACCCGGTTACTACGTTCCAACGCATTGCTGAGGCTGAAGTCAGGTTCTTGTCTCGGGGCGACCGCTCCGGAACGCATCTTCGTGAGCGTCAATTGTGGGCCGAAGCAGGCATTGACCCGAGTGGGTCGTGGTACAGCGAAACGGGCCAGGGAATGGGGAATACGCTGAACCTAGCGACCCAAACCGAAGCGTACACCCTAAGCGACCGTGGGACGTTCCTCAACGTCATTGAGGATACACTGGAGGCACACGTCAATTATGGGATCGAGAGCCCACCAGCGCTACTTCGGAATGAGTACGCGGTGATCCCTGTCAACCCTGCCCGCCACGACGTAGCGTACCCGCTAGCGATGGCCTTCGTTGGCTATCTTACTGGTCCTGCCCAGACCCAGATCAGTGAGTTCCGAATAGCTGATAAAAGGGCATTTCGTTCTCTTACACCCTCACAGGAACCAGAGTTTGGGCAGTACATCCCGAGCGACTGGCAAACAGAGACGAATGTTACAGGGTGAACCACGCCATGAACGGCGACACCTACCCCGGCGGGATGATCGGCGGGATGGTGTACGACAGCGTCACCGACACCGAGCAGTTCGCCTCGATGATGGATCTGGCGGGCTACGAGGGCTAAATTCGGGAAACGCGGCCCATTCCGGACCCTCCACCTACCCGGAGAACTCCGACTCGCTCACACGGACGATGACCGTCTCGTCGACGTCGCGGAGGTCGTACTCGGGCGTCTCGCCCTGTCGCCGTCGAACGAACAGCGGCTCGACCGGGCGGCCGTCGACGAGGCCGAACACCTTCAGCCGCTGGTCGGTCTCCTCCGGGGGGACCGCGCCGTCGCGGACCTCGCGGGCCAGGTGCCGCGAGAGCCACTCGTCGGGGGAGACGGACGGCTCCAACACCAGCGCCTCCTCGACGAAGCGAGCGAGGTACCAGTCGAGGTCGTTCTCGTATAACTTCGTATAATGTATGCTATACGAAGTTATTACGCCGCGAAACCG
>NZ_CBVY010000003.1:88884-91465 GCF_000513435.1 Halorubrum sp. AJ67 | reverse complement strand
CTCGGTGAACTGCCCGAGTCCCGACGAAAGCGTCACGACGCGGCCGCCGGTCCCGTCGGTGAGCAGCGGCAGCGCGCGCTTGGTCACGGCGACCGGCCCGCGGAGGTTCACGGCCGTCGTCCGGTCGAAGTCGGCGAGGTCCATCTCGTGGAGCGGTCCCGACCGCGGGAAGACGCCCGCGTTGTTCACGAGGACGTCGAGCGCGCCCTGCTCGCGTTCGATCCGGTCGACGGCGTCCCGAATTTCGCCGTCCTCGGTCACGTCGAGCCGGACCGCGTGCTGGTCTACGGCGGTAACGTCGTCGGGATCGCGCGCCCCGGCGTAGACGGTCGCTCCCAGATCGGCGAGGTTCGCGGCGATCTCGGCCCCGATCCCGCGGGTCGCGCCCGTGACCAGGGCGACGTCGTCGGTCAAGTCGGGTTTGAGTTCGACTCCCGTCGGCGTGTCTGCCATGTCGATCGGTACGGCGCGTCGCGAGTAGAAACCCCGGGCCGGTCACCTTCAGAGTGTGCGACCGCTCGCGGGCCGTCGTCAGAACGTCGAGACGTCGCCCTCGATGACGCTGCGGGTCACGTCGGTCACGTCGGCCAGCTCGCGGTCGACGATGGCGAGGACGTCGTCCTCGATGTCGCCCAGTTCGACGCCGTCCTCGGTGACGATCTGCGCGTCGGCGACGTGCGGCTCGTCGATCGGGCGGCCGATCTGCGAGAGCAGTCGGACCTGAAGGTCGCGGATGCCGTCGACCTCGCTCGTGACGGACTCGGCGACGCGGGTCGAGAGGAGGTTGTAGATCTTCCCGATGTGGTTGACGGGGTTCTTGCCGGAGGTCGCCTCCATCGACATCGGGCGGTTCGGGGTGATGAGTCCGTTCGCGCGGTTGCCGCGGCCGACCGAGCCGTCGTCGCCCTGCTCGGCGGAGGTGCCGGTGACGGTGAGGTAGACGGAGCCCTCGTCGTAGTCGTCGGCGGTGTTGACGTCGACGTGTACCTCGCGGTCGGTGTACTCGCGGGCGAGGTCGTCGACGTACTCGCGGACGTTTTCGACCGCGTCGTCGTACTCGTCGAGGCCGTCGACGTAGGCGTCGACCATCGCGGCGGCGACGGTGATGTCGATCCGGTCGCCCTCGCGTTTGCCCATGATCTTCACGTCCGGGCCGAGTTCGGGGTGATCGTCGTGGTACGGGCCGTTGAGCGCGCGCTCGGCCTCGCGGACGATCGTCTCCGTCTCGGTGAGCGGGGCGTGCCCGACGCCGAAGGAGGTGTCGTTGGCCATCGGGACCTGCTGAGTCTCCTCGCCGAAGACGTCCTGGAGGTCGCCCGAGCCCTCGCCGAGCTTCACGTCGATGACCACGTCGGTACCGTACTCCAGCTCCGGGATCGCCTCTGAGAGGTAGTCGCGGGCGGCCGCGAGCGCGGTCGAGTCGACCGGGAGCTGCTCGCCGTCGTACTCCTTCGTGGCGCGGCCGACGATGAGGATGTAGATCGGCTCGACGACCTCGCCGCCGCCGAACGCGGGCGCGGCGCGGCCGGCGACCAGCTGCGTCTCGTCGGTGTTGTAGTGGAGCACCTTACCGACGCGGTCCAAGTAGAGCTGCGAGAGCGCCCGCGAGACCGACTCCGCGACGCCGTCGCAGATCGAGTCGGGGTGACCGATCCCCTTTCGCTCGACGATCTCGACCTCCTGGTCCTCGACCGCCTGTCGGTCGAGGCGACTTACCTGTATGTTTCGGTCCATTACGCTTCGATACTCCACCGCTGACAGTATAACTTGCGGAAACGCTCTGCCACCAGTATATTACTTTCAGTAATTCAGTTCGCTCGGGCCGCGGAGATCGGCGGTAAGGCGGACGGGCGATCCGTCGAGAACCGCGTCCCGACGCCTCGCGGTCACGCAAACGAGCGTTTGTGTTTCGGCAACGGCTTTCCGTCGCCTCCCGGTACGTCCGGTATGGACGAACTCACGTCGTCTCGGCGTCGGCTCCTCGCCGGCGCAGTCGCGGGCGGCATCGGCGTCGTCGCGGGCTGTCTCGGAACGGATAGCGACGACCCGAGCGACGACGGTGGAGCGGAACTGGGGCTCTCGCTCTCCCGAGTCGACGGGTCGCTTCGCGACCGATACGTGCGCGACTCCGACGATCCGGCCGAAGAGTGGGACGAGGCGGCGCTCGACGCCGCGCTGGCGGGCGAGGAGTACACGACCCAGTACCGCAAACCGTTCTTCGCGGGGGCGGACGATCCGGCGTACGTGCGTCGGGACGGCACCCACTACCGGCTCGGCTCCGTCGTCGTCGACGAGGTCGCCGAGACCTACCCGGTCCTCCGGCTCTTCGAGGTCGACGGCGACAGCGATCCGAACTCAACGGACGGCGGCGGCGAGTCGGCGGTCGACGCCGACGAAGGCGAAAAGCTCCCCGACGCCGACCAGCGCGCGGTCCAGATCGCGCACTTCGCCGCACGAGCCCGCGGCAACGTGGGCGGGTACCCCGTGGGGCTGGTCCAGCGGGGCGGCTACGCGTACCGCGACGGGACCGCCCGCACGGAGAGCGCGCTGCTCCGCGACGACGGCCCCGAACGCGTCGTCT
>NZ_CBVY010000003.1:87821-88451 GCF_000513435.1 Halorubrum sp. AJ67 | reverse complement strand
GAGCGGATGGAGGCGATCCTTCGGGCGAGGCTCGTCGGTCCCAGAATCGGGTCCGACGAGCTCTCGGCGGAGGCCGACCGGATCCTCCGACGGGCGGCGACCGACGAGTACGCTGAGACGTACCCGTACTCCGACGCGTACGTCGAACTGCTCCGGGCGCTCGACGCGCGCCCCTACATCGACGGAAACGTCCGAAAGGACGGCGGCGGCGTTGAGACCGGCGAGGAGATGATCCGGCACGACGAGGAGTACTACGAGCGCTACCTCCGAATTCTGGACGAAGGGGACGACTGACCGGGCGAGTCGGTTCGAGCCCGCCTCAGCGCGTCGCCTCGTACGCCTCGCCCATCACGTCGAGCGCCTCGCGGAGCTGCGCCTCGTCGGTCGCGTACGAGATCCGCGCGTGGCCCGCTCCGCCCTCGCCGAACGCCTCGCCGGGGACGACGACCACGCCGCGGTCGAGACACTCGTCGACGAACCCGTCGGGGACGCGGGGCATCGCGTAGAACGCTCCCTGCGGCGTCGGACAGTCGAGACCGATCTCGTCGAAGCCGTCGAGGAGGAGGTCTCGCCGACGCCGGAAGGAGGCGGTCATCTCCTCGACCACGTCGCGGTCGCCGCGCAGCGCGG
>NZ_CBVY010000003.1:83818-84669 GCF_000513435.1 Halorubrum sp. AJ67 | reverse complement strand
CTCGACGCGCTCCTCTGCGCCGTACACCCAGCCGAGCCGCCAGCCGGTCATCGAGAACAGCTTCGAGGCGGAGTTGACGACCACGACGTTGTCCGTCTCGGCGAACTCCATCGGCGAGCGGTGTTCGCCGTCGAAGACGGTGTACTCGTACACCTCGTCGGAGACGCAGAGCACGTCGTGCTCGTCGGCGATCCGCGCGAACTCGCGGACGTCTTCCTCGGAGGAGACCGCGCCGGTGGGGTTGCCGGGGGAGTTCACGACGAACGCCGCGGTGTCGTCGGTGATCGCCGCCTCGATCGCCGCCGGGTCGATCGTGAGGTCGTCGCGGAGCGGCACGGGGACCGGCTCACCGCCGGTCAGCTTCGTCAGCGCGTCGTAGGAGACGAACCCCGGGTCCGGGATCAGCACCTCGTCGCCCGCGTCGACGTGCGCCTCCAGCGCGATGTGAAGCGCCTCGCTGCCGCCGGCGGTCGCGATGACGTTCGCGGGGTCGAGGTCGATCCCCTGATCGGCGCGGTGTTTCTCGGCGATCGCCTCACGCAGCGACGGAGTCCCCTTGTTCTCGGTGTAGGCGTCCGCCTTGCCCGACTCGATAGCGTCGACGGCGGCCCGACGCGCGTGGTCCGGCGTCGGGAAGTCGGGCTGGCCCAGCCCGAGGTTGATCGCGTCGTCGCCGGCCGCCTCGAACACCTCGCGGATCCCACTTATCGAGATCCGCTCGACCCTGTCGGAGAACGTCGTCATACTCGTGTGAGCGCGCCGCCGAGAGTTAGTTCTTGTCACGTCGGATCGACCGACGCGTCAGCGTTCCGCGACGGGCGGCGGTCACCACCGCCGCCGCTCCCAGACCG
>NZ_CBVY010000003.1:78062-79634 GCF_000513435.1 Halorubrum sp. AJ67 | reverse complement strand
GTCGCGCCGCCAGCGCCCGCGTCGGCGACCGCGTCCGGCGAGCCGACGATCTGGTAGGTCTCCTGTCCCTGCGCGTCCATCTTGGTGACCTGCGCGCCGTCGAAGACGAGGTCGTCGCCGTCGGCCGTCTCGATGACGACCCGTTCGGCGTCGAGCTCCTCGACGTCGATCCCCATCTGTTTCATCATCTGTTTCATCTTTCGCGGGTTCATGCCGCCGCCTCCGAACATGGTCGCCGGTTCGGCCGGAGGACACAAAAAAGGGTGTCGACACGGGCCAGACGGAGCGCGTTCGCGCCGGCCGGTTCCGCCGGAGACGGCGGTTTGATACGTCCGGCCGGCGTCGTCGAGATATGTACCTCGCGGACCACACCTGGCCGGAGCTCGGCGACGCGCTGTCTCCCGGCTCCGTCGCGCTCGTCCCGCTCGGATCGACCGAACAGCACGGCCCGCACCTCCCGCTGGCGACCGACCACCTGATCGCCGAGGCGCTCGCGACGGCGGCCGCCGACCGCTCGGACGCGTTCCGAACGCCGACGATCAACGTCGGCGTCAGCCCGCACCACCGGCAGTTCCCGGGGACGATGTGGGTCGACCCGCCCGAGTTCCGCGACTACGTCGAGTCCTTCTCCCGGAACCTCGCGTACCACGGCATCGACCGCGTGGTGTTCGTCAACGCCCACGGCGGCAACGTCCAGCACCTCCGGGAGGTCGGTCGGCGGCTCCACGAGGACGAGGTCGCCTACGCCGTCGAGTGGATGTGGGACGAGTCGATCCCGGAGCTGGTCGACGAGCTGTTCGAGCGCAACGGCCCGCACGCCGGCCCGAAGGAGACGGCCATGATCACCCACATCGCGCCCGACCTCGTCCGCGAGGATCGACTGGAGGACGCCCGCGACGGCGGCCTCGTCGACCTCGACGACTCGGACGCGGTCGTCCACGGCGCGCGCACGTTCTACGACTCGATCGACAACTCCCCGAACGGCGCGTTCGGGGACCCGACCGACGTGACCCCGGAGAAGAGCGAACGCCTGTTCGAGGCCGCCGCGGACCAGCTGGTTCAGCTGGCCGAGTGGATCGGCGACCGCGACCGCGACGAGCTGTTCCCGGAGCCGCGGGTGGAGCGCGAGGACGCTTAGCCGTCGCCGCGGTCGCCCTCGAACCCCTCGCCGAGAATTTCTTCGAGCGCCTCGTCCGCCGCCTCGCGTCGCCCGTCCAAGACCGCGAACCGCTCGCCGCGGCGGCGTTCGAGCCAGCGTAACAGTCGGGCGGCCCAGTCGAGCTTCCGCGCCTTCATCGGGTCGACGTCGGGGTCGTCGAACTCCCACCCGGGGAAGGTCAGTTCGCCGGCACCGACGTGGTCGGCGAGGAACGCGGCGCGGTCACCGTCGGTGAACCCGCCGGTGTTGCGAACGGGACCGACCGGGGCCGCCTGCGTCGTCGCCAGCGTCCACTCGTCCGCGAAGCGCGGCAGCCACTCGCGGACTCGTATAACTTCGTATAATGTATGCTATACGAAGTTATTACGCGGGCGATCCGTCAGTCGTGGGAGGCAAGGCACACAGGGGATAGG
>NZ_CBVY010000003.1:76959-78042 GCF_000513435.1 Halorubrum sp. AJ67 | reverse complement strand
CCTATCCCCTGTGTGCCTTGCCTCCCACGACTGACGTGGCGGCGAGGGANACGGGGAGCGCCTCCTCGGTGCTGCGGCCCGCGATGGTCCTGAGGAAGCTCTTGCGGTTGATCGAGACGAGCAGCGGGCGGCCGTACCCGCGGAACTCGCGGAGCCGGTGGAACGTCTCGCGGTCGTCCTCGTGGGTCTTCTCGGCCGACCAGCCGCCGAACGCCGGGTCGAGGATCGTCTTGTCGGTGATCCCGTTCATCGAGAGGGCCTCGTAGATGTCGTCCACGTCCTCGATCGCGCCCGGTCGTTCGAGATCCGGGGGCGAGGCCATCTTCGAGACCGCCACGTCGTGTTCGCGGCAGACGCGGGGCATCTCGGGGTCGGCGAACCCGCAGATGTCGTTGACCATGTCGAAGCCCCGAGAGAGCGCCTCGTCGGCGACCTCGTGGTAGCGCGTCTCGATCGACCAGACGGCGTCGCCCGAGGTGGACTCCAGCGTCTCGACCGCGGTGTCGAGCCGGTCGAGTTCCTGTTCGGCAGAGAGCACGTCGAGGTCCTTGTTGGCCGACTCCAGCCCGACGTCGACGATGTCCGCGCCCTCGCCGATCAGCTCCTCGTCGACGTACGCCGCGGCCTCGCCCGGGTCGTCGTACACGCTGGGGTCGTACGGCGACTCCGCGGAGACGTTGAGCACGCCCATGATCCGGGGCGGGTGGTCGTCGCCGATCCCCAGCCCCGCGGCGTCCACGTTTTGCATACCATCACCACGGGCGCGAGCGACATAAACGGGGCGAGTACCCGACACGCTCGCCGGGGATCGGCCGCGATGTCTCGGAGGTGTGGTGGCATGAGACGTGACGGCAGCCGTCGCGCACGCGTTAACCCCGTCCGTCACCGAGGGAGCGTATGACGACGCGAACCGAAGACCGGCTGTACGGACTCGCGCTCGCGGCCCTCCTCGCGACGGCCGCTGGCGAACTGCTCGCGGTCCCGCTCCTCGTCGCGGTCGGCGTGGCGAGCGTGTTTCTGACCGTCGCCGCCCTCCTGGCCGTCGTGACGGCCGCGCTTGCGGTCGGCGTCACCCGGGAACCG
>NZ_CBVY010000003.1:74422-76939 GCF_000513435.1 Halorubrum sp. AJ67 | reverse complement strand
CCGTCGCATGGTCGCGACGAGGGGGCGCGCAAACATAAGCGACCGTGTCGGTCGCGCGGGACGGGATCGGCGACCAGCGCGACGCGGCCTCCGTCGTCACGGCGCGCCTCCGGGGAAATTATGCCCGCGGGCGACGATCGATCGACATGGTCGGTTCAAGCGCCCCGGAGGGCCCTCGATCGACGGCCGACAACGAGGCCGTTGTCGGCGGTGCGGCGATCGTCGTCGGCTTGGCGGTCGCGCTGTCGGGTCTCCTGTTGTATCAGGCGTCCGCACCCGGCGGAAGTCACGTCTCCGGGGTCGGACTCGCCCTCGCGTTCGCCGGCGTCTTCGCAGTCGAGCGAATCAGTGGTCGCCTCGGGCTCTCGACGACGACGCGCCACCGGGTAGCACTCGGCTTCGGCGCGCTTGCGGCGGCGCTAGCTCTCGCGTTCCTCGTCGTCGACTACCCCGACTTCTCGGGGGCGGTCGCCGGGTCTGGCGGCGAGTCGGCGGCGGCCGCGATCTGGTTCCGGGCCGCGGGGTAACGCGTCTCGCCGCGTGACGAACGCCCGATCCGGGAAGGACGCGCTTTTATCGCCGCCGGAGCGTAGCGTGACCATGGCGAAAGTGAGCATCGGCCTCCGCGGCTGGCGGTTCGAGGAGGACGAGATATTCACCGGCGACGAGGAGCTCAAGCCCCTCGACGAGATCCCCGAGGACTCCCGAGAGCGACTCCTGCGGCTCGTCTCCCTCGTCGAGGAGCCCTGCGACGTCTGTTACCTCGACTACGGCGAGGCGGAGGTCCACCGGTGTAACGAGGCGGAGATCGTGTACGGCGAGCCGGACGGCGAGGTCCTGCTCTGCCCCGAACACGAGCCGGACCTGCTCTACTGGTTCCGCGAGGCGGGCGGCAGCGACCACAAGGGATCCGTCGAGTTCGCCGATCGCTTCCACGAGTGGGTCGCCGCCGGCAACGAGGCCCCGGAGGGGTACGCCCCCGTCGAGCACGTCGAGGAGGACCCCGACGGACTCCCCGACCTCCCGGACCAGCAGGAGGTCCAAGAGCGGCTCGAAGAGGGCTTCGACGGCGACCGGATCGACATCCTCGAACTCGCCGGCGAGCGGGCCGACGACGACGAGACGGTGACCGACGAGGAGGTCGTGGAGTCCGATCTGGACCTCTCGACCGACTACCCGTCCGACCGATGAGCGGCGAGGAAACGGAGAGCGACCGCCGGAAACCGGTCGTGGTCGTCGTCGAGCCGGAGACGCCGGGCAACGTCGGCACCATCGCGCGGGCGATGAAGAACTTCGGCCTCTCCGATCTCAAGCTGGTGGATCCGCCGGAGCTGAAGGAGGACGGCGAGGCGTACGGCTTCGCCGGCCACGCCCGCGAGGACGTGTTGCCGAACGCCGAGGAGGTCACCTTCGACGAGGTCGTGGAGAACTACCACACGGTCGGCACCACCGCGATCACCGGCGAGGACGACCGCAGCCACGAGCGGTTCCCGTTCAAGACGCCCGTCGAACTGCGCGAGTCGCTGAAGACGGTCGATGCCCAGACCGCAATCGTCTTCGGCCGCGAGGGGCGCGGCCTCAACAACGAGGAGCTCTCGCGGCTCGACGAGGTGTGTTCGATCCCCGCCGCCGACGACTACCCCGTCCTCAACCTCGGGCAGGCCGCCACGGTGCTGCTGTACGAACTCCGCGATCTCACGGTGAACGAGACGCAGCTCCCCGACACGGAGGTGACCCGCGCCCCCGAACCGGACGTGGAGCGCTTCCACGAGTTCTTCGACGACTTCCTCGCGTCGACGGGGCAGCGCGATCACGTCCGCGAGAAGAACGCGCTGCTGATGCGTCGGCTCCTCGGGCGGGCGCACCCGACGGAACGCGAGATACACACGCTGCTCGGTACCTTCCGCAAGGCGAACACGAAGCTGGAACACGCCGACCACCTCGCGGCGAAGTACGACGAGCCGGTCTACCCGCAGGAGGAATAGCCGTGCCCGCCCTCCCGCTCGACGAGGACCTGCTGGCCGGCGTGCGGGACGTCTCCCCGCTCATGCTCGGGATCGCGCCGTTCGCGCTCGTGGCCGGCATCGCCGCCGTCGACGCCGGACTCGGGCTGGCAGAGGCGGTCGGCATGTCCGTGATCGTGTTCGCGGGCGCGTCCCAGCTGGCGGCGCTGGAGCTGCTCGGCGAGAACGCCCCCCTCGCGGTCGTCGTCGGCACGGCCGCGGTGATCAACCTCCGAATGCTGATGTACTCGGCCTCCATCGCGCCCCACTTCGCCGACTACGGCCGTCGGCTCCGCGCGGGGCTCGCGTACCTGCTCACGGATCAGGCGTACGCGCTCTCCGTCGCCGAGTTCGACGAGAACCCCGAGCGCAGCCGGTGGCGCTACTACCTCGGCGCGGCCGCGTCGCTGTGGATCGTCTGGCAGGTCGGCACGGTCGCGGGCGTCGTCCTCGGCGCGAACGTGCCGGACGCATGGGGTCTCACCTTCGCGGTCCCGCTGGTGTTCCTCGCGCT
>NZ_CBVY010000003.1:67414-72311 GCF_000513435.1 Halorubrum sp. AJ67 | reverse complement strand
GAGCGTCGCGACGAGTCGCCAGTTCATACCCGCCCGGTCGCGGAGAGGGCGGATAAAGAGTCGCGGCGGGAGCCGGGGGCGACGGATTTCGGGCGCACCCCGGCGAGCCCGTTAGCGCTCGCGCTCCGTCGCGCGCTCCGCCGGGGCGTCGCGCGTATCTGGAGTGTCGCGGCCGACCAACTCGTCGGACCGCGAATCGCGGTCGACCTCACGCTCCTTGGCCGCTGCGAGCCGCTGTATCCCGTCCGCGATCGCGTCGACGGCCGCGAAGATCCGGTACCAGAGGTACGGACCGACGGACAGCGCGCCGACCGCGACGAGACCCACGAAAATCGCTCCGACGATCACCAGCGAGTATGCCAGAACGAAGAGGCTCACTCCGCCGAGAACCGCGCCGGCGGGCGTTCGGAGGGCTTCGGAGGGCGAGAGCGGATCATGAACCATGGGCGCTGCTATCGGCGGCAGTCACTTAAAAATGAGCGGACGGGTGCCGGACGTTCGCGGTCCGGCGAGCGGCGCGATCAGTCGTCGGCGGGAGCCGCCGAGTCGCCCGCGGAGACGCCGGTGCCGGGACCGATGTCGATGCCGAGTTCGGCGAGCTTCTCGTCGGGGACGACGCCGTCGACCCAGTCGCGGGTCTCGTAGTACTCGGCCTTCAGCTGGTCGAGTTCGACGAGTTCGCCCTCGCTCGCGCCCGTGCCGGGGATGGCGTCCGGGTGGCCCTCGACGAAGCGGTTCGGCAGCGTGTCGTCCGCGCCGTCGAAGCCGACGAGGTTGTTGTAGTAGCGTTCGAGGTTGTAGACGCGCTCGCCCGCCTCGAACAGGTCGTCCTCCGAGAGGTCGGAGCCGGTCATGCCGTTGTACTGGAGCACGTACTCCTCGATCCCCTCCGCGAACGCGCTGAACTTACAGATGTCGAACGAGTCCGAGACGGCGTGGAGGTCTTGGAAGGTGGCGGTGAGTTCGCCCTTCCCCTCCCACTCGTACGGGTCGACCTTCTCCGGGATGCCGAGGATCTCGGCGGCCGGCGTGTACCCGCGCAGGTGGCAGGCACCGCGGTTTGAGGTCGCGTACGCGATCCCCATGCCCTTCATACAGCGCGGGTCGTAGGCGGCCATCGTCTGGCCCTTCACGGAGAGCTTGTTGCCGTGCGCGTCCTTCGCGTCGGCGACGCGCTCGGGGCCCTCCGCGAGGAGGTCGCCGAGGTCCGACGAGCGGTGGCCGATCTCCTCGATGAGGTCGATCATCGTCTCGGAGTCGCCCCAGTCGAGGTGGCCGACGCCGTCGAGTTTGCCCTCCTCGCTCATCTCCATCGCCATCGCCATCATGTTGCCGGCCTCGATGGTGTCGATGCCGAGCTCGTTACAGCGGTCCAGCATGACCGCGATCTCGTCGCGGTCGTCGTGGCCGGAGTTCGGACCAAGCGCCCACGCGGACTCGTACTCGTACGACTCCGTGCGGACGTTCATGTCTTGGCCCTTGTGGGTGACGTTGACCTCGACCTCCTTCTTACACGCGACCGGACAGGAGTGACAGGTCGGCTCGTCGACGAGGATGTTCTCGCGGACGTTCTCGCCGGAGACGCGCTCCGCCTGAACGTCGACGCCCTCGGCGTCGCTGAACGCCTCCGTGGACGTGTACTTCGCGTTCTTCGCCGGGAGCCCGTCCATCTCCTCGGTCGCGTTCATCAGGACGTTGGTGCCGTACATCGAGAGCCCGCCCTCGTTGGGCGCGGTGACGTCGGACTCCCGGATGACCCCCATCGCCTGCTGGTAGCCCTCCTGGAACGTCTCCGGGTCGGCGGGCTTCGGCATGTCGGTCCCCGACTTCACGACGACCGCCTTGACGTTTTTCGCGCCCATCACGGCACCGGTGCCGCCGCGGCCCGAGGCCCGGTCGTCCTCGTTGATGACGCAGCCGTACCGGACCTGATTCTCGCCGCCCTGTCCGATCGCCATCACGGAGACGTTGCGGCCGACCTTCCCGTCGACCTCCTCGCCGATCTGGTCGATCGTGTCGTGGACGCCCTGTCCCCAGAGGTGCGAGGCGTCGCGTACCTCGACGTCGCCGTCCTCGACGAACAGGTACACCGGCTCGTCGCTCTCGCCGTCGAGCAGGATCCCGTCCAGCCCGGCCCACTTGAGGCGCGCGCCGGACCAGCCGCCGTGGTGCGAGTCGGTGACGGTGCCCGTCAGCGGAGACTTCGTCACCAGGGCGATCCGGCCGCTCATCACGGTCTGGGTGCCCGTCAGCGGGCCGGTCATGAACGCCAGTCGGTTCTCCGGTCCCAGCGGGTCCACGTCTGGACCCTTGTCGAAGACGTACTTGACGCCGAGCCCCCGCGCGCCGATGTACTTCTCCGCGTCCTCGTCGTCGATCCCGCGGTAGCTGACGTTGCTATCGCCGAGATCGACCTGTGCCACACGGTCTCTGTAGCCGCCCATTTCAGTCATGTAATTCTCGTTCGTTATGTTTGTACTGCGCACGGTTATTCCTTCACACGCCGATGAAACCGTTTACAGTTACGTACATCCGCAGTCCTCGGCCGAGAGGAAATCATACTGGCTGACAGGTTCGGGTTGATTGTGTATCGTTCTCGTTCACCACGAAACCATAAGCGTCCGAACAGAGATAGCACGTTCGTGTATATATAGCACTCAGTACCACCATCTATCCGGCATGTAAATGTTTAATAGCGTCTCTCCGTCTTACGGAAGTATGTCGAAAGACAGGCGTTCGGAGGCGGTCGTCGATGAGACGCGTCGTCGCCTGCTGGCGGCGGCCGCGGGCGGAGTAACCGTCGGTGCCCTCGGAACCGGCGCGACGGGCGGCGTGGCGGCGCAGGACGACGGCACGCTCACGCTCGTCCACGACACGCACTTCCACGGCCGGTTCGAGGACGCTGGCAACGAGGCGATAGACATCGCGCGGTACTACGCCATCGTCGAGGAGCTTCGCGGCGAGTACCCGAACACGGCCTTCCTCGGGAACGGCGACGACCTCGCGCCGTCGGTCCTCGGCCTCGAGTTCGAGGGCGAGCACATGGTCGAGGCGCTCAACGAGATGGGACCGGACGCCGTCGGTGCCGGGAACCACGAGTTCGACTTCGGCGTCGACACCGCGAGCGAGCGCTTCGAGTCCTCCGAGTTCCCGTGGGTGATCGCCAACCTCCTCACGCCGGAAGGGGAGGCGGTCCCCGGCGCGGAGCGCTGGACGACCGTCGAGGTCGGGAGCTACACCGTCGGCGTCTTCGGGATGGGCACCACCGGCTTTTACGACATCACGGACTACCCCGAGGACTGGCAGGTGCTCGGCTACACGGAGGCTGCCGAGGCCGCCGTCGAGGCGCTCGAACCCGAGACCGACTTCATCGTCTGCGCGTCGCACGTCTCAAGCGGCGTCCACGAGACGATCGCGGCGGTCGACGGCGTCGACGCCATCGTCGGGTCGCACTCCAACGTCGTCTACGAGGAGCCGGAGACCATCGAGGGGACGACGGTCGCCGAGTTCGGCGACGAGTTCGACCACATCGGGCGGCTCACCTTCGACGTCGAGACGGGCGAGCTCTCGGACTGGGAGCGGGTCGACCTGTACGACTCGGAGGCGCTCGGCGAGGACGAGTCGCCGCCGGAGTCGACCGAGAACTACACCCCGCGCGACGTGCGGTCGGTGGACCGGAACCAGCCGGTCGCAGAGATCGCCGACGGCTACCTCTCGGACCTCGAAGAGCGCCTCGGCCAGCCCGTCGTCGAGACGGAGGTCGAGCTCAACGCCAGCTTCGACAACTACGAGATCGAGACGGGGTGGGGGAACCTGATGACCGACCTGATGCGGCAGGTCGGCAACCTCGACGAGGATATCGACGTCGCGGTCCAGAACGCCGGCGGCATCCGGTCGGGGTCCAGATACGGTCCCGGCGAGCTCACCGGCAGCGACGTGATGAACATCCTCCCGTTCCCGAACGAGATCGTCGTCTACGAGCTGACGGGCGAGCAGATCCGGTCGTACGTCGAGGGGTCCGTTCGCCCGATGCCCGGCGACTACGGGGCCCAGCCGGCGATTCAGGTGTCCGGAATCTCCTACGAGTGGACCGGCCACGACGGGGAGGGGCAGGTCCGGAACGTCTGGGTCGGCGGCGAGCCGCTCGACCCCGAGGCGACGTACCTCGTCTCGACGAACGATTTCGTCGCCGGCCGGAGCGAGGAGTTCGTCGAGGACTCCCGCGTGTTCAACTCGGGACAGTTCCAGGGGCCGTTCATCAAGGACACGCTCGACGCGGAGTACGACACGATCGCTCCCGAGCGCGAGGAGCGGATGATCCGCGTCGACGAGGTGATCGAGGACGCAACCGTCGAGGGGTCCGAGGGGACGCTCACGGTCTCGTTCGCGCCGACCGACGCGGTCACGTCGGTCGTCGAGGACACCTACCGGCTCGTGGCACCGGGCCACGGGACCGTCGAGGCGTCGTCGGTGTCCGGGGGCGACGAGGTCGTCGTCGAACTCGCGGCCGACGCCGTCGTCGAGGCGTTCGACGCGGCCGAGGCCGACGCGCTGTCGCTCGTCGGCGGGTTCGACCCGAACAGCGAACACTACGGCTACGAGAACGACGACGGCGAGTTGGTCGAACTCCCCGTCAACGCGAGCTACGACTACTACGAGCTGCGGACCTCGCTGTCGGGCGAGGACGTGCGAGCGACCGTCGGCGGTGACGGTTCCGACGGCGACGACGCCGACGGATCCGACGACGGAGACGATGGTTCGGGCGATTCGGACGGCGGCTCCGACGGCGACGGCGGAAGCGACGGCGACGACGGAAGCGACGGCGACGGCGGCTCTGACGGGGGCGACTCCAGCGGAGACGGCGGCGAAACCGCCGACGGCGCGCCCGGATTCGGTC
>NZ_CBVY010000003.1:60471-62559 GCF_000513435.1 Halorubrum sp. AJ67 | reverse complement strand
ACAACGCCGTGATGCGCGACATCCGCGCCGAGCGCTCGGAGACGTACGACCCGACGGAGCCGACCCGCGTGTGGATCGACGAGGACAACACGCCCGACGGCGTGGTGAACTCCCTGACGATCATCCTCAACACCGGCGGCTGCCGGTGGGCCCGCGCGGGCGGCTGTACGATGTGCGGCTACGTCGCCGAGTCGGTCGAGGGTGGCAGCGTCGCCCACGAAGACCTCATGACCCAGATCGACGCGTGCCTCGACCACGAGCGCGAGGAGGCGGACGAGCCCGCCGAACTGATCAAGATCTACACCTCCGGCTCCTTCCTCGACGAGCGCGAGGTCCCGGCGGAGACCCGACGGGCGATCGCTTCCGAGTTCGCGGACCGCGACCGGATTGTCGTCGAGTCGCTGCCGGACTTCGTGAGCCGGGAGAAGATCGCCGACTTCGCGGACCACGGCATTGCGACCGACGTGGCGGTCGGGTTGGAGACCGCGACCGACCGCGTCCGCCACGACTGCGTGAACAAGTACTTCGACTTCGCCGACTTCGAGGACGCCTGCGCGGAGGCCGCGGAAGCGGACGCCGCGTTCGACGCGGACGTGGGTATCAAGGCGTACCTCCTCATGAAGCCGCCCTTCCTCGCGGAGCCGGAGGCGGTCGACGACATGATCGACTCGATCCGCCGCTGCGCCGACGTCGACGGCTGTCACACCGTTTCGATGAACCCGACGAACGTCCAGCGGTACACCATGGTCGACGAGCTGTTCTTCGAGGGCGGCTACCGGCCGCCGTGGCTCTGGTCGGTCGCGCACGTGCTGGAGGAGACCGCCGACGCCGACGCCATCGTCGTCTCCGATCCGGTCGGGCACGGCTCCGACCGCGGCGCGCACAACTGCGGCGAGTGCGACGACCGCGTCCAGACCGCGATCAAGGACTTCGACAAGCGGCAGGACCCGAGCGTGTTCGAGCAGGTGTCCTGCGACTGTGAGGCGACGTGGGAGTACGTGATGGAGGCGGAGACGAGCTACAACATGCCGCTGGCGCGATAGATCCGGCAGCCGTCGAAACGCGGCAAGGGGGCAGCGAGCGACGGTCTGTTCCGAAACAATGGTGATAGATTGCGATCAGTATATTCCCTTTTTTAGAAATATTCGATCCGCTTTGGGTAAAATTGTGAAAGAGATCGGCATGAGAAACCCGATTATACCGAACGATCAGGTCGAAAAAGACCCTTATAGCTCCGGCCCCTACGATAGAACATGAACGCAGACGCCAGCGGTCCCCGGTCCTCCCGCGGGAAGTCGGTCCTCTTCTGTGCGGAGTGTCGTTTCGAGAGCGCCCTGTCGGACGGGTGGCTCGTCGTCAGCGACGGCGACGAGCGCACCGTCGTCTGTCCCGAGTGCGGGCACGTCGCCGACCACCGGTCCGAGCGGTCAGCGCCGACGCCGCAGCACGCCGACTGACCGAGCCGAGCAGTTCCGGTTTTTTCGTCGTCGACCGCGACCCGTCACAGCCTGTGGGCCGTCAGTCAGCTACAGTCCGCGACTTGTCAGTCAATCAGTTCTGGGCGCTCGCTCCCGAAGCACCGGGATCGCGTCCAGCCGCTCCTCGCCGAGCACGTCCCAGTCGACGCCGGACGGGCGGGGGTACGGCGTGTCGGTCCGGATCGTCCGCTCGGGAGTGATGACGAGGTCGAGGGGGACGTCGTGGGCGTCGGGCTCGGGGAGGTCAGACGGACTCCCGCCGACGGCCGATTCGGGACCGTCAAGGACGGAGAGCTCGTGAACGGTCGTCGCGACCGTCGTGTCTCTGTCGACCGAGTCGATCTCGCTGAGGACCGCCCACTCTAGGTCGCTGTACCCCTCGCCTTTCCCGATCCGGGCCCCGTCGGTCGTGACGCCGACGGAGCCGGCGACGATCAGATCGACGTGCGCGACGTCCTCGGGCGGGGTCGGCGTCCCGTACTCGGAGATCCCCGAGACGGTCGTCGCGTCGTCGATCTCGTCCGGGGGGATTTCCGCGGGGTCGAGCCGGAGGAACGGGTTCGGGTCGCGCAGCCGCGGCTGCGCGACGTAGACGGTCTTCCCGGCGCGG
>NZ_CBVY010000003.1:57646-60451 GCF_000513435.1 Halorubrum sp. AJ67 | reverse complement strand
GGCGTGTCGGCGAGTTGCTCCGCGGCCGCGTCAGCCCCGGCGAAGTTGGGGATTCGGTCGTGCGGCGGGAAGGGGAACCGCGCCTGATCGCCCTCGTCGAAGGCGTCCCACACGGCGTCGCGGACGGCCTGTTTGTCCATGGACGGATATGGGTGTCGAGCGACAAGTAGCCAGCGCACGGGAGCGCGCCTGCGGGCGATTTTTTCGTCGACGTGCCGCCACGTTTATGTACCAGATCGGTGTTTCGTTCGGGTGTGCTCGAAGACGGACTCGGCTATCCCGTGCGGGGCGACTGGGTCGGGCGGATCATCATCGGCGGCGTATTGGGGTTGCTCTCCGTACTCGTCATCCCGACGTTCGCCGTGTTCGGCTACCTCGTTCGGGTGTTGGAGCGGACGGTGGCCGGCGAGGAGGTCCCGCCCGAGTTCGACGACTGGGGCGACCTCTTGGCGAAGGGCGTCGTCGCGACGCTCATCGCGCTGGCGTACTCCGTGATTCCCGTCGTCGCGTACGGGATCTTCATCACGGTCGTCGCGGGGATCGGGAGCGGGATCGGCGGTGATATCGGCGCGCTCGTCGGTCTCACCGGCGCGCTACTCGCGCTCGCGTTCATCCCGGTGCTGTTCCTGATCTACTACGCCGTCCCCGCCGCGCTGACGGCGTACGCCGCGCGCGGCGAGGTGAGCGCCGCGTTCGACGTCGGCCTGCTGAAGCCCACGCTGTTCAGCGTCGACTACCTCCTCGCCGTGCTGATGCCCATCGTGGTCGCGATCGGGGTGTTCGTCGCGTCGGTCGTCCTCCTCGTGACAGTCGTCGGTGCAGTGTTCGTCCCGTTCCTCCAGTTCTACGGACAGGTCGCGGTGTTCCGGATGTTCGGGACCGCGTTCGCGGACCAGAGCGACCGGCTTCAGGCGAAGCCGACCGGCGGCGACGGCGCGGCCGCGACATCGATCTGAACCGGACGCTCCGACGACGCGTCCTTTAACCGGTTCAGGCGCGCACGGTCGGACATGTTCGAAGACCGGCCGGACCGCGACGCCGAGGTCGTCCTCGTGGGACGATCGAACGTCGGCAAGTCCACGCTGATGCGCGAACTGACCGGACACGACTTCTCGACCGGCGGCAAGCCGGGCGTCACCCGACAGCCGAACCACTTCGACTGGGCCAGCGAGAGCTTCATGTTCACCGACCTCCCCGGGTTCGGCTTCATGTCCGGCGTCGAGGACGAACACCGCGAGCAGATCAAGACGGACATCGTCCGCTACCTGGAGGACAACGCCGACTCGATCCTCGCGGGCGTCGTCGTGCTGGACGGGAAGGCCGCGGTGGACATCATCGACCGCCACCGCGAGCGCGGGAACATCCCCCACGACGTGGAGATGTTCGGCTTCTTGGAGGACGTTGGGGTCGAACCCATCGTCGCCGTCAACAAGACCGACAAGATCGACGACCTCGACGAGCGGCTGGACGCGATCTGCGATCGCCTCGGGCTGTACCCGCCGTGGCAGCAGTGGTCCGACCGGGTGGCACCGATCTGCGCGAAGCGCGGCGACATCGAGGCGTTAGAGGAGTGTCTCCGAACGCGCTTCCACGAGCATAATCGCGACGACCTGCTGAAGTTCGTCTCATAAGGGGTTGAGTCGGATCGGAGCGACACGACCGCTGAAGTCCTAGTCGCCCGGTTCGACGCGGTTGCTGTCGACGACACGACCACCGAAGCCCCAGCCGGAAGGCGGGCGCACGCTCGCTGCGGTCCTCACTCAGTCGCTGTCGCTCCTTCGTTGCGGTCCTTGCGTCGCCTGCGCCCGCCTTCCGACTGCCCCTTCGAGTCCCGCCCCGCACAGCACCGCACGGCCTCACGCCTCCCCAGCCTCGTCGGTGGTCCTCCGCTTCGCTTCGGACCACCGACTCCCTCGCGCGGTGCTGCTTCGCGGTCGCCACAGACGACCGCTCGCAGGCACGCGCCACCGCAGAACGGTTTATAATCGGTCGAGCAGCAGTCCGCCCAGTTCGCCGGTCTCAGAACTCGAAGCCGACCGCGTCGCGACTCGGACGGAGCGGACTCTTGGGGTACGGCGGTTCGGCGTCCGGGTCGTTGAACGCCCCGGGCGCGACGTCGTTCGGGCCATCGGGGTAACAGAGCGCGGCTATCGTCTGGATCGCGGTGCGCCCGCTCGCCAGTTCGAACTGCCCGCCGCCGTACAGCTCGATCCCCTCGCGCTCGCAGTAGGCTATCGTCTCGAACAGCGATTCGAGGGTGCCGAACCGAGAGGGTTTGATGTTACACCACCCCGGCTCGACGGGGAGCGATTCGAGGCTCTCGACGCCGTCGATCGGGTAGTCGAAGGAGAGCCGGTCGGCCTGCGGCTCGACCAAGGCGCTCGTCGCCGGCGTGAACGCGGGGTCCTCCACGACTGCAGCCGGGAACGCCGCAAACACGTCGCGGTACAGCTCCGGGTCCGGCTCGACGTCGACGTCGGTCCCCTCGTACCACCCCTTCAGGTCGAGGATGCGCACCGCGTCGGTCTCGCGCAGCGTCTCGAAGGCTTCCTCGGGCCAGTCGGGGGTCGGGTCGAGCTTGAACTCCAGATCCGAGTTGCGCGAGAGCAGCTCCTCGACGCGGTCGGTCGACGGCGGATCGCCGAGCCGCGTCGAGACGACGAACCGGACCGGCTCCGGGTCGATCCCGAGGAACTCCCCCAGCGACTCCTCGCGCTGGCGGAGCGCCAGGTCGAGCGCCGCGCTCTCGACCGCCCACCGGCGGTAGTTCCGCGAGGTCTCGTTCTCGGGGGGAGTTCCGTGGAA
>NZ_CBVY010000003.1:53493-55493 GCF_000513435.1 Halorubrum sp. AJ67 | reverse complement strand
CGACGTCGTCGACGTGGATTTCACCGTCGAAGAGGAAGACCAGAAGCGAACCGACTGACGGCGCGGGCCCCGAGAGCCCCCGTGAAACCGCCACACGGCGGGGCGGCTCCCGAAAGGAAACCCTTAAAATCCTACCCGCGCAACGACTGAATGCGCTCATCTGGGCCAATAGCTCAGTCAGGTTGAGCGCTCGGCTGATAACCGGGAGGTCCACGGTTCAAATCCGTGTTGGCCCACCTACAACGCGCACGGTCTTTGGCCGTGTGGGATTGGTGGGCTGGGACTCCCCAGCCACCCAATTTCGGTCTTCTACTACCGGAGAGTTGATACTGCGTCGCCGTTCAGATTGCCTCGGTGTAAGACACGCGAACCGGTCCATGCCACGTCGTTTCGGCATAATTGAACAAATACTACCAAAGCAATTTACACCCAGTTCGCCGTCACCCGCGGTATGGATCCCTTCGACAACGGGGGTAGCTGTACGAACGGGCACTACTTCGCGTCGCCGAAGCAGGCCGGCGACGGGACCTATTATTGCCCCAAGTGCAACGTCAAGAGCGTCTCGCCGGGCACGGACGGGATTCAGGACGGCGGGCGCTGCCGGAAGGGCCACCACTTCGTCGAGCCGACACAGTTGGGCGGCGGCGCGTTCGCCTGCCCGGCCTGCGAGTCGACCGACATCGAACCGGCGGCGGACGCGTTCGACGACGGCGGCGGCTGCGAGAACGGCCACGAGTTCCGCGTCGCCGACCGAACCGACGCGGGCGTGTACCGCTGTCGGGAGTGCGGCACGCTCGACGTCGAGCCGAACTAACCGCCGAGGGGCGGCGGCGACCCCGGCCCCCACTACGTTTAACCGGTCCGGGCGAGTCCGTTCGATCGTACATGAAGAAACTGATCAACGATCCGGACGACGTGGTCGACGAGATGCTCGACGGGATGACCGCGGCGCATCCCGACCGACTGCGCCGACTCCCGGACACCCAAGTACTGGTCCGCGACGACGGCCCGGTGGAGGGGAAGGTGGGGATCGTCACCGGCGGGGGAGCGGTCACGAGCCGACCCACGCGGGGTACATCGGCGACGGGATGCTCGACGGGGCGGCCGCGGGCGACGTGTTCTCCTCGCCGACCGCCGACGAGTTCGAGGAACTGATCGGGGCCTGCGACGCGGGCGACGGCGTCCTCGCGGTGATCAAAAACTACGAGGGCGACGTGATGAACTTCGAGACCGCCATCGAACTCGCGGAGATGGAGGGCGTCGAGGTCGCAAGCGTCGTGGTGGACGACGACGTGGCCGTCGAGGACTCGCTGTACACCTCCGGCCGCCGGGGCGTCTGCGGGACGATCCTCGTCCACAAGGCCGCCGGCGCGAAGGCCGCGCAGGGGGCCGACCTCGACGAGGTCACACGCGTCGCCGAGAAGGTGGTCGACAACGTCGGGACGATGGGCACCGCGCTCACCTCCTGTGTCACCCCGGAGAAGGGCGAGCCGACCTTCGATCTGGGCGACGACGAGATCGAACTCGGCATCGGTATCCACGGCGAGCCGGGCACGGAGCGCACCGAGACGATGCCCGCCGACGCGATCACCGAGGAGCTGACCGACGCGGTCCTCGACGACCTCGACCTCGACGAGGGCCAAGAGGTGCTCACGATCGTCAACGGGATGGGCGGGACGCCGCAGATGGAGCTGTTCGTGGTCAACCGGCGGCTTCAGGAGCTGCTCGACGAGCGCGGTCTGGAGACCTACGACGCGTGGGTCGGTGACTACATGACCTCGCTGGACATGGCGGGCGCGTCGATCACGGTGTGCGCGGTCGACGACGAACTGAAGGAGCTGTTCGACGCGCCGGCGGACACACCGGCGCTGACGACGAGATGACCGACGACGGGGCAGCGGTCGTCGCGGCGGTCGAGGCGGTCGCGGAGCGCATCGAAGCGGAGGCGCGACCACCTGACGCAGTTGGACTCCGCCATCGGCGACGCAGACCACGGCGGG
>NZ_CBVY010000003.1:51222-52099 GCF_000513435.1 Halorubrum sp. AJ67 | reverse complement strand
GACGATGGTGGACGCGCTGACGCCCGCGGTCCACACGTTCAAGAAGTCGATCGAGGTCGACGACCTCGATCCGATCGAGGCGCTCGCGAAGGCGGTCGACGCCGCCGAGCGCGGGGTCGCGTTCACCGTCCCGATCCGGGCGCGGAAGGGGCGGGCCTCCTACCTCGGCTGGCGGTCGGTCGGCCATCAGGACCCGGGGGCGACGAGTACGCTGATCATCCTCGAAGAGCTGCTCGCGGTCGCCGCTGAGCGGCTCGACGTCGACGTGCCGGAGACCGACGCCGGCTCGCCGACGATCCCGGACGACGACCCCGACGACGTCGACCCGGAGGACGACTGATGGTCGGGATCGTCGTCGTCTCCCACAGCGAGCGGGCCGCCGAGGGGATCGCGGAGATCGCCGCCGAGATGGCCGGCGACACCCGCATCGAACCGGTCGGCGGCGACGGGAAGGGCGGGATCGGCACTGTCCCAGACGCGATCGAAGCGGCGATCGACGCCGCAGCCGGGATAGACGCGGAAGACGGGAGCGACGCCGGCGACGAGAACGGGGGAGATCCCGACGGCTCTGACCCGGTCGTCGTCCTCGTCGACCTCGGCAGCGCGGTGATGAACGCGGACATCGCCGTCGAACTGAGCGACGCGGAGGCCGTGATCGCGGACGCGCCCGTCCTCGAAGGCGCGGTCAACGCGGCGGTCGCGGCCACCGACGCCTCGGCCACGGTCGAGTCCGTCCGCGAGCAGGCGGAGGCGGCCCGCGACATCGAGAAGCTGTAGGCCGGAATCGACGTTTTTCGTCTCAGTCTACGCGGCGCGGTCGTCGAGTCCCAGCACATCCAGCACCTCGCGGCGCGTCTCGCAGGCGAGCGCGTCGGAC
>NZ_CBVY010000003.1:47541-49037 GCF_000513435.1 Halorubrum sp. AJ67 | reverse complement strand
CGAGGTCGCGTCGGTCGTACAGCGCGCCGTACGCGCCGGACCGCGGCGTGTCCTTCCGACCGCCGTCGAGCGTCCTCGACGGGGCGTCCTCCGCGTCGCCGTCGGTCGCAGTGCCCTCCCCGGCGTCCTCCTCCACCGGACTCGTGAGCAGGTCGCAGACCGCGTCCAGCGCCCGCCCCGGCGTCCGGGCCCTCGGCGACCACGCGGACCGACTCGCCGTGTTCGACGTTCAGCCCGCTCACGGAGAGCATGCTGTCGGCGCGGACGAGTCCGTCGTCGCCGTCGGCGGCGCGTCCGACCGACACGTCGGCGTCGAATCGGTTCGCCGTCTGTACCAACTTCGAGGCGGGTCGCGCGTGGAGTCCGGCCTCGGGTTCGACCGTCACGGTTCGTTCCATGGCGTGGCGTTGGATCCCGACCGGTAATAGCTGATCGGAGTCGCGGATCGCTCGCGTGGTCGGTACAGCGGAGAGATACGTGATCCGCCGTGCGGTGGCGCGCGCCTCCGAGGCCGCATCGCGGCCGAGGAGCGCCGCGCGAGGGAGTCGCTGGCTCCCGGAGCGAAGCGGAGGGTGCCAGCGACGAGGCTGGGGAGGCGTGAGGTGCGGTTGCGGTCGGATGGGACTCGAAGGGGCAGTTGCCGGCGGCGGAGCCGCCGGCTGCCAAACAATCTTCGATTCTCGCGCTGGGGCTTCGGCAGTCTCGGCAACAACGTCGGCTTCGTCGTAGCGAGCGACGCGGGATCGATAATTCTCCAATTCAGCCGCCGAAATCGACGCCAACAGCAGCACTAAGGTGACTCCGGCGGAACGGCCGTACCGAATGGATCTCTCGGAGTCCTCGGCGCGCCCCCGTGCGGCGGGATGACCGACTCGCCGAATCCGGCAATCCGAGCGGCCTTCGAGGCGTTCGTCAGCGATCTCCACGACGAGGTCGGTCCGCAGGCGTTCGAAGCGATCCTCACCGGCGAACGATCCCTCGACGATTTTGATCTCGGATGCGAACCGGAGACGTTCACCGAGGAGACGCTCGTGCGCCCGATGCTCGAAGCGGCCGACCTCCGGTTCAGCGATCCGTCGAAGGACTGGGCGGGACCGAGCGTGACGGCTCCGGACTTCCGGATCACGAACACCGACGCGCCGGTTGTCGGTGAAACGAGACCGGTAGGCGAGATAGCCGAGGCGAGCGAGGACATCGAGGGGTCGATCGACCCGTTCAGAGACGAGGACTACGGCGTCGCCACGGACGGGGTCGTCTGGCGGCTACACAGGGCCGAAGCGCGGGGGGACACCACCCGGTTTCCGGTCGTCGCCGCGATAGACACTCGGCAAGCGCTACTGGCCGCGGCCGTCAGCTCGGGTTCCTCGACGAGGTGGTTCTTCCCGCGGACGTCGACGCGAGCGAGGGCGGAGGCCGACGGCGACGCCGTCCGCGACGCGCTGGAGGAGGTTAGGCTGGCGGCGTCCGGCTCCGGAGACGCGGCGGCCGCGCGCGAC
>NZ_CBVY010000003.1:40741-46316 GCF_000513435.1 Halorubrum sp. AJ67 | reverse complement strand
GGACTGGACGGCCGCCGGATTCGGCGCGCAGTTCGGGCGCGCGAACCTCGACCGGCGTCTGCGGCAGGCTCGCCGAGAGCGACGGGAGCGGCGGCGACGAAACGTCGAGGAGTTCTACGACCGGTACGTCGAGGTGCTGTTCGGCGAGGGGACGGAACACTCGTTCGAGACGAACCTCCTCGCGTCGGTCTCGCCGCCGGACGAGTCGACCCCGGAGTCCGAACGGCGGCGGTTCGCGCTCGCGCTCGTCAATCGACTGCTCTTCCTCAGAGTCCTCGAAGAGCGGGAAGTCGACGGGATCGAACGCGGCTTTCTGGCCGCCCGAGTCGAGCGGTACGAGGCGTCGGACCCGCCGGGGAGCCTGTATGAGTCCGAGATCCGACCGCTGTTCGCCGACCTGTTGAACACGCCGAAACGGGAGCGACCACCGGACCTCCGAGATCCGGACTCGCGGCGCGATCGGGTCCCGTGTCTCAACGACGGGCTGTTCCGGTCCGCCGTTCCGAACGAGGCGGCGTACGACGTCGAAGACGGAATCTTGAAGCGGATCATCTCGGAGCTTATCGAGGGGACCGCAGAAGGAGGGGGCCCACAGGCGACGAACGAGACCCTCGATCCGTCGGTCATCGGTACCGCCTTCGAGAAGGTGATCAACCACCTCGGCGCGAAGCCCGACGTGGGGCTACAGAAGGAGGAGCTCGGAGCCATATACACGCCGCCGGACGTCACGGAACGGATAACGGAGCGCACCGTCGAACCGGCGATCGAGGCGGCCGTCGTCGACGCCCTCCTCGATCGGTTCGACGACGCGGACGAGCGGGCGGTCGTTCGGAGCCGCTTGGACCGGCTGAACCTGGGAGGGATACTCGACCACTTCGCGGTGCGGGAGCGACTCGTGCTTCGGCGGGACGAGGGGTCCGTAGAGGTCGCGGTCCCGTTCGACGAACCGAACGTGATCGCGGCGGCACTGGAGCGCGTCACGGACCTCCGGGTTGTCGACCCCGCCTGCGGCTCCGGCCACTTCCTCACGGCGGCCGTGGACCGGTTACACCGCGCACAGATCAAGCTGCTCACCGGCCTCAACGACGGTGACGAGCCGTCCGCAGGGCGACGGTACGAGGCGAAACGGGAACTCGCGCTGACCGGCGTCTTCGGCGTCGACGTTCACGAGGCCGCAACCGAGATCGCCCGCCTCCGCGTGTGGCTCAAAGTAATCGAGGACAACGGGTGGGAAGAGTCGTACGCGCAGCTCCCGAACGTCGACGCGAACGTCGTCCGCGGGAACGCGCTGGTCGGGTTCCCCGTCACCGGCGACACGAGCCGAACCGAGGTCTGGAACGACGACATCGCAGAACTCGAGGAACGGCGACTGGCGTACAAGTTCGACGCCGACGTCGACGCCGACACTCGCGACGAGATCAGCGACCTGTTAGCCGAGGAGATCCGGCCGGAACTCGACGAAAAGTACGTCTCGCTGCTGTCCGAGACGACGCTGGACGAAGACGTCGAGAGCCGCGAGGAGCTCCGTCGGCTCGTCGAGTCGATACCGGACTCCGAGAACGTGTCTCCGAGCGTTCAACACGTTAAGGCGAGACCGGCCGGGGGTGGTGAGTTCTCGGACAGGCAGCAGTCGACCCTCGAAGCCGCCGGCTTCGACGTATTCCACACCGGGACCACGGCGAACTTGGACGTGGGCGAGCGCGAGCGAGTACTCAAAACGCAGTCCGACGAGGCGTCGGAACGACTCGTTCGAGACCTCGAAGCCGTCCTCGAAGAGAGGATAGTCTTCACGCGGGTCGAGCGACAGCCGCTTCCGCTGGATTTACCCGAGATCAAAGGGCGACCGTTCCACTGGATCGCCGAGTTTCCGGAGGCAGTCGCGGAGACCGACTCGGGGTACGCGCTCGATTTCGACGTCGTCCTCGGGAACCCCCCGTACGGGGACCTGCTGACCGACGGCGAGAAACGCCTCCTGACGTCGATGGAGACGGGCGTCGGCTACGAGGAACTTCGGAGGGGCGGGATATCGGGGAACTTCATCGAACGCCAACTCCACCTCCTGTCCCCGGACGGCTTCTTCGGGAACATCGTGACCGTCGGCGTGCTGTCGAGCAGCGAGCGGGGGGCCGAACACGACCTCATCGTGGACGGATTCGAATCCGCCGAGATATCCTCGTTCGCCCGACGCCCGTCACAGGTGTTCGACCGCTCGGGGAGCCGCGTCGAGATCAATCCGACGATTATTACCGGGCGGCCGGCCGGATCGGGCGACCGGAACGCGGAGCGCTCGGAGGAGTCTCCCGGTGCCATCCGGTCGAGCGACTTCCTCAGGTTCACCGACGAGTCGCGCGAGGCGACGATCGAGTCACACGATCTGAGCCCGGCGGCCGACTTGGTCCTCCGCGATCGGATCGGAGGCGATCCGGGGAGCGAGTTCGACGTGTTTCCGAAGGTGGGCGGCGAGACGAAACGCGGCGTCCTCGAAGCGCTCTCCGACGCGCCGAAGACGCTCGGCGACTGGGAGGTCGACGAGTCGCCGCACCGCGTCCGTCACCGCCGCTCGTTCAACTACTGGCTGGTGGCGACCAGAGGCGGCGACGACCTGAACAACATGAAAGAGTACTGCTTCCCGACCGAGACGGCGCGCGACTTCGCGTATCTGGCGGCGAACAGCTCGCTGCTGTACGGCTACCACATGACCTACGGGAACATGCAGGACTTCGGGAAGGGTCGGTTCCGGCGGTTCCCGGCCCCGGCGCGGTCAGCGGTCGCCCCTTGGCGGCCGCTGATTCGGCACTACGCCGACCTCCTCGAAGCGGGGCTGCGCCGGCACGTCGAGTCGAGCGGCGACATCGACTATCGGGGAGAACGCGGCGTGAAAGCAGTCGTCGACGAGGTCGAGTTCCTTCTCGGCTCGATATACGGACTGAGTCCGGAACAGGTCCGGTACCTCCAGACGTACGACAGCGAGTTCGCCCGGCACGGTCCGGACGAGTACGAGCCAGTACCGGACGCGGTCGCGGAGGCCGGAGGGAACGATCCGGTTCCGGCGGTCGGGTTCGATCCCGAGACGGAGCGCGACGGCGACGGGACCGCGCCGTTTTAGCCGGTCAGGGCGCGGCCTGGTTCGTCGAGACCAGTTCGATCACGTCGCGATGACTGAGTTCGCGGTCGGTCCCGACCTGTCGGCCGCTCCGGCAGTCGGTGCCGTGGAGGAGCCCCTCGCCGATGTCCGAGTGGATGTGGTACGCGAAGTCCTCGGTGGTCGACCCCTCGGGGAGGATGAAGCAGTCGCGGAAGACGCCCTTCTCGTCTTTACTCCCGTTCGCGGATCCGGGGAAGACGGCGATACAGCCCAGCACGTCGAAGACGGCGGCTTCGAGCGCGCCCTGAACGCCCGTCCCCTCGTACTCGGAGACGAACTCGCCGATCCGGTCGAGCCCCGCCTCCTGCTCGCCGGAGACGTCGCCGACGACCTCGAAATCGCTCGCGCCGGGCGTGTAGTCGACGACGCCGGCGTCGTCGGCGTTCTTCAGGGCCTTCTCGGCGTGAGCGCTCGCGGGGACGAACGAGAGGTGGTCGTAGTCGGGGTCCGTCGTAATCGTCTCCCAGTTGGCCTGTGCCTCCGGCGTGTCCATCTTGTTGGCGGCGATCACCATCGGCTTTGTGCGCTTCCGGATCTCGCGGGCCAGTTCGATCCGGTCCGTCTCGTCCCACGTCTCCGGGTCGAGTTCGAGGTCCTGCGCGAGGATGGTGCGTTTCATCCGGTCTTTGTCGGTCCCGAACGCGGACATCTGGTCGGCAAGCTCCGCCTCGATGGCGGCGTCAGCGCCGTGATACCGCGTCTCGAACTTCTCTAAGCCCTTCTCCAACACGTCGAGGTACCACGCGTCGAGCTCCTCCTCCAAGAAGTCGATGTCCTCGCGCGGGTCGTGGCCCTCGGTCGCCTCGCCCTCGATGTCGGTCTTCCCGGAGAAGTCGACGACGTGGATCAACACGTCGGTCTCGTTGAGGTCGGTGAGGAACTGGTTACCGAGTCCGCGCCCCTCGTGCGCGCCCGGGACCAGCCCCGCCACGTCGACGAGCTTCACGGGCACGAAGCGGGTCCCCTCGCGGCAGACGCCGACGCTCGGCGTACAGGTCTCGTCGAACTCGGGAGCGGCGCAGTCGACGCGGACGTACGCCTCGCCGACGGTCGGGTCGATCGTAGTGAACGGGTACGCGCCCTCGGGTACGTCGTTCATGGTCGCGGCGTTGAAGAACGTCGACTTCCCCACGGAGGGCTTGCCGACGAGTCCGATCCGGTAACTCATTACCCGTACTGGGCGACGCGGCGGCAAAAGCGATGCGAGACGCGCCGTGGCGTGGGTGTCGGTGACGAACGGCGGCGCGTCGAGAACGATTCCCGGCTCGGTCAGGCGTCGCCGTCGGATTGGCCGGGCTCGCCGACCGCCTCGATCGGGAGGACGTTCTGGAGCGCCGCGAACGCGTCGGCCGCGCTCTCGAAGGTCTCTTGATCGACGTCCGCGAGCAGGTCACCCAAGTCGCCCTCGCCGTCGGCGAAAAGCACCGTCGTGCCCGCAAACGATTCGGCGAGTGCCTCGCTGTCGGCGGGGTACGCGTGGTCTTCGAGCGCCGATTCGACGCGGGACAGGTGGATCTCGTCGGGCATACTTCCCCCATTAGCGGGACGAGTCATAAACGCGCGCCTTGGCGCGCCGGCTTGCGCGACGACGTTAGCGCCGCGCACGCAGTAGGAGCGGAAGCGTTCTCGGACGATCGCGAAGAACCGGCAAGAACCGCAAAGGGTTATCAGTCGTCGGATATATGGTACACGTGAACATGCCCCTATACGACCGAATTCTGGTTCCGACCGACGGCTCCTCGGAGGGAGAGCTGGCGGTGTGCCACGCGCTCGACCTCGCCGCGGTCCACGGGGCGACCGTCCGGGCGATATACGTGGTCGACACCGCGCGGTACGCCGGGATGCCGATGGAGACGACGTGGGAGGGCGTCGGCGACCTCCTGTACGACGACGGCGAGGCGGCGCTCTCGACGGTCAGCGAGCTGGCCGCCGACCGCGACGTCGACGTCGAGACAGCCGTCGTCGAGGGATCGCCCAGCCGCGAGATAATCACGCACGCCGAGGAGACGGGCTGCGATCTGGTCGTGATGGGGACCCACGGCCGCGGCGGCATCGACCGACTGCTCCTCGGCAGCGTCGCGGAGAAGGTCGTCCGCGGCTCGTCGGTCCCGGTGTTGACGGTCCGGATCGGCGACGACGACGCGGTCGCGGCCGAGTCGGCAGCGGAGTCGGAGGGGTCCAGAACCGAGACCGGCTCCGAAGCGGAACCGGAAGCGGGGCCGGGAACGGAGACAGGGACCCGATCGACGCTCGACGCGACCGAGACGGGCTGATCGCGTATCGTCCGACGGGAGCCGATCCGCGCGCCGCAGTCGACCCCCGCGCCGCCTCACTCCGCGTCGCGCAGGTGTTCGCAGTCGCCCGCGTGGACGCGTCGCCGGCCCTCGTCGGTGTCGACCACGAGCGCGCCCGGCTCCGCGACGTCGACCG
>NZ_CBVY010000003.1:34227-35439 GCF_000513435.1 Halorubrum sp. AJ67 | reverse complement strand
CCCCCTCGTCCGCGCCGACCGCGTCGCGGAGGGCGTCGACCTCCGCCTCGGTGACGCCGTACGCCGGCAGCTCGTCGGTGTGGAAGATGCCGCCCGCGCCGTGACGCTTCGCGTGGTCGGACAGCTCCGTGCCGAGCCGGCGGTCATCCTGGATCTCGCGGCCGACGAGACCGTCGAAGCCGTAGAGCGGGACCGCGGTCACCTTTCCGCCCGAGTCGAGCGCGCCGCGGATCACTCCCGATTCGGTGTCGGCGAAGGTGTCGGTCACGTCCGAGACCTCGCCCACGCTCGCGTCGCGCTCGCGGAGCTCGTCGTGGATCGCGAGCAGTTCGGCCTGTCGGCCGACCTCGCCGCGGACGATGTCCTCGATCCCCTGAAGATCCTGAACGCCTTTCACCTCAACCCGCGCGCCGTCGGCGATGGAGACATTCACGTCCTGCCGGATCGTGCCCAGCCCGCGCTTGACCGCGCCCGTCGAGCGGAGCAGCATCCCGATGCGCTCGGCCGCCTGCCGGGCCCCTTCGGGGCTGCGGATGTCCGGTCCCGTCCCGATCTCGACGAGGGGGACGCCGAGGCGATCCAGCGAGTAGACGACGCCGTCGTCGGTCTCCTCGACGCGCTTGGCCGACTCCTCTTCGAGCATGAGGTCGACGACCGACACCGAGCCCGACTCCGTCTCGATCGCGCCGTCCTGTCCGAGCAGGATCGAGCGCTGGAAGCCGGAGGTGTTCGAGCCGTCGATCACGAGCTTCCGCATGACGTGCGCCTGATCGACGACCGAGAGGTCGAGCAGGTCGGCGATCTGGAGCGCCACGGCGAGCGCCTCGTCGTCGACGCGCCGGGGCGGCTCGTCGTCCTCCTCGACGAGGCAGGTCGTGTCGTACGCGAGGTAGGTGAACTCGCGGTCGACGCGGCTCTCCTCCATCGCCACGTCGTCGAGTTCGCCCAGCTCACTCTTCGTCGGGTGGAGCCGCCGGGTGATCGAACGGTCGGACTCCTCGGGGTCGCGCTCGACGGTCGGGGAGTCGCAGAACAGCTTCGTCTCCGTGTCGAGCTGCTGGTGGATCTCCAGACCGGCGACGAGCCCCAGTTCCTCGTAGTCGTACTCGGGGTCGCGTCCGTACTCATTACGCCTCACTCCGACGCGGCGCGACTAAAAAGGGTGGCAGCTCGCGCGAACACTGATCGAGCGTGGAAACGAAAAGTAGAAAC
>NZ_CBVY010000003.1:29978-30517 GCF_000513435.1 Halorubrum sp. AJ67 | reverse complement strand
AAAACCGCCAGCGACGAGGCTGGGGAGGCGTGAGGTGCGGTCGCTGTGCGGGGCGGGGCTCGAAGGGGCAGTCGCGAGGGCGAAGCCCGCCGCAGTAAGCACCGCAGCGAGTGAGCGAAAGCGAACGAGCGAGGAGCACAGCAAGGCGCGCGAGCCGTCGCGACTGGGGCTTCGGGGATCTCGGTCACGGAGCTACTCCCGTCGAAACCGATCGTGTACTACCGAGCGACTGGGGCTTCGGTAGTCGCAGTCGCGAAATCGCCGGTAGTGAAATTGATCGCGTACTACCGAGCGGCAGAGCTTTGAACGTACTCACCGCCTCAAAAATCGATACAGCGTAACCACTCGTCGCGTAGCGGTCGAAAGGAATTGTGCGTGGGTGCTGTCGTAGAGACAACACCGTGCATCGGTGGGGGTGTGCCCCGAGCGATGCGTGGGACCGGATTTGAACCGGCGGACCTCTACAGGACAGCGCCCTCAACGCTGCGCCGTTGGCCTGGCTTGGCTACCCACGCTCGCGGTCTTTTTCGCAACTCCAC
>NZ_CBVY010000003.1:27360-29958 GCF_000513435.1 Halorubrum sp. AJ67 | reverse complement strand
GACGTACCTGACGCCCGCGAAAAGCAGCGGCGGGAAGTAGTGGAGGCCGGCCTCGATGGCGACGAAGGACGTGCCCCACAGCGTCGCGAGGAGGAGGAACGCGCCGACGATCGATTCGGGAGTAGAGAGGAGCTTTCCGAGCTTCATTAGTTGTCCGTTCGAAATACACGGTGATAGTTAAACTATTCTCCCATATCTGCTAAATACTGAAATCAACAATCAGACATACGAATTAGATCCAAATTCGGTTCCGTGATGACGCCGGATCTTGGAGTCAAGTTCAACCCTGTCGGTCGACATATACAACCGATCGGGGTCCGATCGCGGGGTATGGACGAGCGCGACGTGCGACTGTTGAAGGCCATCGCCGATCTGGGGACGGGAAGCCCGGAACGGCTCCACGAGGAGACACAGATTCCGGTGTCGACGATCCACTACCGGCTGAACAACCTGCGGGAGGACGGCGTCATCCAGAACGACCTGTACGACTTCGACCACGAGGCGCTCGGGCTCGGCGTCACCGTCATCGTCGAGGTGCTCGCGAGCTACGAGGGCCCCTACGAGGAGTTCGCTGACGAACTGCTCGCGGTCGAGGGCGTCACGGAGGCGTTCTTCACGATGGGCGAGACGGACTTCGTCGTCCTCGCGCGGCTCTCCTCGTCGGACACCGTCGAGCGCCTCATCAGCGACTTCGAGGCGATCCCGGAGGTCGAGCGCACGAACTCGACGTTCACCATCGCCACGCTGCGCGACGAGTCGCGCGCGCCCGCCACCTACGACCTCGACACGCTGATCGAGGAGTTGACGGACTGAGACCGACCCGCGACGGACCGGTCAGCGCGTCTCGTCTTCGAGACCGGTAATCCGTCGGGCCTCCCCGCGGTCGGGGTAGCCGACCGGCGGCTCGAAGCGTCGCCGGAGACGGTCGGTGACGGTGGCGCTGAGGTAGGCGAACACCGCCATCATCGGGAGATACCCGAGCATGTCGCCCATGGAGTAGACCGCGGTGGCGAACAGCAGGTCGGGGTCGGTGCCGGGCGTCGGGACGCCGCCGATCCGGTAGACGAACACGAACGCGTACAGCGGGACCGCCACGAGCGTCACGCCGAGGATGGCGTTGTTCGCGCTCGCGTCGTAGAACCCGCCGAGCGCCGTCGCGACCCCGCCGGCGACGATAGCGGCGGGAAGCATCCACGCGGGGCGGTCCACCACGAACAGCACGGTCGCACACAGGAGGATCGTCGTTGCGGTGACCGCCGCAACCGTTCCGCGGTCGAAGTCGAACCCCGGATCGAACGGCTCTCTCATGAGGACCAGTCCCGCGTCCGGAACCAAAAAATGTCTGGCGAAGAAGGTGTTTCGACGAGCGGGACCCGGGTCACTCGGCCAGCGGGTTCCCGACCGACCGCTCGACGTACAGAAGCGCCACGAGCCCGAGGATGATGATCGTGTACGACACCGCGGCGAACAGCGCGCCCTCGGCCGACGAGTACTCCGTCGTCCGATAGATGATCACCTTCCGGACCATCGCGATGACGCCGGTGTAGATCACCAGACGGACGATCCGCCGGGTGTCGCTCTGTTCGATGTAGGCGACGACTGTCTCGTACACCTCGACGATGATCAGGAGGAGGAGTCCGGTCTCGATGAACCCGATGACCGTGTTCGGGTCGGTGATCGCGCCGGTGGGAACGGACTCGGCGATCTGGATCGCGAGGTCGATGACGCCGATCCCGAACAGGAGCGCGAAAAGCGCCGCCGCGGCCAGCTCGACGCCGTGGATGAATCGGTTCGTCGCGTCGGAGACGCGGTCGCCGCGCGTCTTCGCGACTGACGGGTTGGGCGTCCGGTCCGGCGAGGACGGGTCGTCCGACGGGTCGGCCGGGGGCGAGTCTGCCATCTGGTGTCCCTCGGTGTGAAAGAGGATCTCCCGACACGTAAAAAGCGGGCCTGACCGACGCAGAACGCGCTACGACCGCTTGCCGATCTCCTCGCGTAACACGTCGGAAACGACCTCGCCGTCGGCCTTGCCACGAAGCGCTCCCATCGCCTCACCCATCAGTCCGGAGAAGGCAGCCATCCCCTCGGCGTTGATCTGGTCGGCGTTGCGCTCGACGACCTCCACGACCGCCTCGCGGACTTCCTCCTCGCTCACGCCCGAGAGGCCGGCCTCCTCGACGGCCTCGGCGGCGGACAACGACGGGTTCTCGGCGAGCGTCGCGAGCACCTCGGGGACGCCCTCCTTCGCGAGGTCGCCGCCCTCGACGAGGTCGAAGAGGTCGAGGAAGTGCTCGTCGGTGAGGCGTTCGACGGCCGCACCGTCGCGGCGGATCTCCGTCGTCGTCGATTCGAGTGTCGACGCCGCGAAGGTCGGGTCGACGCCGCGCTCGACCGCCCGCTCGAACAGCGGGAACCGCTGGCCGAAGGCGACCTGCTCGGCGAGTCCGGCGTCGAGACCGAACTCGTCGCCGTACCGTTCGGTCTTCTCGTCGAGCAGTTCGGGCGTCTCGACGTCCGAGGGGTCAGGCTCGACCGGCGGCACGTCCGTCTCTGGGTACATCCGCGCGGCCCCCGGCAGCGGGCGGAGGTAGCGGGTGG
>NZ_CBVY010000003.1:17978-23210 GCF_000513435.1 Halorubrum sp. AJ67 | reverse complement strand
CGGAAGAACCCGCGACGGCTCATCGACCCGGCGTCGTCGCCCTCGGCGGCAGCGTCGGCGTTCGATCTCATACCCCCACGTCTGACCGTGAGCGTATTTAAGCCCCCGATACGTCCCGGGCGATCGGATCCCGACCGAATATGTTCGGGAGAGCGTCGGCCGCCGTGTTCGGTCGTCCGGTCAGTCGTCCGCCGGCGGCGCGTCCGGAGTCGGCGCGTCGACGTCGCGGTCGGTCGCCTCGCCCTCGACGTCGAACGGGTACTCGCCGGTGACGCAGCCGAGACAGAGGTCCGCGCGGCTCTCGCCGAGCGCCTCCGCGACCGCGTCGACGGAGAGGTACGACAGCGAGTCCGCGCCGACTTCCTCGCGGATCTCCTCGGTCGAGGCGTCGGCGGCGATCAGCTCGTCGCGCGTCGCCATGTCGATGCCGAAGTAGCAGGGCGCGAGGATGGGCGGCGCGCCGATCCGGAGGTGGACCTCCTCCGCACCCGCCTCGCGGACCAGCTCCACGAGCTGCGTCGAGGTCGTCCCGCGGACGATGGAGTCGTCGATGACCGTGACCGACTTCCCCTCGACCGTCGACCGGATCGGGTTGAGCTTCAGCCGGACCGCGCGCTCGCGCTCGTCTTGGGTCGGCATGATGAACGTCCGGCCGACGTACCGGTTTTTCATCAGCCCCTCCGCGAACTCCACGCCGTCGTCGTCCGACTCCCGCGGCTCGCCGTCGGGCGTCGTCTCGCCCGCGGCGTCGGCGTAGCCGGAGGCGAACGCCCGCCCGGAGTCGGGCACGGGCATCACCACGTCGGACTCGACGCCGGACTCCTCCCAGAGCTTCCGACCGAGGTTGCGGCGCACCTCGTACACGAGGCTCTCGTCGATGACGGAGTCGGGCCGGGCGAAGTAGACGTGTTCGAAGAAGCAGTGGGCGGTCGCGTCGCGCTCGACCAGCTGATACGTGTCGTAGCCGGTTCCGTCGGGGTCCAAGACGACGAGTTCGCCGGGTCGTACGTCGCGGATCAGCTCGCCGTCGAGCGTGTCGATGGCGGCCGACTCGCTGGCGAGGACGTAGCCGCCGTCGATCTTCCCGAGACACAGCGGACGGTTGCCGAGCGGGTCGCGGACGCCCAACACGGTGTCGTCGTGGGTGATCGCGAGCGAGTAGGAGCCGTGGATGCGGTTCATCGTGTGTTTGACGGCGCGCACGAGGTCCTCTTCGAGGAGGTTGCGCGCGAGGTCGTGGGCGATCACCTCGGTGTCGCCGTCGGAGGTGAAGGCGTGGCCGGCCGCCGCCAGCTCCTCGCGCACCTCGTCGGCGTTGACGAGGTTCCCGTTGTGCGAGAGCCCGAGCGAGCCGGACTTAAACGAGACCGAGAACGGCTGCGCGCAGCTCTTGTCGAGGCTGCCGGCGGTCGGGTAGCGGACGTGACCGATGCCGGTGCCGCCCGACAGCGATTCGAGGTCCCCCTTCTCGAACGCGTCGCCGACGAGGCCCCGCTCGACGTGGCTGTGCTGTTGGAACCCGTCGTGCGTGACGATCCCCGCGGACTCCTGCCCGCGGTGTTGGAGCGCGTACAGCGCGTAGTACAGCGGGCGCGCGGCCTCCCGGTCTTCGAGCGAGACGCCGACGACGCCGCACTTCTCTCGCGGTTCGTCGCCGCCGTAGTCCCCACCGGCGTTCATGTACGCGTCGGGAAGACCGCTGTCGATAAAAATCCTCGTGTTCGTGGCGTATACCTCTCCTTCTCGACGATAAATATGCGCGATTATGTATAATATTTCGGTCGAGCGCTGCGGTCGTCACTCCGCGGAATTGCCCCCGACGTACTCGTCGAGACGCGCGAAGTAGTCCTCGCGCGGCACCTGATACGCCGCCCGGTAGTCCACGTCGCCGGCGGCGAACCGCTCCGCGACGTCGACCGCTCCGCCCTCGCCCGCCTCGCGGCTCTCGTACGTCTCCGAGACGGCCTCGATCTCCGGCTCCAAGAAGAGGACGACGTGCCACTCCTCCGTCGCGTACTGGCCCGATCCGGGTCGGGCGTTGCGCGCGCCGTTCGTCAGGTAGACGGTCGGGAGACACTCGTCCGGGAGGTCGCCGCCGCCGAAGACGTCGGGCCGGTAGACGAGGATGGCGCGGCCGCTCGGCTCCTCGTTCCACACGCGCCAGCCCTCCGGCAGCGATTCGAAGGTCATGGACGCTCTCCGTCGCGGAGGCTTGAAAGGATCGCGCTCGGGGAGCGGCTGGTCGACGGCGACTCCTCAGTCGACGATGTCCGACCCGCCCGGCGGGAGGAACTCCTGTAGCTGGTCCGCGCTCGCCACCTTCCGCACGAACGACTGGTCGGCGAATCGCTCTTTCAGGTTCCGGTAGGCCATCATCGCGGCGTCGTTTTGCGCGTACATCCCCGGCTCGAAGGTGACGTGCGCGGCCGCGCGGTCGACGATGGCCGACGGCGGGCCGCCGATGGCCCTCGTGATCGGCTCGCACTGGACGCCGACGGCGATCCGGCAGGGCACGTCCTCGAAGTACGTGCGGTCGCCGCGGATCACGAAGCTCCCCTTCTCGATGTACTCGCCGCTCTCGGGCGTCTTCGACACCTGATCGGGTTCGACCATGTACGCGTCGCCCGCGCCGCGGCCGTCCTTCCAGTCCGACGAGTAGGAGACGGCGAACTGGGCGGCCTCACGCAGCGTCTCCTCGGAGAAGTCGACCGGCTCGGCCGACTCGGAGGGACCGGAGGCCTTCAGGATCGTCACCGGTCCGCCGTGCGCCTGCGTGTGGAAGAACCGGTCGTGTTTGCTCATGTACTTTTTCACCAGCTCCTCGTTCTGGTCGGCGTTGCGGCCGCCGATGACGAGGTAGCCCGTCGAGGTGTGGAACCACCGGAAGCGGTCGTACCAGTCGTCGGGGCTCCGGATCGGGATCGAGGCGCGCGAGAGCCAGTCGGTCTCGTACTCCTCGTCGTCGTCCTCGTCACCCTCACTGTCATCTCCGCCGGTGCCGTCGTCGGCCGCCTCCTTGGCCTCCCACTCGGCCTTACGCTCCTTGACCGCCTCCAGCTCCTCGCGGGTCGACTCGATCGCCGCCATCGCGCCCTCTTTCTTCTCCTCGACGCGTTTCGCCTCCCGATAGAGGCGGTCGGCGTTGACCTCTACGCCCTCGCTCGCGTCGAGTTCGACGCGGACGGAATCGCCGTCCTCGTCGGCGGTATCGCCGTCGACCTCTCGGGCGAGTTCGACCGTCACCGTCCCCTCGCCGCCGTCCACGTCGACGACCGCCTCCGCGGCCGGAATGCCGCGCTCCGCGCCGGCGTCGAGCGTCTCGGCGATTTCGTCCCACGGGACCTCGTTCTCGCGGGCCTCCCGCACCGTCGAGATCACCTCGTCGACGAGGTCGTAGTTCGCGTACAGCAGTTCCGCGCGCTCGCGTTCCGCCTGCGCCTGCTCTTCGAATCCCTCGATCGCTCCCTGCTGCTGTTCGATGATCCGCTCCTGTTTGGCGATCTCCTCTTCGAACTCCGGGCGGGAGGCGCTCGCGTCCGCGGGCGACTCGCCGTCGGCGGTGTCCTCGCTGCCGAGCCGGTAGAAGTACTCGTCGACCGCGGCGTTAAACGAGTCGAACCCGACGCTCGGGAGGTCCTCGTGTTCCGCGAGCGGGAAGGGTGTCACGTCGACGACGCGGGGATCGGCGTCTCCGTCTCCGTTTCCGTCGCCGTCGGCGTTCCCGTCGCCGTCGATCGATTCCTCGTACACCCGTGGGTCGATGTCTCCCGACCGGAGCCGTTCGCCGATCCGGGAGAGCGCCTCGTGGAGCGCGCCGAGTTGGTCGTCGGTCACCTCTTCGATGGGGGTCTCCTTCTCGACGCCGGCGCGGGTACACACCTCCTCGGCGTAGAGTCCGCCGAGGTTCAGCTGCGTGGCGAGCGTTCGCACCACGTCGCTGTCCGACTCTCGCATGTGCCGGTCGAACCCGCCGCGGCTCACGTCGAGGGGGTTCAGCCGTGAGGCCGGGTACTCGTACTGCGAGCCGGGCGCGACCGTGCGGGACTTGAGTCGGACGGTCTGGAGCGCACCGACGACCTCACCGGTCTCGTCGAGCGCGGCGACGTTCCCCTGTCCGAACAGCTCGGCGACGAGCGTCGTGTTCTGGTCCTCGCGCTCGAACTCGAAGGTGAGGATTCGGTCGAACTCGTACTGTTCGACGCCAGCGAAGTCCGCGCCCGACATGCGGTTCCGCAGCATCTTCGCGAAGTTCGGCGGGCGACCGGGGGCGTTGGCGACGCGGTCGGGGTCGGAGGCGTGGGCACGTTTCACGTCGCCAACCTCGATCATGAGTTCGACGCGGCCGCGGTCGAAGTCGCGGAGCTTCAGCCGGAGCAGGTCGTCGTCGTAGAGGTACGCCTTGTCGACCTTCGCGCCCTCGTACCGATTGAGTTCGGTGACGAGCGCGGCGAGGTCGATGCTCGACAGCTCCCGCTTCTGGTCCATACCTCAAAGAGAGGGTTGGCCCTGAAAAGGCGTGTCGTTGTGTGGCTCGCCGCGACGGCGTCTACGGCTCGGTCACTTCCCCTTACCGTTTCCTTTCGCCTTCCCGTTCGCCTTCCCGTTCGCCTTCCCGTTCGAGTTTCCGTTCCCCTTGCCGTCAGCGAGTCGTTCGACCGTGTTCAGCGCGTTGATCCGGCCGGCACCGAACTCCGGATCGCTCTTGCCGTTCGCGAGTTCGGCCCCCTTCTGGATCGCCTGCTCGACCTGACTCGCGTTCGCGTCCGGATCGAGTTCGCGCACGAGCGCCGCGAGCCCGGCGACCTGCGGCGCGGCCATCGAGGTGCCGGAGATGTAGTCGTATCCCGTGAGACCCACGCTCGACTCCTCGTCCGTCGGCCACGTCGAGAGGACGCCGTTCTGCGGGAAGGGGATCTCCCCGTCTTCGGCACTCGCGTTGAGCGTCCGATCGGTAGTCTCGTACCATCCGCCCGGCGCGGCGATGTCGATGTCGCTCGTGCCGAAGTTCGAGTAGAAGGATAGCGTGTCGGCCGGTGAGGTCGCGCTGACGGTGAACGCCGCCGGGACGCTGTTCGGGAGCGTGAACCCGCTTCCCTGGAGGCTCCCCGAGTCGTTGCCGGCGCTACCCGTGATCACGGTGCCGCGCCGAACCGCGCTCTGGAACACGGTCTGAACGTCCGCCTTGAGCTTGTTCAGCTCCAGTCGTGGGAGGCAAGGCACACAGGGGATAGG
>NZ_CBVY010000003.1:13836-17846 GCF_000513435.1 Halorubrum sp. AJ67 | reverse complement strand
ATCGCGACGCGCGTTCCTTCCCCGGTCGCGTACTCGTGGGCCCCGAAGGCGTCAGTGATCTCCTTGTCCCACTGGAGGTCGGTCAGCGCGGCACCGTCCTTCGGTGCGGTCCCGTCGTCGGCCTCAGCGTCGACCTCCGGCTCGTCGAGCTCGACCGTCACGTCGGGGTTCGCCGCCGAGACGCCGCCGACCGATTCGAGGTCCCCCGCCGCGCCTTCCGGTCCCGTAACCACGAGGACCGATCCCTCGGCGAGCTCGTGTCGCACAGAAAAGCCGGCGTCCACGACCGCGTCACGTGTGCCGTTCCCGTTTGTACGAACGATATACTGTACGTCTCCGTCGGCGGCAGACGCCGGTCCCGTGACCGTCGCCGTTACGCCGATGCCCGCAACGCCTTTTATGAACGTCCGTCGTCCGTAATTCATGACAATATTCCTCGTGAAACGAGGTATCAATCATCAGGACTAATCAATAATAAAAGTTGTATATGGCTGATTGATTATCCGGTTACTGCCTGAATAATCTCTATTTCCCCTCCGAAACAAACCGATTGTGGCCGTTAGTGCGCGAGTGGCCGATCAGATCCGCTTCGACACGTACGGCCCGTCCTGTCGGTAGCCGAGCTTCTCGCGGTAGTACTCCCGAGCGCCGATCCCGGAGATCACCGCTATCTTTCGGTAGCCCGCCTCGCGGGCCAGCTCCTCGGCGCGTTCGAGCAGTCGGGTGCCGTATCCCTGATGCTGCCAGTCGCCGTCGCCGCCGATGCCGACCTCGGTGCCGTACACGTGGAGTTCGCGCACGAGGGCGGCGTCTTCGAGTTCGGGGCGGATCGGGTCGCTTTCGGTGCCCGGCGCGCCCGGCTGGTCCGGCGCGAACGAGGGGAACCGCAGCCGACAGAAGCCGACGAGCAGGTCGCGGACGGGGTCCTCGAAGGCGATGAAGTGTTCCGTCCCGCCGCCGGCCTCGTAGGTGGTGACCGAGAGCTCGACGTCGTCCGGGTCCGGGTCGGCGTCGTTGTGCCCCACCTCGCGGGCGCGGATGTCGCGCTGGACGATCCCCTTGTCCTCGGCGCGCTGGGCCGCCAGCTGGCGGAGGTTCGACTTCTGGACGCCGGCGTCGATGAAGTCCGCGGGGATGTCGCGCTGGACGCGCTGGAGACGGGTGTACTTCGGGATCAGGTCCATCACCTCGGCGACGACGTCGGCCGCCTCCTCGCTCGTGAGCGGGTCGAAGTCGTCGCGCCGCCAGCGGTCGTACACGCGCGTGCCCTCGACGACGAGCGTGGGGTAGATCTTCAGGTAGTCCGGCCGCCAGTCGGGGTTGTCGAACAGCTGCCGAAAGTCCTCGATACACATCTCGCGGGTCATCCCCGGCTGGCCCGGCATCATGTGGAAGCCGACCTTGAACGCGGCGTCGCGCAGCCGGCGGTTGGCGTTCCGACTCGCCTCGTTGCCGTGCCCGCGGTGCATCTCGCGGTTGATCCGCTCGTAGGTGGTCTGGACGCCGACCTCGACCTTGGTCCCGCCCAGATCGAGCATGCGGTCGATCTGCTCGGGGTCACACCAGTCAGGCTTCGTCTCGAAGGTGGTGCCGATGTTGCGGATTCCATTCGTCTCGTTTTCGGCGATCACGTCTTCGAGGTACTCGAACTCGGTCCCGTCGGGCTCGGGCGCAAACGACTCGCCCTCGGCCGGTTCGGGCTCTTTGTCGAGGTCGTAGTCGTTCATCGCCTGAAGCGCGCGCTTCACGAACCACTCCTGGTAGTCGTGCGAGCGCGCCGTCATCGTCCCGCCCATCAGAATCAGCTCCACCTTGTCGACCGGGTGGCCGATCTTCCGGAGCTGTTCGAGCCGGAGCGTCACCTGTCCGTACGGGTCGTAGTCGTTCTGCTCGCCGCGCGCCGCGGCCGGCTCGTGGCCCGTGTACGACTGCGCCGAGGAGAACTCCGAGGCCGGCCCGCCGGGACAGTAGAGGCACTTCCCGTGCGGACACAGCTTCGGCGAGGTCATGATCGCGACCGGCGAGACGCCCGAAGCGGTCCTGACGGGCTTGCGCTGGACCACCTCGATCACGTCGTCGCGGTGTTCCGCCGGGGCGTGGTCGAGGATCTCGGTGTTCTTCGGCACCTTCGGCGAGGAGAACTCCGAGCAGGCGTCGAGCTTGGCGCGTTCGAGGTCGTCGCGCTCGATCTCGCCCGCGAGGATGCGGTCGACGAGGTGTTCGCAGGTCCGGACGAACGCCTCGGGCTCGTCGCCACGGGAGTCGCCGTCGCCCGTCGCGGTTTCGGCGTCCGCGTCGTCCGCCGCGTCTGTACTCATTACCCTTCGATCGACGAGTTTCGGGGTTAAGCGTGTCGCACCCCGCCCCGATCGGACGGCGGAGGTACCACCGAAGAGTATATTAATTAGTGGTATAACCGAGTGATTGATGAACGCGACACAGATCGAACTGGCCCGAGACGGAGAGGTCACGCCGGCGATGGAGCGCGTCGCAGAGCGCGAGAACTGCGAGGCGGCGTTCGTCCGACGGCGGGTCGCGGAGGGGCGAGCGGTGATTCCGAACAACCACGGTCACGACTCGCTCGATCCGATGGTCATCGGCGACGACTTCTCGACGAAGGTCAACGCCAACATCGGCAACAGCGAGTCGACGAGCGACCTCGACGCGGAGCTGCGGAAGCTCCACGCCGCCGTCCACTACGGGGCCGACACCGTCATGGACCTCTCGACGGGCGATCGGTTGGACGAGACCCGCGAGGCGAACGTCGCGTATTCGCCGGTGCCGGTCGGAACGGTCCCGATATACGAGGCGGTGAAACGGGCGGAGAGTCCGGGCGATATCACTCACGAGCTACTGCTCGACGTGATCGGGAAGCAGGCCGAACAGGGCGTCGATTACATGACGATTCACGCGGGCGTGTTGCTGGAACACCTCCCGCTGACCGACGGTCGAAAGACCGGGATCGTCTCGCGGGGCGGATCGATCCTCGCCCAGTGGATCGAGGAGAACGGGGCGCAAAATCCCCTGTACGCGAAGTTCGAGGAGATCTGTGAGATCTTCGCGGAACACGACGTGACGGTCTCGCTGGGGGACGGCCTCCGTCCCGGATGTCTGGCCGACGCGAGCGACGAAGCGCAGTTCGCCGAGCTCGAAACCCTCGGCGAACTCACTCGGGTCGCACGGGACCACGGCGTCCAGGTGATGGTGGAGGGTCCGGGCCACGTCCCGATGGACGAGATCGCCGACAACGTCGACCGGCAACGGGAGGTGTGCGACGGTGCGCCCTTCTACGTCCTCGGACCCCTCGTGACCGATATCGCCCCGGCTACGACCACATCACGAGCGCGATCGGCGCGACCGAGGCGGCGCGTGCGGGCGCGGCGATGCTGTGTTACGTCACGCCGAAAGAGCACCTCGGTCTCCCCGACGCGGAGGACGTGCGAGACGGGCTCGCGGCGTATCGGATCGCAGCTCACGCCGCCGATGTCGCCGACGACCGCCCGGGTGCGCGCGACTGGGACGACGCCCTCTCCGAGGCGCGCTACGAGTTCGACTGGGCCCGGCAGTTCGATCTCGCGCTCGACCCGGAGCGCGCACGGGACTACCACGATCAGACGCTTCCCGGAGACAACTACAAGGAAGCCCGGTTCTGCTCGATGTGCGGCGCGGAGTTCTGCTCGATGCGCATCGACCAAGACGCGCGGGACGCGGACGGGGAGATGTCCGACATCAGCGGCGAGACCGACCTCGACGCGTCCGCCGCCGCGGCGGTGAACGTTCCCCCGGTCGGTGTCCACGATACCGACCGGGTCCCGGACGAGATCGAGATCGGAGGGGTCACGTTCACGCCGGACACGGGACGAGCGGACGATTGAAGCCGCCCGGCGGCCGGGAGGGGCCACCGTGCGGATCCGCTCGTTTTAGGTCGGTTGGACCGTACCGCGGGAACGTGTTACGCAAGGATCTCCTGCGCGTCTCCCGGGCGGGCGGCGGCTACCGGCCCCAGTTCA
>NZ_CBVY010000003.1:8812-12516 GCF_000513435.1 Halorubrum sp. AJ67 | reverse complement strand
CCGCTGTCGACCGCGCCGCCGACGCGCTCGGCGTCGAACCGACGGTCGTCGACGACGCGCTGTACGCCGACCGCGACGTGAACCGGGTCCTCGTCGACGCCGACGTGCGCTGGGACCCGGACTCGCTGTTGGAGCAGTACGACCTCTCCTTGGCCCAGACCGCGCTGTTCGACGCGACCGAGGTCCGGGTGCGCTCGAACGACCCGAAGCGGCTCGTCTCGGCCGTGAAGCGCCTCCGACTGATGTACGAGGTACGGAAGACCCCCGAGGGGCGCGAACTGGTCGTCACCGGGCCGGACGCGCTGTTCTCGCGAACTCGACGCTACGGCACCGCGTTCGCCCGGCTGCTCAGGACGGTCGCCGAGTCGGCGGAGTGGTCGCTCTCGGCGACGGTCGACGATCGCGGCCGCGAGCGCACGATGCGCCTCTCCGACGGCGACGTGACCGTGCCCGACGTGGAGCCGGTCGCGGAGCCCGACTTCGACAGCGGGGTCGAGGCCGATTTCGCCGCCCGGTTCCGCGGGCTCGACCTCGACTGGGCGCTCGTCCGCGAGCCGGAGCCGCTCGAAACCGGTTCGAGCGTCATGATCCCGGACTTCGCGTTCGACTACGACCACGCCGACTTCCGGCTGTTCTTCGAGGTGATGGGCTTCTGGACCCCCGAGTACGTCGAAAAGAAGCTGGGTCAGCTGGCCGACGTGGAAGATGTCGACCTGCTCGTCGCCGTCGACGAGAGCCTCGGCGTCGGAGAAGAGATCGCCGCGCGCGACCACCGCGTCGTCACCTACTCCGGGACGGTTCGCGTGAAGGACGTGGTCGACGTGCTCCGCGAGTACGAGGCCGAGTTCGTCGCCGACGCGGCCGCCGCCCTTCCGGACGCCCTCTCGCCCGACGCCGACGCAATCGGGCTGGCCGAACTGGCCGCCGAACGCGGCGTGGGCGTCGAGGCGATCGAGGGGGTGTCGTTCCCCGATCACGAACGGGTCGGTCGCACCCTCGTACGGCCCGCGGTGTTGGAGGCGCTCACCGACGAGATCGAGCCGGGGATGTCGCTTTCGGCGGCCGAGGCGGCCCTCGACGAGTACGGGATCGACGACGCCAGCGCCGCGCTCTCGCGGCTCGGGTTCCGGGTCGAGTGGGAGGGACTCGGGGGCGGGACGGTGCGGGAGAAGGGGAAGTAGCGAGAAAGTTGGACAGAACAGCGCGGTGGCGCGCCCCTGGTGAGCGCCCGATAGGGCGCGAACCGACGGTGCGAGGGAGTCAGTCGCCGGAGCGAAGCGACGGCGACTGACGAGGCTGGGGAGGCTGAGGTGCGGGGTTGTGCGGGGCGGGACTCGAAGGGGCAGCCGGGAGGCGGACAGAGGCGTTCACGAGAGCAAACCTCTCGTGAGCCAATCAGAACGCGAAGCGTTCTGATGACGACGTAAGCACCGCAGGAGCGAACGAAGTGAGCGACGAGGAGCGTGGTTCGAGACGCCTTCGGCGTCTCGTCATCACGAAAGGCGCGAAGCGCCTTTCGAACGACAGCGAGCGTCTGCCCGGCTCTCGGCTGGGGCTTCGGCGGTGTTCTCGGTCGTGTGATCGACGGATCCGCCGCTGTCGCGTCGACAGAGACCTCCGACCGAACGGTAGATGACGGTTCTCCGAGGCCAGTCCAGTTCTCAGTATTACTCCACGACCGGCAGGTCCGCTCGACTCCCCTTCGGGACCACCGACCGCAGTTCGTCGTAGAGGTACAGCCCGACGCCGATCGGGACCGACTCGCCGGCGACCTCGTGGGTCGCGATCAGGTACCCCCAGTCGCCGTCCCACTCGGGGAGGTCTTGGTCCTCGCCGGCCGCGAACCGGGACGCCCGCTCGGGCCCCAACTCGATCACGTTCCTCGTCGCGTGACGGCCGAACCGGGAGACCGCCCGGCCGGTCGGCTTCCAGTGCTCCTGTCGCGTGCGGAGGAACGTCATCCCGATCGCCTCGACCCCGCTCGGGTCGGTCGCCTCGCCGTTGAATATCCAGACCTTTCCCGCGCCCTTCTCCCAGAAGCTGTACCCCTCGAAGACCGCCGGCTCGATCCCGAACCGCTCGTGCCACCAGTCGAGGACCTCGGCGCGGCTCGCGCGTCCCTCGATTTCGCGGTCCGCGGGCGTCTCCGGAAGGCGGTCGAACTGCTGGCCGTCGTTGGTGGGCGCATCGTCGCTCATGCGGCCACCTCGCCGTCGTCGGCTGCCCCACCGTCGCTCACGCCATCCTCGCTCTCGCCGCCGACCCGCAACTTCGCGCAGAAGAACCCGCCCGTGTCGTTGCGGTGCGGATAGATGCGCTTTGCTTGCGTCACGGACTCGTCGTACGTCTCGCCGTCCCACTCGGTGACGCCGGGATCCGTCTCGACCGGGAGATCGAAGTCGACGAGCTCGCAGCCCTCGTTCGCGAGGACGTGGTCGAGGACCGCCTCGTTCTCCTCCGGGGCGAACGTACAGGTGGAGTAGACGACAACCCCACCCGGACGGGTCGCCTGAACGGCGCGGGCCAAGACGCCCTTCTGGATCCCCGCGACCGCGTGGACGTGGTCGAGCGTCCACTCGTCGAGGACATCGGGGTTCTTCCGGCAGGTTCCCTCACACGAGCAGGGGGCGTCGACCAAGGCGCGGTCGAACTCGTCGAACGCCAGCGGCTTCATAGAGAAGTTGCGGGCGTCCTGATTGGTGACGACCGCGTTCGTGATCCCGAGCCGCTCCGCGTTGTGGCGGAGCGCGGAGAGGCGACCGAGGTTGTTGTCGTTGGCGACGACGGTCCCCTCGTCGGCCATCGCGTCCGCGATCTGTGTGGTCTTGCTGCCGGGCGCTGCGCAGGCGTCCCAGACGCGCTCGCCCTGCTGCGGGTCGAGCGCGAGCCCGGGCAGCACGGACACCTCCTCCTGTCCGTGCGTCCAGCCGTGGACGTACGGCCAGTTGCCGCCGGGGTTCCCGTCCGGGAGCCGGAAGAGCCCGTCGTGCCAGTCGACCGCCTCGTAGGCGACGCCCGCCTCGTCGAACGCCTCGCGGACGCGGGCCGGCGTCGCCGCGATCTCGTTCGTGCGCACGACCGAGGGGAGGGGACGGTCGCACGCCGCCCGGAACGCGTCGACGTCGTCGACGAGCGACTCGTATCGGTCGAGCGGATTCATGGCCTCCCTTTCGGGTCGGGCCGTTAGACGGTTTCGGGACGGGGGCGGGCGGACGCCGGCCGCGCGCCCCACCTTTACGTCCGTGCCAATCGTGCCCACGCACATGACGCGAATCTCCGTCGTCGACGACGTCTCGCTGGAGGATCCGACGCTGATCGAGGGGTTCCCCGGCGTCGGCCTGGTGGGCAAGATCGCGACTGACCACATAATCGACGCCCACGGGATGAGCCACTACGCGAACGTCCACTGCGACGGGCTCCCGCCGGTGACGGTCTACCGCGAGTCCGAGACGGCCGCGACGACGCCGGTGCGGCTGTACGCGGACTCCGAGAACGACCTCGTCGCGCTCCGCAGCGACGTGCCCGTGAAGCCGGGCGCGGCGACGGAGGTCGCGGCGTGTCTCGGAGCGTGGTTCGACGAGGTCGACCTGTTCCCGGTGTTCCTGTCGGGACTCGGCCGCGAGAAGGGCGAGGAGCCGCCCGAGCTGTACGGGATCGCGACCGGCGACGGCGGCGAGGCGCTCGCGCGCGCGGAAGTGTCGGAG
>NZ_CBVY010000003.1:5839-7550 GCF_000513435.1 Halorubrum sp. AJ67 | reverse complement strand
CCGCCGTGAACGCCGGTTCGTCGATCTCCGTGGTCCGGCTGACCAGCGGCGGCGACGACCGCGAGCGCGCCTGTTCCATGCGATACGTGTCGGGGACGGGGACCCTTTATCTTGACTATCGGGGCGGAGAAAGCGGGGAAAATCGAACGGCGAGCGGACGGGAATTCCGGGCGTCGAAGCGGCGGCCGTCAGCTGTAGCGCTCCTCGTTCCAGGGGTTCGCCGTGTCGCTGTACCCGCGCTTCTCCCAGTAGCCCAGCTCCTTCTCCGTGAGGAACTCGACGCCGGAGACCCACTTTGCGCCCTTGTACGCGTACTTATGCGGCGTGACGACGCGGATCGGGCCGCCGTGGTCGGCCGGGAGGTCGTCGCCGTCGAAGCCGTAGGCGAGCTGGACGCCCGGCTTCGTACACTCGTCGAGCGGGAGGTCGGTCGTGTACCCGTCGAGCGAGTGGAACATGACGTGTTCGGCGTCGTTACTCACGCCGGCGCGCTCGGCGAGATCCGCGAACGCGACGCCCGTGAACTCGCAGTCGAACTTGCTCCAGCCCGTCACGCAGTGGAAATCCTGTCGCTGGGTGACGGCCGGGAGGTCGCGGAACTCGTCGAGCGAGACGGAGAGCGGCTCCTCGACTGCGCCCCACACCTCGAGTTCGAACGTCTCCGGGTCCCACGAGGGAGTCCCGCTCTTCGAGAGGACGGGGAACCCGTCGGTCTCGCGCTGCCCCGGCGGGAGCCGGTCGTCGCCGTACTCGCGGTAGAGGTCCGTGAGGTCCTCGACGGAGTCGGTACGGGATGCGGTCATGAACCACGGTACGGCCCGGATCGACGTATGAATGTCGCTCCCGAGAGCGGAGTCGCGCGCGAGCAACCGTCTCGGGCGATCGGTGACGGCGACGTTCGAGATAGTGAAGTTCAAATTTTGGTAACTGAAAGGAGATTTTTTGAGATTAGTTCTGAATTTTCAGATACGCGGATCTGCGACGCCACTTTTATATGCGCTATCCCACAAGACCCGGACAGCAAATGCCACGAGTGAAGATAACGGTGCCGGAGCATCTGGAGATGCAGATCGCCCAGATGGTCGAGGAAGGCGAGTTCCTCAACCGGGAGGAGGCGGTCGAGGAACTGCTATCGACGGGCATCAAGGCGTACAAGACGAGCGGCCCCAGAGACGACGACGACTCCAGCGGGTTCGAGGACGAGGGGATGATGGGCCACGAAGACGAGTACGTCTTCTGACCGCGCGCTGCGCTCGTTGACCCCCGCGAACGCGCGGAACCGTGCGTCCCGGCCTCAACAACGCTTAAAGGGCCTACAGGCCGTATCCAAGGGCATGCACAAAGACGAGCTGCTCGAACTCCACGAACAGATGGTGACGATCATGGAGCACTTCCGCGCGCAGGAGACGGTGGACGGGTCGCTGTTCGACCCGTACGACGAGCTCGACGTCGAGCCCTCTCACGTTCACAAATCGAAGAGCGAGCACAAACACGCCGTGTTCGTGCTCGGCAACGCCTTGGCGAACGCGATGAGCGAAGACGAGTTCTCGCCCGCCGGCCGCGTCGGCAAGCGGATGGAGGAGCTCGCCGACGACGCCGAAAACAAGATCTGAGACGGGCGGTCGCGCCGGATTGCCTCGACAGTCCGTCGGTTCTGTCCCCGGAACGCCGTCGACCCCCGAGTTGATGTGCGCGCGGCCCCCTCCGTCGT
>NZ_CBVY010000003.1:0-2151 GCF_000513435.1 Halorubrum sp. AJ67 | reverse complement strand
GGGTCGGGTGCGGTGCTGTCGAGGTCCGACGCGTCGATGACGACGGGGTCGACGTCGGCCGGGCGACAGCCGCGAAGCGTGCGTTCGATGCCGGGGGACGAGATGGTACTCATACACACCTATTGGTATAGGTTATACAAAAATCTTTATAGATGTTCTATAGTAATATATCGGGGTATCGAGCGCGACGAATTCCGACCGAATTTTGCGGTCACGTTTTGTGTGTCCCCGCGGGAGCGTCCGGGACGTGTCGAACCGTCTCGGAGACGCGGTATCTCTTGTACTTCCGCGCTACACGCCTGCTACTGGGCGAAGAACGCGTATCGGGTCGGCGTCATATCTGTCAGGGTCGATGATATTTCTGGACAAGAGTTAAATACGCGAATGACCAGAAACCTTTTAATGGAACGTCCGAGTCGCCAGCGGCAACAGGAGCAGGACACGGAGCGAGAAACGGACGAATCGACGGTTGCCTGTCCGGAGTGTGACTCGGAGAACATCGTCACGGACGCCGACCAGGAGTTGGTCTGTGAGGACTGCGGGCTCGTCTTGGACGAACGGAACATCGACCGCGGGCCGGAGTGGCGCGCGTTCAACCACAACGAGCGGCAGTCGAAGTCGCGCGTCGGCGCGCCGATCACGGAGACGATGCACGACAAGGGGCTGACGACGACGATCGACTGGAAGGACAAGGACGCGTACGGCCGCTCGCTCTCCTCCGAGAAGCGGTCGCAGATGCACCGTCTACGGAAGTGGCAGGAGCGGATTCGGACGAAGGACGCGGGCGAGCGCAACCTCCAGTTCGCGCTCTCCGAGATCGACCGGATGGCCTCGGCGCTCGGCGTTCCGCGGTCGGTACGCGAGGTCGCGTCCGTCATCTATCGACGGGCGCTCAACGAGGATCTGATCCGCGGCCGCTCCATCGAGGGCGTCTCCACCGCCGCGCTGTACGCCGCCTGCCGGCAGGAGGGGATCCCCCGCAGCCTCGACGAGGTCGCGGACGTCTCTCGGGTCCCGCAAAAGGAGATCGGACGCACGTATCGATACATCTCGCAGGAACTCGGGTTGGAGCTGAAGCCGGTCGACCCCAAGCAGTTCGTCCCGCGGTTCGCCTCCGCGCTCGAACTGAGCGAGGAAGTCCAGTCGAAGGCGACCGAGATAATCGATGTCTCCGCCGAGCAGGGGCTGCTCTCCGGGAAGTCGCCGACGGGTTTCGCGGCGGCCGCCATCTACGCGGCCTCGCTTTTGTGTAACGAGAAGAAGACCCAACGCGAGGTCGCCGACGTGGCCCAAGTCACCGAGGTCACCATCCGAAACCGCTATCAGGAGCAGATCGAAGCGATGGGCTTCCGCTAGACGGGTCGGCGGGCGGGTCGGCCGCTTCGTTTCGGTCCTCGAACGCCGAGTAGTTCGATCGGGTTTTTAATCGCACCCGCTGTACGCCACACCGAGATGTACTCGGAGATTCTCGTTCCGACCGACGGCAGTCCGGCGTCGGACGCCGCGATCGAACACGCGATCGACCTCGCCGACCGCTACGACGCCCGACTCCACGCGCTGTACGTCGTCGACGGCGGGGCCTACTCCAGCCTGGAGGCCGGGGCGGAGGTCGTCGTGGACGCGCTCGAATCCGAGGGCGAAGAGGCGACGCGGCAGGTGGCGGACGCCGCCGCCGACGCCGGGGTCGACTGCGTCACGACCGTCACGTCCGGGACCGCGTACCAGTCGATCCACGACTACGTCGACGAACACGGCATCGACGTCGTCGTGATGGGGACCCACGGTCGGAAGGGACTCGACCGCTACCTGCTGGGAAGCGTCACGGAGCGCGTCGTCCGTACCTCGGACGTGCCGGTGTTGACCGTGCGACAGCCGACGGATGAGTAACCCCGATTCTCCCGGCAGACGCGGGTGACAACGATGCGGGACTGGCTGTCACACCGCGTCGTCTCGTCGCCGGACGACACGGCCCTCGTCCGCGCCGAAGACGGCGAGGCGTGGAGCTACACCGACCTCGACCGCCTCGTCTCCGAGACCGCGGGCCGGCTCGTCGCCCACGGGCTGGGCGAGGGCGACCGGATCGGCGTGCTCACGCCGCCGTACGTGGGCACCGTCGGTCTCGTTCACGCGACGATGCGGATCGGGGCGACG
>NZ_CBVY010000002.1:467507-469193 GCF_000513435.1 Halorubrum sp. AJ67 | reverse complement strand
GAAGCCCCAGCCGGGAGGCGGGCGCACGCTCGTTGCGGTCCTCGCTCGTTCGCGTTGCTCACTCGCTGCGGTCCTTACGTCGCCTGCGCCCGCCTCCCGGCTGCCCCTTCGAGTCCCACCCCGCACCGCAACCGCACCTCACGCCTCCCCAACCTCGTCAGTCGCCTGCGCTTCGCTCCGGCGACTGACTCCAGCGAGAATCGAAGATTCTCTGGCGGCCGGCGGCTCCGCCGCCGGCGACCTCGCGCGGCGCTCCTCGCGCCTTTAAAAGGCACTCGGAGGCGCGCGCCGCCGCACCGCAGATCGGCCGTCGATCCGTCCGTATCAAGGGAACCTCGTTTCGGCGTGAGAACCGTTCCGAGATGTAACCGGGACGGAACGCTGCCGCGCGATCAGTCGTCGTCCGAACGCCGCGCGACCTCGTGCCGCCCGAACCCGTACCGCAGCCGGTTCGCGAGCCGCCGCGAGAAGCGCCCCTCGTTGCGGGAGTCGAACCGCTCCGCGAGCGCCTGATAGATGAGCGGAACCGGAACCTCCTGTTCGAGCGCCTCCTGAACCGTCCACGTGCCCGTCGAGCCGCCCGCGACGTGGTCTGCCACGTCGCCCAGATCCGACCCCTCCTCGCGGAACGCCTCCTCGCACAGTTCGAGGAGCCACGACCGGATCACCGCACCGTTGTTCCAGGTGCGTGCCACCGTCTCCATGTCGAGGTCGTACCGGCCCTCGGTGAGCAGCTCGAACCCCTCGCCGTACGCCTGCATCAGCGCGTACTCGACGCCGTTGTGGACCATCTTCACGTAGTGGCCCGCGCCCGACTCGCCCATGCGGTCGTGGCCGTCCGGGCCGGTCGCGACCGCGTCGAAGACGGGGACCATCGCCTCGTAGGCCCACTCGGGACCGCCGACCATCAGCGAGAACCCCTCCTCGGCGCTCGCCGGCCCGCCGGAGGTGCCGCAGTCGAGGTAGGCCGCGTCCGTCTCCTCGGCCCGCCGGACCGACTCCGCGAACTGGGAGTTCCCGCCGTCGACGACCACGTCGTCGCCGGTGAGATGCGGTTCGATGTCCGCGAGCGTGGCGTCGACCGCGTCGCCCGCGGGGACCATCAGCCAGATCCGCTTGCCGTCCGCCTCTCCGTCGTCCGCTTCGCTCTCGTCCAACCGCTCACACAGATCAGCCACGGAGTCCGCGGGCTCCGCGCCGCTCTCCGCCGCCGCCGCGGTCGCCTCCGCCGAGAGGTCGAACGCGACCACGTCGTGGCCCGCCTCGATGGACCGGTTCGCGACGATCTGCCCCATCCGCCCGACGTCCGATGACGCCGAGTTCCATGCGCGAGGGGTGGCGACCGCCCGCCGTAGTGGTTCCGGTTCGGGCAGCGACCGGGGCGGGTCGCTCCTCCCGCTTGCCGTCTACTCCGCCGCGTTCGCCTCCCGCTTGCCGCCTACTCCGCTTCGTTCGCCTCCCGCTTGCCGCCTACTCCGCTTCGTTCGCCTCCCGCTTGCCGCCTACTCCGCTTCGTTCGCCTCCCGCTCGCCGAGGTGCGCGCGCAGCGCGTCGACGTCCTTGTTGCCCGCGCCGGTGTTCAACAGGACGACGGTGTCGTCCGGCCCGAACTCGCCCGACTCCGCGAGCGCGAACGCGCCGGAGGCGGCGGCGGCGCACGTCGCCCCCATCTCCAGCCCCTCCGCC
>NZ_CBVY010000002.1:461456-463111 GCF_000513435.1 Halorubrum sp. AJ67 | reverse complement strand
GCGTCGGTCTCGCCGGCGAGGTCGCCGATCGCCGCGAGCCGCTCTTCGATACAGCCGCGGACGGTCGGGCTCTCCGCGTACACCATCACGGCGTCGTCGCCGGCGCGCTCCGCGAGCGCGTCGACGTCGGCGGTGCCGTCGGCCATCGGATAGGTCTCGACGGTCAGGTCCGCGCCCGCGCAGTAGTTCGACAGCACCGCCCGCTTCCCCTCCCGGAGCTGTTCGGGGACCAAGACCACGTCGCCCGAGGTCGACCGGACGCGGTCCGCGAGCGTCGCGGCCTCGCCGAGCGCGGTCGCGGCGTCGTACATCGAGCAGTTCGCGACGTCGAGCCCGGTCAGCTCCACCAGCATCGACTGGTACTCGAAGAGGGCCTGAAGGAACCCCTGTGACACCTCCGGCTGGTACTGGGTGTAGCTGGTGAGGAACTCCGCGCGGTCGGCGAGGTGGTCGACGACGCTCGGCACGTAGTGGCCGTAGTGGCCTCGTCCGAGGAACTCCGTGAGGTCGTCGTTGCGGTTCAGGATTCGCGCGCACTCGTCGCGGATCTCGCGTTCGGTGCGCGGCTCGATGCCGAAGTCGCCGTCGAAGGCGACCGTGTCGGGGATGTCGAACAGCGCCTCCTCGTCGTCGACGCCGATCGCCGCCAGCATCGCCGCGGTCTCTGCGTCCGTGTGAGGCGCGTACGGCGTGCCGTTCGCCCGGCTCATCGGACCGCCCCGGCGTCGCCCGCCCGTTCGATGCCGCGTCGTCCGTCGGAATGTGTGGCGTTCATGATCGGATCAGGCGATCTGGTCGTCGTACTCGTCGGCGTCGAGCAGTCCGTCCGCCTCGCCGCCTTCGACGGGCTCGACTTCGAGCAGCCACCCGTCGCCGTACGGGTCCTCGTTGACCAGCTCCGGGCGGTCGAACAGTTCCTCGTTGACCGCGACGACCTCGCCCGAGACGGGGGCGTACAGGTCCGAGACGGCCTTGATCGACTCGACGACGCCGAACGCCTCGCCGGCGACGACCTCGTCGCCGACCTCGGGCAGTTCGACGAACACCACGTCGCCCAGTTCGTCCTGCGCGAAGTCGGAGACGCCGATCCGGACGGGGTCGCCGCCGGTCGTCGCCCACTCGTGCGATTCCAAGTACCGTCTGTCGTCGGGAACGTCGAAGCTCATTGGTCAGGGTCGTCGCGGCCCGCTCGGGACTCGGTCCGCGGGAGCGCCGCGCCGCCGGGATCGGCCGTAGATCCGATCTCCCGGCCGGTTGCGGGCGTTGTCCGCGATCGAAAGGCGGTCCGCGACACGTGTGTCTCTCTCTTCCGACGACGAGGAAATAAAAGGTGTGTTCGCGGCGGTCGAGCCGGCGGACGCCGCTCGTCCCCCAGCCGTCGCGCCCCGTCAGGTCCGCCGACCGAACCCGGTCGACCCCGCCCGATCAGGTCCACCGGTCCAACCCGGTCTGGACCTGCGACTCCGCGATGCGCTCGAACCCGCGTTCGACCTCGTCGCCGGCGACGCCCCACTCGTCGACGACGTACGCGCGGGCGGCCTCGACGTCCGGGTTCCGTACGTCGGCGATCGACCGCGACGTCTCGTATAACTTACGTTATAATAGTATGCTATACGAAGTTAATTTAACGTCGCGTCCGTCTCCTCGCCGCCGAC
>NZ_CBVY010000002.1:459353-461436 GCF_000513435.1 Halorubrum sp. AJ67 | reverse complement strand
CCCTATCCCCCTGTGTGCCCTTGCCTCCCACGACTGCGTCGCCGCGCTCCTCAGCCGCGGCCCGGCGCTCCTCCGCCCGCTCGCGCTTCTCGCGCCGCTCGGCGACCTCGTCGGCCTTCAGGTCGGTGACGGCCCCGTCGAACACCATCACCGGGATCAGGTCGTGTTCGAAGAACTTCGGGAGCCCCTGAACCACTCCGATCAGGTTGGCGACCTCGACGCCGTCCGCGGTGGTGTACTTCTCGTCGGCCGTCCACTTGACCGTCGTCGTGAGGTAGCGGTACAGCCAGTTGTGCGCGTCGACGGCGACGACGCTCCCCTCGATCTCCGCGAAAGGGACGTCGCGGATCGACGCGAGATCGCGCAGGTCGGCGTTTCCCATTGCCTGTCCCTTGTGCGCGCCGGTGTTAAACGCTGACCGTCCGCGGCGACGCGTCCGCCCACCGGCTCACGCCGTCGTCCCACGCCTGCCGACTTCTGGGCCGTTTATGTGTCTCACGCGCCTACGTGGCGTAACCGGATGGTCTCCCCGTTCGAGGTGTTGGATGTCGACGAGGACGCCGACGACGAGGCGGTCGAGCGGGCGTACCGCGAGCGTGTGAAACGCGCCCACCCCGATCAGGGGGGTTCGATCGAGGAGTTCCAGCTCGTCCGCCGGGCCTACCGAGAGCTCTCCGAGCGCGACGGGAACGGTGACGGGGGCGACGACGCCGTCGACCCCGCCGACGTCGACCTCACCGAGGACGGCGACGCGCGCGCCCCCAGGTCGACCCGGGTCGAGTTCCTCGACTACGAGGCCGTCGTCGACTACGGCTGGTCGCTCGACGACGACGAGCTGTTCCGGAAGGCGTCCCACGCCGACCTCGACCCCGACGCCCACGGTCGCCTGCTCGTCCACCCCGACGAGAGCCTGCTGGAGGCGGCCGAGCGGAGCGGCTTCGCGTGGCCCTTCTCGTGTCGCGGCGGTGCCTGCGCGAACTGCGCGGTGTACCTCGCCGCCGGCGAGCTCTCGCAGCCGACCGACCACATCATGCCCGACGACCTCGCCGAGCGCGGCTTCCGGCTCTCCTGTAACGGCTACCCGCTGACCGACGAGCTGTCGGTCGTGTTCAACGTGAAACAGCGACCCGAACTCGACGACCTCATCCTCCCGCCCGGGCCGTTCACGCGCCGCTGATCGGCGGTCGCGTCGCGCGTCGAAAAATCTCCGAGCCGCCGCGCATCCCGCTCATCCGAGGAGGTACCGCAGCCACGGGGTCGACCGCACGAGGTCGCTCGACTCCAGCGCCCGGTCGACCCCGACGATCCGGCCCGCGCCCCACGCGCCCAGCCCGAACAGCAGGAGCATGTACACGAACGAGCTGTCGATGAAGTAGCCGTGGCTCATCGGGAACCCGGCCAGCAGCCCGCCCTGCCACGCCGCCGTCCAGAACAGCGACATCATGATCGCGCCCATCAGCGCGGCGAACCGGAAGAACACGCCGAACAGCAGCGCCAGTCCGATCAGGATCTGGCCGAACACCACCATCGGGTCGACGATCACCGCGAAGTCGGCGAAAAATAGGAACACCCCCTGAAGCGGGTTCGCGTCTGCGATCCCGTTCTGGAGGAAGCCGACGGAACTCCACGCTAGCGGGTCCGCGAGGCCGCCCTCGAACAGCTTCTCCAACCCGGCTTGGAGGAACACCCACGCCATCACGACCCGGAGGCCGAGCATCGAGTACGCCAGCCACGTCTCCGAGTAGTTGAACTCCACGTCTCTCCCGAGCAGTTCCGAGCGAAGCGTCCGTTCGGACGGTCGTGTTGCCATCTTGAAACACCTACGTGAGGGAGTCTCACACGAGTAGAATAATCTACCGCCCGATCCGATGCGCGAGAGTTTTCAAACGAATCGGAACGAAAACTAACAGGAATATCCCGGGCGTCCTCAGAACGCCTCGGCGACGGCGGCGACGACCGCGTCCTCGACGGCGTCGCGCTCGCCCGAGAGGAACTCGATTTTCCCCTCGCGGACGCCGGCGGTGGCGATGTCCGCCGTCGGCGCGAGTTCGGCCGCGCGCTCGGCCACGTCCCGGACCGACAC
>NZ_CBVY010000002.1:455476-456406 GCF_000513435.1 Halorubrum sp. AJ67 | reverse complement strand
CCGCCGACACGTCGGCCGTCGTGCGCACGTACAGCTCGTCGGTGCCGACGCCGACCGTCGCGAACGGCTCGCCGTCCGCGCGCCGGCGGTGGAGGTCGTCAAGGAGCAGCGGCGTCGGCGGGAAGTCGTACCGGTGCGTGTAGCCGTCGGTGTCGAGCAGCGCGAACTCGACGCCGTCGACCGCCTCCGTGGCGACGTTCGCGTCCGCAGTCTTGATCTCCGTCTCCAGCTTCTCCCGGAACTGCTCGGAGACGTGCGCCGCGAGGTTGCCGCCGTCCGAGAACAACAGATCCGCGATCAGTTCGCGTTTGTCCTGATACGACTGGTAGTACGCCTCTAAGGCGACCGCTTCACGGAGCTCCGCGACGCGCTCGGCGTCGTAGCCCGCGTCGCGCGCGAGGTTCACGTACCGCTCCGGGGCGTCCGCCCAGTAGCTCACCGCGGGGAGGTGTTCGAGGTCCGTGCGGACCTCGTCGTTTATCGCCGACGCGAGCGAGGCGACGAGCGCGCCCGTCGAGAGCATCTCGTCGCCGTCGACGTCGGCCAGCTCCGGCGAGACGAGCGTGTCGACCGCGTCCCGGGTCTCCGGGTCGGCGACCGCGGCGTCGACGACGACCGCGTCGACCCCGTACACCGACAGCAGGTCGATGCCGTCGGCGGACTCGGTCGTCGAGCCGGTCCCGACGAGTAAGAACAGCGGGAGCTTCTCGTCGTGGCGGTCGCGGTCCTGAAGCATGCGGGTCGCGTCGTTGGTCGCCGCGTCCATCCCGTACACCGGCTCGTCGAGCGGGCGGCGGGTGAAGTAGTGGTACTCGGCGTCGCTCTTCGCGTGCTCGTCGCGGATCAGCGGGAGGACGGCGCGCTCGACCGCAGCGCCCGCGACGTAGCCGTCGGCGGTCGCCGGGTGGCGGACGACGATCGGACGCGACT
>NZ_CBVY010000002.1:448604-453280 GCF_000513435.1 Halorubrum sp. AJ67 | reverse complement strand
CGCCGCGGCCGAACGAGCACCTCGGCCCACGTGCGCCCGACTGCCACGCAGCCCGCGCGGGCGACCGCCCGTCGAATCGCCTGTCCGAGACGTCACGGATACACTTCGGTCGCGCGGAATAACCCGCTTCCGGTTCGCTCCGTGGGTGCTGGTCTCGGTCGGCCCCCGGTCGCCTCTAAGCTTATCAGATCTGATTTGCGGCGCGTAAACGCTTATACCGGTGCCGTCTGACTGACGGTCGAATGGCTGCGTTCCGAGACGACGAGCGAGGGTTCACCCCGCTGGCGGGCACGGGGCTGCTCGTCGGGGTCGTCGTGTTGCTGCTGGCGATCGTCGGCGCGGCGGTGTTCGGTCTCATCGACGGCGTCGCCCCGCCGGACGCCGAGTTCGAGGGTACACAGGAGGACGGCGAACTCGTCATCGTCGCGCTCGGACCCGACCCCGTCCCCGCCGAGGAGCTGTACGTCCGCGGCGAGGACCCGGACGGGAACGTCCAGTTTGGCGCGTGGCCCGGCGACGGAGTGGTCCGACCGGGCGATCGGGTCCCCGTGCCGAACGCTACCGGCAACGAGAACTTCGACATCGTCTGGGAGCCGATCGCGTTCGACACCCGGGAGACGCTCGGCAGCTACGACGGGGAAGACTCGGCGATCCAAGAGTGGAGCGAGGAGAACGGCGGCAGCACGCCGGGCGGCGGTATCGGCGTCTGAGGCCCCCCTCGCTCACTCGACCGCGACCCACTCGCCGCGCTCGTCGGACCGTTGGATCGCCGCGAGCGCCTTCTGAACCTCGTACCCGTCCGCGAACGACGGTTCGAACGACTCGCCCTCGGCGACCGCCGAGAGGAACTCGTAGTTCTCGTGGACGAACGTGTGTTCCCACCCGATCACGTGTCCGGGGGGCCACCAGCGGTCGACGTACGGATCCGTCTCATCGGTGACCAGCACCGTCTCGTAGCCGCGGTTCCCCTCCCGGAGCACCTCCAGTTCGTTGAGCCGCTCCAAGGAGAACTTCACGCTCCCCTTCGAGCCGTGGACCGCGATCGTGTGGTCGTTCTTGTGGCCCTCGGCGACCCGCGTGGCCTCGAAGGTCCCGGTCGCGCCCGACTCGTAAGCGACCTGCGCGCTGTAGGCGTCGTCGACCGTCACGTCGCGGTACTCCGCGACCGCGCCGTCGTCGTACACCGGGCGCTCGTCGACGAACGTCGTCAGCCGGCCCGAGACGCGGTCGATCCCGCTGACTTCCTCGCCCACGAGAAAGTTCGCGAGGTCGATCGTGTGTGCGCCGAGATCGCCGAGCGCGCCGGAACCGGCCATGTCGGCGTCCATCCGCCACGCCCACGGGGCCTCCGGATCGACGAGCCAGTCCTGGAGGTACCGCCCGCGGACCTGCCGGATCTCGCCGAGTTCACCGTCCTCGATCAGTCCCTTCGCGTACCGGATCGCGGGGACGAACCGGTAGTTGAACGCGGTACCCGCGGTCACGGCGCTCGCGGCCGCGGCGTCGCGCATCGCCGCCGCCTCCTCCAGCGTCGGCGCGAGGGGTTTCTCACAGAGGACGGGCACGTCGGCTTCGAGGGCCGCGATCGACGGCTCCGCGTGGACGTGGTTCGGGCCGAGGTTGTAGAAGACGTCCACCTCGTCTATCGCCGTTTCCCAGTCGGTCGCGGTGTGCGCGAAGCCGAACCGCTCCGCGGCCTCCGCGAGCGCCTCCTCGTCGCGCCCGACGAGCGTGTGCCGCTCAACGTCTGGCGCGTCCGGGAAGAACATCGGGAGCCGCGCGAGCGCGTTCGAGTGCGCCTTGCCCATGAATCGATACCCCAGCACGCCGACCTTCAGCCGTTTCTGTGTCATGTGTGTGTCCTCCGTCTCACTCCGCCCAGTACGCGTCGCCCGGTTCCGTCTCGAAGACGGCGCGGTCCAACACGTCGACGCCGCGGTCGTCGGGGGACGCGACCGCGTCCTCGATCGGTTCGCCGCCGAGGGGAACGGTCAACGCGCCGATCTCCATGTGCGGGGCTACACCGACCTGCCGAATAAGTGTTCAGGAAGATCGTGTCGAATCGGAGGTCGGGTCACGGCGTTCCGAGCCGAAGCGCCCCGGTTGCTCCTCACCTGAGACGACGGTCGGAGGGGATAGCGCCGCGCCGAACCGCATGAGGTTTTAACGGGTGGGACGCGTACACGGTGGTATGGGAATCCTCTCTCGCGCCTCCTACGTCATCCGCTCGAAGGTGAACGCCCTCCTCAATCGGGCCGAGGACCCGACCGAGTCGCTCGACTACTCGTACGAGCAGATGCGTGACGAACTCCAAGACGTCAAACAGGGGATCGCGGACCTGACGACCCAGAAGAAACGGCTGGAGATTCAAAAGCGCAAGCTCGAAGAGAACGTCGAGAAGCACAACCGGCAGGCCCGCGAGGCGGTCCAGCAGGACCGCGACGACCTCGCGCGGAAGGCGCTCGAAAAGAAGAAGTCGAAGATGACCCAGATCGAGGAGCTGGAAGGGCAGATCGCCAAGCTGAACGACACCCAAGACCAGCTCGTCGAGAAGAAAAACAAGCTCCAGAACCGCATCGAGGAGTTCCGTACGAAGAAAGAGACGATGAAGGCCCGCTACGAGGCCGCGGAGGCCTCTTCCCGCGTCTCCGAGGCGATGACCGGCGTCGGCGACGAGATGTCGGACGTGAGTCGCTCCATCGAACGCGCCGAGGAGCGCACCGAGGAGATGGAGGCCCGCGCCGAGGCGATGGACGAGCTGGAAGAGTCCGGCGCGTTCGAGGACGCGCTCTCCGACAAGGACGACATCGACCGCGAGCTGGAGGGTCTCTCGACGAACAGCGAGGTCGACGCCGAACTGGAGACGCTCAAGGGCGAACTCGGGAAAGGCGAGCCGGCGAGCGGAAACAGCGAGGCGAGCGACGAGGAGATCGACGCCGAACTGGAGGACATCGAGAGCGAGATGAACGCGGACGACCTCGAAGCCGATCTGAGCGACGACTCGGGCGGCGACCTCGACGAGGAGCTCGACGTCGAGTTAGAGGAGTCCGAGGCAGACGCCGACGAAAAGCGGAACTGAGGCGTCAAATCTCGTCACGGCGACCCCGTTCCCGTCCACGAGGGACGAGACGTTCGCACTCGGTTCCGGAAATCCGACAGAGAGATCCGCTCTCGCCACGGATTTTATACGATCGGACACGAACCCTCCGGTAGCGATGGTCCCCAAGCATCTCATCTGGATCGGTGGGTTGCTGATCGCGATCCCCCTCTTTCTGGCCCTGCTGAGCGCCGCCTGGATCTGGGTTCCGATCGGCCTGTTCGTGTTGGGTATCGGTGTCGTGCTCTACGGATTCAAGCAGTACCACGAAAAACGGATGAGGGACAGATTCGAACGGAGTGACTGATCGGGAGACCGCTGCGTCCGCCGCGTTCAAACCGCCCGCCGTCTCGGATCGAAATATCTCCGAAGAGTAGGTCGTACCGCGACAGCCGTTCTCCGTTCTGGCCTCTGCCTACTTCCCGGTCGGGCGCGCGCCGGTCCCAGCGCGGTCCTGCTCGGCGAGCCGTATCTCGCCGTCCGGCAGGTCGATCCCCGCGTACGGGTCCTCGGCGAGCAGCAGCGAGCCGTCGAGGTCGGCGTAATCGAGGAGCGGCGCGAGCTGTGCGGCGGCCGCGATGGAGGCGTTCGACTCGATCATACAGCCGCACATCACTTCCAGGCCGTGCGCCCGCGCGGCGGCGATCACCCGGCGCGCCTCCAACAGCCCGCCGGTCTTCATCAGCTTCAGGTTCGCGATGTCACAGCGGTCGGCGATCGCCGGCACGTCCGCGACGGTCACGCAGGACTCGTCGGCCGCGATCGGGAGGGGAGATCGCTCGTAGACGTACCGGAGCCCCTCGGGCTCTTCGGCCGGAACGGGCTGTTCGACGAACTCCACGTCGCGGTCCGCGAGCCAGTCGGCCTTCCGTACCGCCTCCTTCGGCGTCCACGCCTCGTTCGCGTCGACGCGGAGGCGGGCGTCGGGCGCGGCCTCGCGGACCGCGTCGACCAGCTCTCGGTCGCGGTCGGTGCCGAGCTTGATCTTCAACACCGAGTGGCCCGCCTCGACGGCGTCGGCGGCCTTCTCGCGCACGCGCTCGGTCTCGTCGAGGCCGATCGTGAACGACGTCTTCGGCGCGTCGGTCGGGTCGAGTCCCCACAGGCGGTGGAGCGGGACGCCGAGTCGCTTCGCCGCGAGGTCGTGGACCGCGATCGAGACGGCGCATCGAGCCGCGGGGTTCCCCTCGACGACCGCGCGCAGTTCGGACTCGATCGCGTGGAGCGCGTGGGGATCTCCCACCCGCTCGACAGCGTCGAGGAGGTCCGGCATGACCGCCTCGACGGTGTCCGCGGTCTCGCCGTAGTGCGACGAGGGGGCCGCGCCGCCGACGCCGGTCATCCCCGCGTTGTCGGTCACCCGGACGATCACGTTCTCGGCCGCCGTCTGGGTCCCCCGCGCGATGGTGAAGGGGTTTTCGAGGGGCATCGAGACCCGCTCGAACTCGGCGTCGAGGCTCATTCGTCGGCCGCCTCCTCGTCGCCACCGTTCCCGCCCTCGTCGACCCCGAGTCCGGCGTCGAGCGCGGCGTCGACGATCGCGTCCGCGCCGTGACGCACCGGGTCGGCCGCGGGGACG
>NZ_CBVY010000002.1:445800-447022 GCF_000513435.1 Halorubrum sp. AJ67 | reverse complement strand
GGCGACCTCGGCGACCGCGTCCGCGGCCGCCTCGTCGTCGGCCACGTCCTTCGTGTTGACCGCGCCGGCGACGACCGCGGTCTCGTGGACGGGACTCGCCAGCCCCTCGTAGAGGTCGACGTACTCGGTGATCGGCGGCAGTTCGAACGACTCGTAGCCGTGGACGACCTCCCGGCCCGCGGCGTGACAGAGGACGAGGCCGTCGGCCATCGACCCGTGAAGGATACCGCAGGTGACCGCCGAGTAGGCGGGATGAACGATGCTCCCCTGCCCCTCGACGACGAGCAGGTCGTGGTCGCCGCCGGCCTCGACGAGCATCTCTTCGACCGCGCCCGCGGCGAAGTCGGCGACGACGCGGTCGATCGGGTTCCCCCACCCGGCGATCATGATCCCGGTCTGGCCCGTCGGGACGAAGGCGGCGTCGATCCCGCGCTCGCGGGCGGCCGCGACGATCTCCAGCGACGCCGTCATCTTCCCGACCGAGCAGTCGGTCCCCACGGTGAGCAGCACGTCCGCGTCCACGTCGCCGGAGGCCCCGGTCGCGACCGTGAGGTCGTCGGGCGGTCGCCGGACGTCGACGAGGTCAACGCCGTGTTCGTCGGCGAGCGCGGCCAGTTCCTCGTCCTCGTTCAGGAAGTAGTGAAGCCCGCTCACCACGTCGCAGCCGGCCTCGATCGCGGCCTCGACATCCGAGCGCCACGACTCGTCGAAGCCACCGCCGATCGGCGCGATCCCGATGTAGAGCGCGTCGAGGTCGCCGTCCGCGGCCGCGAGCGCGTCCGCGAACGATGAGACTATCGGCGCGTCCGCGATGTCGGGGACGTGGTCCCGAACGCGGTCGCCGGCGCGGTCGCGGTCGAGGACCGCCAGAACCTCTTGGTCGCCGTAGCGCATCACGCCGAGCGCCGTCTTCGCGCGGTCGGGGAACTTCTTGTGGGCCAACACCGCGATCCGCTCTGTGTCCATGCGGAGTCGCTCGCTCTCGGCGCTCTTAAACCGGTCGGGGCGAGTCGGTCGTCGGACCCGATTTTCTGCGGTGGCGCGTGCCCGCGAGCGGTCGCCACCGGCGACCGCGAGACGGCACGCGCGAGGGAGTCGCGAGCGACCGGGCGACCGAAGGGAGCCCGGAGCGAGCGACGAGGCTGGGGAGGTGTGAGGTGCGGTCGCTGTGTGGTGCGGGGTGGGACTCGAAGGGGCAGCCGTGAGGACGCCGGAGGCGACA
>NZ_CBVY010000002.1:442269-444627 GCF_000513435.1 Halorubrum sp. AJ67 | reverse complement strand
CGACGAGGCTGGGGAGGTGTGAGGTGCGGTCGCTGTGTGGTGCGGGGTGGGACTCGAAGGGGCAGCCGTGAGGACGCCGGAGGCGACACAAGCACCACAACGAGGGAGTGAGTGAAACGAACGACCGAGTGAGGAGCACAGCGAGCGTCCGGCGTCCTCACGGCGGGGGCTTCGGCGGTCTCGGTCAAGTCCGAGACGTCGTCCTACTCGACTGAAAACTAGAGCGTCGTCGCGCTCCGAGAACCGACGACCCGAACGTCTAGGCGCTGCCGTCGACGAACTGCTCCGCGCCCTCGTAGAACCAGTAGCCGTTCTCGCGCATCGCGCGGCCGAGTTCCTGGTGGAACTCGACGAAGTCCGCGAACTCCTCCTGCTCGACGTTCTCGAAGATCTCCTCGACCGAGACGACCGTCTCGTAGTCGATCCGGATCGGGTGGTCGCCGTACTGCTCGACGTACTCCGCCGCCGTGAGCGGGAAGTCCTCCTCCTCGTCGATCTTCTTCGCGAGCACGGCGTGGCCGTACTGCCGCCTGCCCTCGCTCCCCTGCTCGCCGTCGGGGTCGTGTGGCCAGTCCATACCGAACGATCCGCCGGATCGGGCATAGTGGTTTCGAATGGGGCGGTCGCTCTCGCTCCTGCCGGCACCGCGACGCACCCCCGCCGGCACCGCGACACTCCTTCCGAACGTCCAGTTCGATCCCGGAATCCTCCGCCGGACGCGACGCGCGGTCGGACCGAGCCAACCGGAATATCAGTGCTGATACCTCGCCACCGACGTTTATCAATGGCTGTGAAAACAGCGAATCATGTCCGCTGACGACCGAGACGGCGTCTTCCAACGTCTCTCTCATCGACTTCGCAGCCGGTATCTCTTCAAAATCGCAGCGGCGGTCATCGTCGTGTCGACGGTGCTGCTCGGGACGGGCGCGCTCGCCGTCGATCAGGTCCAAGCGAGCGTCGAGTCCGACGCGCGGGAGACGCTGACGAGCGCCGCCGAACGGGAGGCCGAGGGGATCGACGGCTTCCTCGACGACATGAACGGGTACACGAACCGGGTCTCGTCGGCCTCCGGCGTCCAGTCGTCCAGCGAGGGACGGATACGCGACGAACTCCGGCAGAACGCCGACATGCTCCCCGAGTACGTGGTCGACGTCCACTACTACGACATGGTGACGAACGAGGTCACCGTGAGCACCTCGCCGACGACGGAGGAGACGACGTTCTCCGAGGACGAGCGGCCGTGGGCGGTCGGGCCGGCGGCGTTCGCCCACGCCAACGAGGTACGCTCCTTCGAGCCGTACAAGGCCGACGGCGAGAACCACATAGGGTTCGTCAGCCCGATCAACAACGTGCCCGGCAAGGCGATCGTGATCACGGTCGACCTGTCGGAGCGCGGCTCGCTCCTGACCGCCCCGGTCGACGGCGGCAACATGCAGGTCGTCTCCACCGCCACCGGGCAGGTCGCGCTGGCGTCGAACAGCGACGCGATCTTGCGCGACTACTTCCTGATCGAGGAGCTGTCGCACCTCCGGAGCGACGTGACGGAGTCGACGACGACCGATGTCACGGACGCCGAGCAGACGGTCGTGAACGGCTCGGAGCTCGCCACGGCGATCGCGCCCGTCGAGGGGAAGTCGTGGGCGGTCGTCGTCGCGGCCCCGCAGAGCGCGGTGTACGGGACCGTCGGCGACGTGACGCGGAGCGTGCTGGTCCTGATCGGCATCTCGGTCGTCGGTCTCCTCGCCGTGGGCGCGTTCGTCGTCCGCGACGTGAACGGCTCCGTCGACGATTTGCGCGGGTACGCCGAGGCGATCGAGGCGGGCGAGCTCGACGTCGAGATCGACCGCGAGCGCGCCGACGAGTTCGGACAGCTCTCGGCGCTGTTCGACCGCATCCGCGAGACGATGCGCGAGCAGATCGCGGCCGTCGAGGAGTCCGCCGACGAGGCCGCCGCGGCCCGCGAGGAGGCGGAGGAGCTCTCGGCGCACTTAGAGACGAAGGCCGACGAGTACGAGGCGGCGATCGACGCGGTCGCCGAGGGCGACCTCACCCGCCGGCTCGACCCGGAAAGCGAGAGTGAGGCGATGACGGCCATCGCCGAGTCGCTCAACGAGACGCTCGACCGGCTGGAGGCGCTCGTCGTCGGCATTCAGGACGCCGCCGAGACGGTCGACGAGCGGAGCGCCGAGGTGACGGACTCGGCCGCGGAGGTCGAGTCGACCAGCGTCGATGTCGCCGAGAGCGTCGAGGAGATCTCGGTCGGCACGGAGCGACAGGAGGAGACGCTCGCGACCGCGGCCGCCGAACTCGACGACCTCTCGGCCACCGTCCGAGGAGATCGCCTCCTCGACGGATGAG
>NZ_CBVY010000002.1:436331-440485 GCF_000513435.1 Halorubrum sp. AJ67 | reverse complement strand
CATGGACCGGATCGACGACGAGGTCGGCCGGACCGTCGACGAGATGCGCGACCTGCGCGACGAGGTCGAGCGCATCGGCGAGGTGGTCGAGCTCATCGACGACATCGCCGAGCAGACGAACATCCTCGCCCTGAACGCCTCCATCGAGGCGGCCCGCGCGGGCGAGGCCGGTGAGGGCTTCGCGGTCGTCGCCCGCGAGGTGAAGGATCTGGCCGAGGAGACTGCCGAGGCGACCACCGAGGTCGAGGCGCTGATCGCGGGCGTCGAGGGGTCCACCGAGTCGGTCGCGGACGGCCTGTTCTCGATGGAGGACGACGTCGAGGCCGGCCGGGCGGTCGTTGAGGAGACCGTCGAGACGCTCGAATCGATCGTCGCGGACGTGGAGGACGCCAACGCGGGGATCCAGTCGATCAACGACGCCACCGACCAACAGGCGGAGTCGACCCAGGAGGCCGTCTCGATGATCGACGAGGTCGCCGAGGTGAGCGTCGAGACGGCGAGCGAGGCGCAGAACGTCTCCGCGGCCGCCGAGGAGCAGACCGCCGCGATCGGCGAGATCTCGACGAGCGCCGAGTCGCTGTCGACACGCGCCGACAAGCTCCGCGCGCTCGCCGACGAGTTCGAGGCGCGCGAGGCGGGGGTCACCGACGCGACCATCGAGTCGGAAGTCGCCGACACGGCCGCTATCGACACCGAAGACGCCGAATCTTGTTCCGACGAACCGTCCGAGGAAGCCGCTGACACCGGATTCGAGTTCGGCGCGGACGACACGGTCGACGGCGCGAACGCGGACACCACCGCGACCGACCCCGGCGAAGCCGCCGCCGACGGCGGCGTCGACGACGCCGAGACCGCACCCGGCGACGACTGATCCGAACGCTCGACGACGCGCAAAAATGGGGTCCCGACTCAGTCGTCCGCCGACGCCGGCTCGTCGCCCGCCGGCTCGATGTCGACCTCGATCTCGGCGGACGCGGCCTTGTACTCGGGGATCTTGGCGCGCTCGTCGAGCACGTCGTTGGTGAGGCGGTTCGCGGAGGCGGCCGCGAAGTGCGGTGTGGTCCAGACGACGCCCTCCTTGATGTCCTCGGTGACGTCGGCGCGGACCGTGATCTCCCCGCGGCGCGAACTCAGCGTCACGTCGTCGCCGTCCTCGATCCCGTAGCGCTCGGCGTCGTTCGGGTGGACGTCGACGAAGTTCTCCGGGTGCTGCTTCGAGAGCGTGGGCGACCGTCGGCTCATCGTCCCGGTGTTGTAGTGCTCTTCGAGCCGCGCCGTGGTCAACACGAGCGGGTACTCCTCGTCGGGAACCTCCTTCGGTTCCTGATGGACGACGCCCTCGATGCGGCCGAGCCCGCTCTCGGTCTCGAAGGAGTCCTCGTAGAGGAACGGGTCGCCCTCGTCGCCCTCCTCGTAGCAGGGCCAGTGGAGCCCGGTCTCGCCGAGCGCGTCGTAGGTCATCCCGTGATAGATCGGGCAGACCTCGCGCAGCTCCTCGAACACCGCCTCGGGACCGTCGAACTCGAACCCGTCCCCGTCGAACAGCCGCGTCCCGACCTCACAGAGGATGTCGAGATCGTGGCGCGTGTTCACGTGGACCTTGTGGACGCCGCGCATGCGCTGGACGCGGCGGTCGGTGTTGGTGACGGTGCCGTCGCGCTCGGCCCACGTCGTCGCGGGGAGGACGACGTCCGCGAGTTCGGCGGTCTCCGTCATGAAGATGTCCTGGACCACCATGAACTCAAGCTCCTCGCGGAACCGCTCCTCCGTCCGGTTACCGTCCGGCTCGCTCATGATCGGGTTCTCGCCCATGACGTAGAGTCCGTGGACGGTGTCGCCGATCGCGTGGGAGATCTCGACGTTCGTCAGCCCCGGCTCGGCGGGGATATCGAACCCCCACACGTCCTCGACCGACTCGCGCGCCTCGTCGTCGTCGACGAGCTGGTAGCCCGGGAGGACGTTCGGCATCGCGCCCACGTCGCAGGTTCCCTGAACGTTGTTCTGCCCGCGCAGCGGGTTGACACCCGTGCCGGGGCGGCCGAGGTTCCCCGTGACCAAGGCGAGGTTGATCTCGTTTTGGACGTTGTCGACGCCGCAGGTGTGCTGGCTCATCCCCATCCCGGTGAAGATGGCGGCGTCGTTGGCCATCGCGTACTTCTCGGCGGCGAGTTCGATGTCTTCGAGCGGCACCCCGCACTCCTCGGCGGCCGCCTCCACGTCGAAGTCCGAGAGGGTCTCCTTCAGGTGGTCGAACCCCTCGGTGCGCGCCTCGACGAACTCCTCGTCGATCCAGCCTGCGTCCGGCTCCGCCTCGTGCCGCTCCAGTATCGTCTTGAGAACGACGTTCAGAAGCGGGATGTCGGTGCCGGGCTTCAACTGGAGGTGCATGTGCCGGTCGGTGTCGTCGATCTCGAACGACCGGGTGGTCTTGTTCGCGTGCGGGTCGACCTGAACGACGGTCGCGCCCTCCAAGACGGCCTGCCGGAAGTACTGGCTGTTGGCGATCGGGTGTTGCTCGCCGGGATTCGCCCCCTGGATCCACAGCACGTCCGCCGACGCCTCCAAGTCGGCCATGCTGTTCGTCATCGCACCCATCCCGAGGCTGGTCCGCAGCGCCCAGACGGTCGAGGCGTGACACATCCGCGTACAGTTGTCGACCTGATTGGTGCCGTACCGCCGCGCCAGCTTCTGGATGAGGTAGTTCTCCTCGTTGAACGTCTTGGAGGAGCCGAAGAATCCCATCCCGTCGGGTCCGTGCTCGTCGCGGATGCCCGCCATCTCGTCGACGACCCTCGTCAGCGCCTCGTCCCACGTCGCCTCGCGGAACTCCCCGTCCTCTTTGATCAGGGGGTCGGTCAGCCGGTCCTCGTGGTCGACGACCTGCGTCGCCGCGCCGCCCTTGATACAGACGCTCCCCTCGTTCACCGGGGCGTCGCCCCACGGCATGAAGCGCATCTCGCCCGGCTCGTCGCCCTCGCGGACGCGGATCCCGCAGCCCACGCCGCAGTACGGACAGATCGTCTTCGTCGCGTCGTCCGGCTCACTGGACATCCGTCTCACCGCGCTCGTATGGGCACATACCGCATGATCCGTCGTGTGGTCCATGAGTGTACCGGTGGATCGTCTCTCCGGGACCGCTACCGCCGAGGGGTGACCGCGAGCCAGCGACGCGGCCGGCCGGGACGACGCCGGCGGCCCGCCCGAAACGAACGTTGATGGCGTCCGCCGCTGTACCTCCGGGTGATGGACCTGCGCGAATCGACCCTCCGCGACCGCGCCCGCGAGTACGCCGCCGCCGAGCCGCTGTACGACGTGGAGTGCCAGCACGTCGAGACGGTGCCGAAGACGTTCGCCGGCGACGAGTACGGGCGACGGGACGCCCAGTGGATCGTCCGCTGGTACTTCCGCCGCTACCTCGGCGAGTTCCCGGACCGGGAGCGGCGCGAGCGCGAGGAGGCCTTCCGGGACAACGCGTTCGACGACGTGGTCGACGCGCTTGACGCGGCGGTCAACGCCCTCGACGTGGCCGACGCCCTTGACGCGGCCGACGTCCTCGACACGGCGGGAGCTGTCGAATCAGAACCCGCTGATTCAGGGGCCGACCGCGACGCCGACAGCGACGTCGACGTCGCCCTCGACGCGCTTACCGACCTCGACGGAGTCGACGTCGCGGTCGCGTCCGGCTTCCTCCAGTTCCTCGCCCCGTCCCGGTTCGTCGCAGTCGATCGTCGGACGTGGGCGGTGTTGGCCGCCGCCGGGGAACTCGACGGCGACTACCCGGAGCCGCCGTCGACCGTCGACTACCGTCGGTTCGACGACGCCTGCCGGACCGTGATGGAGCGGACCGGCGTCGACGCGTGGACGCTGTACCGGGCGCTCTGGCGGTCGTTCGCGGAACTCCCCGAGCCGTCCCCGTAGCCGGCGCTATTCCACGACCTCGACGACCGGATCCTCCGCGGTCAGCCGCGTGAGGAGGACGCGCGGCACGTTCGCGCGGAAGCGGATCTCCCCCGCGATCTTCCGGGCCGCGGCCGCGTCGGCCTCGTCGTCGACCTTGTTCACGACCGGAATCGCGGTCGCGTCGCCCGGGACCCCCTTCAGCCCGCCCGCAGGGCCTGGCGAGGACGGTCGCGACGTCGGCGGGGCGGATCTCC
>NZ_CBVY010000002.1:435231-435958 GCF_000513435.1 Halorubrum sp. AJ67 | reverse complement strand
CCGTCGGCCTTCACGGGCGTCGCGCCGGGCGCGGCGTCGGCGATCTCGGAGACGGTCTCCGTGTCGTACCCGAGGTACCGGTCCGACCGCTCGCGCTCCGGCACCAGCCCGAGCGGCCAGTCGCCGTCTCCCGCCCCCTCGATCGCGGCCACCGGGTCCTCCGTCACGCGGACCGCGGCGACCCGATCGTCGAAGATCGGTATCCGAACGCTCGCGGTCACCACCGCCCGGTCGAGCCGGTCCGCGAGCGCGAACAGCGTCGACTTCTTGCCGCCCGCCCCGACGACGCAGACGGTCGCGTCGCGGGCGTCGAGCGCGGTCGTCAGGTTCATGCCCGTTCGTTCGATCGCGACGGGCCTCACTCTGACGGTCAGCGCGGTAGGAACGGCGATCTCGTCAGCGAACAGATTGATACGTCTCGCTCGCGCAGCAAATCTCGATGAGTCGCACCCGCGACCGAGTCCTCCGGGTCGACCTCTCGACCGGCGAGACCGCGCGCGAGCGCGTCCCGAACGGGTGGCGACGCGACTACCTCGGCGGAAAGGGGCTCGGCGCGCGCTACCTCTACGAGGAGCTGTCCCCGGGGACGGAGCCGACGGGACCGGCGAACCGCCTCGGCTTTTTCGTCGGCCCGCTCGCGGGGTACCTCCCGGCCGAGACGCGGTACGCCACGGTGACGAAGTCCCCGCTCACCGGGGGGTTCCTCGACTCGTACGCCGGCGGCCCG
>NZ_CBVY010000002.1:429431-430591 GCF_000513435.1 Halorubrum sp. AJ67 | reverse complement strand
CGGGGGTCCCGCCCTCGTCGTCCGCGTCGGTCATCGTCCCTCGCTCGCCCCGCGACGCCGGACGACGCCGGCGTTGTTCGCGACGTTCTCCACTATCACCTTGAACGCGTCCGCGGTCTCGCCCTCCTCCAAGACGACGGGTTCGCCGTCGTCGCCGCCGGTGCGCACGGAGGGGTCTAGCGGGATCCCACCGAGGAACGGGAGGTCGTGTTCCTGCGCGAGCGCCTTCCCGCCGCCGGAGCCGAATATCTCGTGGAACCCGCCGCAGTCGGGACACCGGAAGCCGGCCATGTTCTCCGCGATGCCGAGGACGTTCGTGTCGTGTTTGCCGAACATGCGGAGCCCCTTGGTCGCGTCGTCGAGCGCGACGTCCTGCGGGGTCGTGACGATCACGGCCCCGGTCAGCGGGAGCGTCTGGAGGATCGTGAGCTGGGTGTCGCCGGTCCCGGGCGGGAGGTCCATCACGAGGTAGTCCAGTTCGCCCCACTCGACGTCCTCGACGAGCTGGGTGATGATCTTGTGGACCATCGGCCCGCGCCAGATGACGGGGTCGTCCTCGCCGGTGAGGAAGTCCATGCTCATCAGCTTCACGCCGAACCGCTCGGGAGGAACGATGGTCTCGCCGTCGGTCTCCGGGCGCTGCTCGGCCGACACCATCCGCGGCACGTTCGGGCCGTACACGTCGGCGTCGAACAGGCCGACCCGCGCGCCGAGCTCGGAGAGCCCGGCCGCGAGGTTCACCGCGACCGTCGACTTCCCGACGCCGCCCTTCCCGGAGGCGACCGCGATCACGTTCTGTACGCCCGGAAGGACCTGCTCGTCCGTCGAGAGGTCGTCGGGGATCGACGCCGACAGCTCCACGTCGAGCCCGGTGTCCGCGAGCGCCGCCCGCACGTCGTCGGCGATGGCCGACTCGGTCGGCGAGAAGGGCGCGCCGAGCGCGAGCGACACGCTGACCGTCCCGCCCGCCTCATCGACCTCGACGTCGTTCACTAACCCGAGCGAGACGATCGTCCCCGTCGAGGTCGGGGTCTCGCACCTCCGCGAGCCGCTCCCGCACGTCCGATTCGTTCATGCCCGAGGGGAGGGCCGTGGCTCGAATAAGGGTTCTGTCACCCGATCAGTCGATCCGGGTCCCGGCGTCCTCGCCGCGCAGGAAC
>NZ_CBVY010000002.1:426254-428981 GCF_000513435.1 Halorubrum sp. AJ67 | reverse complement strand
GGCGTGTTCGCCGAAGAGGTACACCTTCCCCGGCGCTTCGCAAACGGTCATACGAACTCACTCTCCCCGCGTGCTTACAGGCGTTGCGCTTGTGCTCGGGGCGAGCGACGCGTCGCGGGACGGCAAACCCCTCCGCCCCCGTCAGCTTTTCACCGGCGGCCGTCGTCGTGCGCCTCATGACTGCGCTCCCGTCGCTTCTGACCCGCTCGTTCACGAACTTCGTCGAGGGGCTGGCGGTCGCCATCCCGCGACTGCTCTCGGGACTGGTGTTCCTCGCGCTGGCGTACGTGACGGTCAGGATCGTCCTCGCGGTCGTCCGGTCGTCGATCACCCGGGTGTACGTGGGGGACCGCGAGCTGGTCGGGGACCTCATCGTCACGCTCGTCGCCATCTTCTTGTGGTTCGGCGTCGCGCTCACGTTCCTGAAGGTCCTCGGGATGGGCGACATCGCGGCGAGCCTCGGCACCGCCGTCGGCTTCATCGCCTTGGGCGTCTCCTACGCGCTCTCCGAGATGATCGAGGACACCGTGGCCGGCGTCTACCTCCTGCGCGACCCCGACTTCAACGTCGGCTACCGCGTCGAGGCGAAAGGCGTCACCGGAACCGTCGCCGCAATCGAACTCCGAAAGACGCGAATCGACGCCGACAACGGCGACCGCGTCGTCTTGGCGAACCGCGAGATAGAGCCGCGGTGGACCCACGACGTGCCGGAGGAGCCGGCGGAGGGTGCGGCGGGCGCGTCACCCGACGGCGACGCGGCCAACAGCTAAATACCGCGGTGCGGGCGGATCACCTCCCCATGGCATCCACGTCGGAGCGGTTCGACACCGCCGGGCCCGAGGGAGACACCACGCTGGCGGCGATCACGCACCTCCTCGCGCTGTTCACGTGGGTCGTCGGGCCGCTCGTCGTCTACGTCGTCAGCGACGACGCGTTCGTCAAGGAGAACGCGCGAAACGCCATCAACTGGCAGATATGGCTCACCGTCTACTCGCTGCTCGCGCTCGCGCTGGTGTTTCTGTTCATCGGCTTCCTCATCTTGCCGGTGCTCAGCCTCCTCGATACGGTGTTCGTCGTTATCGCCGCGGTGAAGGCGTCCGAGGGCGAGGCGTGGAGCTACCCGCTCACGATCGACCTGTTGTGAAGTTCCCGGCCGGTCCCCCTCCACGAGAGCGCGGCCGCTGGTCGGCGCGGGGCGGCTTCGAAAAGTCGAACTCGACGTCGAAAACGGCCTACAGTTCGTCCTCGAAGTCTTCGAGGGCGAACACGGTGTCGGCCCCGCGGCGGTCGAGCGTCTCGTTGGCGAGGAGCCAGTAGACGACCGACAGCGCGCGTCGACCCTTGTTGTTCGTCGGGATGACGAGGTCGACGTTCGACAGCTGGTTGTTGGAGTCACACATCGCGATGACCGGGATACCCACGGTGATGGCCTCCTTGACAGCCTGCGCGTCACCGATCGGGTCGGTCACCACGACGACGTCCGGCTCGATGTAGCCGGCGTAGTCGGGGTTCGTCAGCGTGCCCGGGATGAAGCGACCGGTGCGGGCGCGAGCGCCGATGGCGTCCGCGAACTTCTCGGCCGGGAACCGGCCGTACTGCCGCGAGGACGTGACGAGGATCTGCTCGGGGTTGTAGTTCGCGAGGAAGTCCGCGGCCGTGCGGATCCGCCCGTCGGTCAGGCTCACGTCGAGGACGTACAGCCCGTCGTCGCGGACGCGGTGGATGAACCGCTCCATGTCCTTCGTCTTCTGCTGGGTCCCGATGTGGACACCCGCGGAGAGGTAGTCCTCGACGGGGATCAGCAGGTCGACGTCGTCGTCCGGCATGACGTCGTCGTCGAAGGGGGAGGCGTCCTCCTCCTCGGTCGTCTCTTCCGCGGCCTCGGCGGCCGCCTCGCTCTCGGCGTCGGCGGCCTCAGCGGCCGCGTCGGCGGTCGGTTCCTCGGTCGTGTCGGCCTCCTCCTCGACCGCCGCGTCGACCGCCTCGGTCTCCGCGTCGTCGTCGAGTTCGACCGCGTCGTTGTCTTCGCTCATGCGTGGTGTCGGTCCGTCATACCGCGTCGTCCGCGATGCGGACCAGTTCGTTCAGCTTGGCCGTTCGCTCGCCGCCGACCGTGCCGGTCTTGATGTAGCCGGCGTCGGTCGCCACGGCGAGGTGTGCGATGGTGGTGTCCTCGGTCTCGCCCGAGCGGTGCGAGATGACCGTCTCGTACCCGTTGCGGGCGGCGAGTTCGACGGCGTCGAACGCGTCCGACAGCGTTCCGATCTGGTTCGGCTTGATCAGGATACTGTTGGCCGCGCCCGCGTCGATCCCGTCCTGGAGCCGCTCGACGTTGGTGACGAACAGGTCGTCGCCGCAGATCAGCGTCCGGTCGCCGACCCGGTCGGTCAGCTCCGCGAACGCCTCGTAGTCGTTCTCGTCGAGCGGGTCCTCGACGTACGCGAGGTCGTACTCGTCGACGAGGCCGGCGATATAGTCGATCTGCTCGTCGGCCGACTTCGTCTCGTCGCCGTACACGTACGCCTCTCGGTCGTCGTCGTACAGCTCGGCGGCCGCCACGTCGAGCCCGAAGCGGATCTCGAACCCGACTTCGTCCTCGACGCGGTCGACCGCCTCCTCGACGACCTCGAACGCCTCGGCGTCCGAGATCGGGGTGGCCCACGCGCCCTCGTCGCCCTTCGCCGCGGGGACGCCGCGCTCGTCGAGCACGTCCGCGACCGCCGCCGT
>NZ_CBVY010000002.1:420351-424215 GCF_000513435.1 Halorubrum sp. AJ67 | reverse complement strand
GGCGACGGCCGTCTTCTTCTTGCCTGAGGTGTTCGTTACCATGTGACGTTGGCTCCCAGAGACTCGGAGATCGATCCGAGCGTCGTGAATTTGATGTTCGAGAGTCGGTCGAGCGAGGTGCCGTCGAGAACGACGCTCTCGACGTCCTCGTCGCGCTCGTAGGGGTTCCCGACGTACACGCGCACGTTCGAGAACGCCTCGCGGCCGTCCTCGGACTTGTACGGCAGCATGCCGCGGATGGCGCGCTTGAAGATGCGGTCGGGGCGCTTGGGGTAGTACGGCCCGCTGTCGGAGCCGAGCTCCGCGCGGGTGTGGTACGTCTCCATCGTCGCCTCCTCGTTGCCGGTGATGACGGCGCGCTCGGCGTTGACGACGGCGACGGTCTCCCCGGCGAGGGCGCGCTGTGCGACCTCCGAGGAGACGCGACCAAGGATGCAGTCGCGGGCGTCGACGACGACGTCCGCGTCTACCTTCGCGAGACTCATCGGAGTACCCTCACGTTGCTTCCTTCGGGATTCTGTTCGATGAACTGTTCCAGCGTCACCGCTTCGCCGGTCTGGTCGATCTTCGTCCGGGCGGTCCCGGAGAAGTCGACCGCAGCGACGGTGACGTTCGTTTCGAGCACACCGCTGCCCAGCACCTTGCCGGGGACGACGACCGTCTCGTCTTCCTGAGCGTACCGCTCGATGCGGCCCAGGTTGACCTCAGCGTGCGTGCGCCGTGGCTTCTCTAATCGGTCGGCGACATCCTGCCACACGTTGGCACCGGAATCTCGCGAGACCGACTTCAGATCGGCGATGAGGTTCTGTAGTTTCGGGTTCGTCTTGCTACTCATAGCTGTCCCTCCTGAACGGAGAGTTCGTGGAAAACGGAGTGCAGGGAGCAGGATTTGAACCTGCGGACCTCTACAGGACAGCGCCCTGAACGCTGCGCCGTTGGCCTGACTTGGCTATCCCTGCGTGCACTCCACCGTATTCCGGCTCCCTTCAAACCACTTTCGGTCCCGCCGTCCGCCGAGCCCGCGGCGGCCACCTCGTCGGTTGAGGCGGCACCGGGGCTGTCGGCGGGGGCGACGGTCAGGGGATTGGTTCGAAGGGCCGTCATTTCCTTATACCGCGACTTTCGTCTGTAGTTCGTCCGCGCGCTCCTCGATGGAGTCGATCGCGCGGAGCAGCAGTTCCTCGACGTCGAACGAGCCGTCCGTCTCGATGTGGAAGACGAACGCGCCCGGCACGTCCTCGACCGCGACCTCCTTCCCGGGGAACCGTTCCGAGAGGTCGTTGTCGAACTCGTCCGTGAGCTCGATCGCTCCGTCGGGGGTCTCGATGACGCCGCGGAGGATGTTCGGCTCGTCGTCGTCGAACTCGCCGCGGTCGCCTTCGACCGTGACGCGCTGGAGATGGCGGTAGCCGACGGAGACGCCGCCCTGGTGTTTGGCGTGCTCCTTGCCGGTGTCGAGGACCGCGTCGGCCTCGAACTCCAACCGCTGTCCCTCCTTCAGCTCGATGATCGGGACGTTGTCGTCGGCGACCTCGACGAGCGGATCGCTGCTCTCGATGTCGCCGGAGTACGCCGTCGCCGGGCCTTCGACGTCGAGCGCGAGGGTGACCTCGTCGCCGACCTCGAAGTCGTCGAGCGGCGTCGTCAGGGGAACGAGCCCCAGACGCAGGCCGATCATCTCGTCGAACATGACCGAGGAGTTCTCGACGAACCGGACCGTGTCGATCGAGAACGTCGGGACGTCGGCGATCATCGCCCGGCGGATGCCGTTGGCGAACGCCGGCGTGAGCCCGCGGATCAGCACCCGCGCGCTGCGTTCGTCCCGTTCGACGTACTGGACGTCGAATTCGTCTTCGGTCATGTCAGACTCGCTTGTTCTTCGGTGCCTTCGTCCCGTCGTGCGGGATGGGCGTGACGTCCTCGATCCGGCCGATCTCGACGCCCGCACGCGAGAGCGCGCGAATCGTCGCCTGCGCACCGGGACCGGTGGACTTGTTGAGGTTGCCGCCGGGACCGCGCACGCGAACGTGTACGCCCTCCAGACCGGCGTCCTTGACGCGCTCGGCGACGACCTCCGCCATCTGCATGGCGGCGTACGGCGACGCCTCGTCGCGGTTCTGCTTCACCACGGTGCCGCCGGACGACTTGGCGATCGTCTCGGCTCCCGTCTCGTCGGTGACCGTGATGAGCGTGTTGTTGAACGACGCGTACACGTGGGCGATGCCCCACTTTCCTCCGTCTTCGGATTCACTCATGATGTTACTCCTGTGACTCCGCGCGCTCGGGGTGGAGATCGTCCGCGAGCGGACTGTTCTCGTCGAAGGCGATGGCACCTTCGTCGTCGACGTCCACCTTCACCGACGGGCGCGTGACGCGAGCGCCGTTGACGGTGATGTGGCCGTGGACGATGAACTGGCGGGCCTGCTGGGTCGAGGAGGCGAACCCCTGACGGTAGACGATCGTCTGGAAGCGGCGCTCCAGCAGGTCGGTCACGTCGAGCGACAGGACCGTCGAGATGTCGTCGTTGTCGCCGAGGATGCCGATGCGGCGGAGTCGTGCGACGAACTCCGCGCCGGCGTCCTGAGCGGCGTCGACGTCACCCTGCGCCTCGCCGAGCAGCCGTCGGGCCTCCCGACGCATGTTGCGCAGCTCGGACTGGGCGCGCCAGAACTCCTCTTTGTTCTTCAGACCGTACCGCGAGAGGAGGTCGGACTCCTCGGCGATGCGCTCGCCTTGGTACGGGTGGTTCGGCGTCTCGTAGCCCTTCGTGTTTTTCCCGGTACTCATTCGTCGTCACCCTCCTCTTCGTCGGCCATCTCCTCGCGGATCTCCTCGACGTTGACCCCGATGGTCCCCTCCGAGCGACCCGTGGACTTGGTGCGCTGGCCGCGAACCTTCTGTCCGCGCTTGTGACGCACGCCCTTGTACGATTCGATGATCTTCATCCGGTTGATGTCGTGGCGGCGCTTCTCGTTGACGTCGGTGCCGACGAGGTGCGTCGTCTCTCCGGTGAAGAAGTCGTTCTGTCTGTTCGTCATCCACGACGGGACGTGGTCTTCGAGGTTCTCGGCGATGTCGACCACCGCGTCGATGTCATCCTCATCGAGGAGCCCGAACGTGGCGTTTCGGTCCACGTCGGCCTTCTCGGCGACCAGCCGCGCCGTGCGCGTGCCGATGCCGTCGAGTTCGGACAGGCTTCGCTCGACCGTCTTCGTCCCGTCGAGGTCCGCGCCCCCGATCCGAACGAAGTACTGGAGGTCTTCCTCCTCCTCCGGCGAGTCGTCCTGTGATTCTTCCGTGCTCATGTGTTGGTTGTGGTGAGTCCTACCGGCGCGAATCCGGCGGTACTCGTCCGTTCGAGCGTTGCGGCGGGGATTCGAACCCCGGAGGCAGTGACGCCACAGAGTTAGCAACCCTGCGCCTTGGGCCAAGCTTGGCTACCGCAACCCGCGTTGTAACATCGCCCTCTCGGACTCGGGGCCCGACGCCCCTACAGTTCGTGCGTTCGTTACCTCCCGCTTTCGGTACTTAAACATCACGAATCGGTCGGGTCGCTGTGGGCGATTCGCACGGTCGCCGCCACCCAGTGCCGCCGGGGTTTCGGTTTCGCGAGGCCCGTTCGGTTCCCGGCGGATCGGTCGGTCCCGTGAAAGCCGTGTCACCCGGTTCCGTGAGGCGTACTGTTTAGTGGGTTCCGCGGGAGGGTCCGAACATGAAGGCCGTTCAGTTCGGCGACCACGGCGACCGCGACGTGATCGAGTACGGCGATTTCCCCGACCCCGAACCCGACCGCGGCGAGGTGGTGATCGACGTCAAGGCCGGCGCGCTGAACCACCTCGACATCTGGACGCGACGCGGGATGCC
>NZ_CBVY010000002.1:417616-418501 GCF_000513435.1 Halorubrum sp. AJ67 | reverse complement strand
CCGGGCGACCGCGCCGCCGTCAGCGCCGGCGTCTCCTGCGGGAACTGCGAGTTCTGTCGCAACGGCGAGGAGTCGCTGTGCGTCTCCTTCCACATCATCGGCGAACACGTCCGCGGCGTCCACGCCGAGAAGGCGGCCGTCCCCGCGGCGAACCTCGTTCCCGTCCCGTCCGGCGTCGACTGGGAGGTCGCCGGCTCCGCGTCGCTCGTGTTCCAGACCGCGTGGCGCATGCTTCACACGCGCGCCGAGATCGAGGCGGGCGAGAAGGTGCTCGTCTTAGGTGCCTCCGGCGGCGTCGGCCACGCCGCCGTCCAGATCGCCGACCACGCGGGCTGTGAGGTGTTCGCGACCGCCTCGACCGAGGAGAAGCTCTCCCACGCCGAGGACTGCGGCGCGGACCACGTCATCGACTACGAGACCAACGACTTCGCCGACGAGATCGGCGAACGCACCGGCAAGCGCGGCGTCGACGTCGTCGTCGACCACATCGGCGAGGCCACTTACCCGGACTCGCTGAAGTCGATGGCGAAGGGCGGCCGCCTCGTCACCTGCGGCGCGACGACCGGCGGGAACCCCGGAGCCGGACTCAACCGCATCTTCTGGAACCAGCTGTCGGTGCTCGGCTCGACGATGGCGACGCCCGGCGAGGTCGACGACGTCTTGGAGCTCGTCTGGGACGGCACCTTCGAACCCCGCGTCCGCGAGGTCCTCCCGATGAGCGAGGCTTCGCGCGCACACGAGATGATCGAAAACCGTGAGGGCTTTGGCAAAGTGGTGGTTAAACCGGACAGTGAGTTCTGAGACCGACGGCGACGGAAACGAGACCGCCGACGCCCCGGACGAGACCGCCGACGGTACCACCGACGGCGGCTACGTTCACGTCCC
>NZ_CBVY010000002.1:414605-415231 GCF_000513435.1 Halorubrum sp. AJ67 | reverse complement strand
GGTCCCTCCTCGCATCAGGTGTCCGCGTGGGTGCGGGACGCGATCGACGAGACGCTCGCGGCGCTCGATCCCGAGGGGCCTCCCACGGGCGGCGTCGCGCACTCCGGGACGCTCGATCCGAAGGTCACCGGCTGTCTCCCCACCCTGACCGGGGACGCGACGCGCATGGCGCAGGTGTTCCTCGAAGGGGCCAAGGAGTACGTCGCGGTGCTGGAGCTCCACGCGTCGCCCCCGAGCGACTTCCGCGAGGTGGTCGCGGAGTTCGAGAGCGAAATCTACCAGAAGCCGCCGCGGAAGAGCGCCGTGAGCCGTCGGCTGCGCACGCGGACGGTCCACGACCTCGACGTGCTGGAAGCCGCCGACCGGAAGGCCCTCCTCCGGATCCGGTGTGAGTCGGGGACGTACGTCCGAAAGCTGTGCCACGACGTCGGACTCGCGACCGGCGTCGGCGCGCACATGGGCCACCTCCGACGGACCGCCACCGACCCGTTCGACGACCGCGACCTGCGGACGCTCCAAGACCTCGTCGACGCGCTCGCGTGGGCCGAAGACGGCAACGACGCGTTCCTCCGCGACGTGGTCCGCCCCGCCGAGGACGCCCTGACGCACCTCCCGCGGTAACGGTC
>NZ_CBVY010000002.1:413153-414174 GCF_000513435.1 Halorubrum sp. AJ67 | reverse complement strand
GCGACGCTCCGCGGGACCGGACGGAACCCGCCGCCGACCCGACGGCCGACGGCTTCGCCGCAAGGGTGGGCGCTGACGGCCGTGCTGTTCACCTGCGTGCTGGTCATCCCGGGGATCATCTACATCTACCCGTACGCCGCGGGCGCGTTCGGGTTCACCTTCTTCGCGACGTACCTCGCCTTACCGCTCGTCCCCGCGCTCCTCCTCGGCCTCGTCGCGGTCTGGTCGATGACGGCCGCGACCGCGGACGGCGAGGCCTGAGGGGTCGCCGCGTCCGCTCACCGGTCGGTTCCGCTCGCCGGTCGGTTCCGCTCACCGGTCGGTCCCGCTCGGCGGCGAACGACAACCGTTTTGAACGACACCCGCGGAGTGGAGCTATGTTGATCACCGTCTCCGGCCCGCCAGGGAGCGGGAAGAGCACCAACGCCGTCCAGCTCGCGGACGCGCTCGGTCTCGGACACGTCTCCGGCGGCGACATCTTCCGCGAGATGGCGGCCGAACGCGACATGACGCCCGTCGAGTTCAACGAGTTCGCCGAGGAGGACCCGCAGATCGACCGCGACCTCGACCGCCGGCTCCGCGATATCGCCGTCGAACGCGACGACGTCGTCCTCGAATCCCGGCTCGCCGGCTGGCTCGCGGCCGACCACGCGGACTTCCGGTTCTGGTTCGACGCGCCGCTGTCGGTCCGCGCGGAGCGGATCGCCGAGCGCGAGGCGAAGCCGGTCGACCGCGCCCGAACCGAGACGGAGCGCCGGGAGACCTCCGAGCGCAAGCGGTATCAGGAATACTACAACATCGACATCGAGGATCTTTCGATCTACGACGCCGCGTACAACACCGCCCGGTGGGGGCCCGAGCGCTTCCTCGACGTCCTCGTCGCGACGGTCGAGGCGTACGACCGCGCAACCGACGAGGGGAAGGCACCCGTCGAGGGCGTCGTGTACGACTTCTGAGTTCCCCCGCTCCGTCCGAGCATGACAGACTCACCCGACGACGCCGACCGCGACGCTCCCGGCAA
>NZ_CBVY010000002.1:402767-410909 GCF_000513435.1 Halorubrum sp. AJ67 | reverse complement strand
GCGTTCGAGGCGGGCGACGTCCTCGCCGACGTGGTCGCCGCGACCGGGGCGGAGCGCGGCGAGGTGACGGCCGACCGCGACGGGTACGTCCTCGGTCGGACGGAGGGAGTGGCGGCCTACGAGGGCGACCCGATCGGGAGCCTCGCGGTGCGAGACGACAGCGAACTCGTGGTCCCGCGCGAGGCCGGCGAGAACTGAAGCGAAGTCCTTAATTACCGGTCGGTCGTTTCTCAGCGTGTAGTCAGGGACCGTGGGGTAGTGGTATCCTATGCGGATGGGGTCCGTATGACCTGAGTTCGACTCTCAGCGGTCCCATGCGAAATTTTACACGAACCGTCCGAAACCGGCCAGCTTAGCCGCTATTACGGAGGTTCAGCATGACGGGGACCTGCCCGGTTCACCCGTCAGTCACGCTCGTCGAGGACCACCTAGACCTCGACGACGGCGTGATCGCGCTTCCGGCCGGGCTCCAGAAAGACTACCCGACCAACCGGTCACCGAGCTACACCGAGATCGGGCTCGCCGACGAGACCGTGCGGACGCTCCGGATGTACCTCGGCGGGCGGTGGAAGGAGTCGCCGGCGCTGTGGCCCTCGCGACAAGCGGAACGGATGTCGACCGAGTCGGTGCGAAACGTGGTTCGAGCGGCCGCAGTCGCCGCGGATGTGCGTCCGATGACGCTCACCGGGCATGGCGAGCCGGAGGACGTGACGCCGCACACGCTGTAGCACAGCGTCGCGTATCGGATGCTCAACGTCGAGGAGGGGAATAGTTCTACGACGTGCGGAACCGGCTCAGACACGCGAGCATCCAGACGACAGAACGCGTTTACGACCACATCGACCGAGTCTGACTGAGGCCTGTTTCGCAGCCTCCACACTTTCGAAATTTCAATTTCGATTGCTCTGTTGAATCCGCAGAAGGCGTCGAGATTGGGGACAGAGGAAGAGCGTTCACATGGTCTGATAGCAGAATTCTCGATTCCCGGGTTCGGCCGATGAACCAAGACTTGGGTCCAAATGTACGAATCGCCTGCGAAACTGCCGTTGTCATTGAGTCACGTCACCGGTGAAAGCACCGCAATCCCCTCGCAGTCACCGGATTCAGTAAAGCAGTATTTGACCACAATCAGTTATTTAAAGCTGTTGAACAAAATATATCAGGCAGTATGAGAGTACAAGCTTCCATAATAATTGGCTCCGCACATCGATGACAGCACCGTAGATACATCAATAAGATTTGATAATTCCGAGAAGACGTTCAGTGGCATGATAGACAACCCAATCACCCCTCAGCCGAATGACCCCAACAAACGAGTGTGTAGCGACGACAGCCGATTGCTGGGCCGGATCGTCAACCCAACCAAGACAGGCTTTGTGGGCGGAACAGTCGATTCCGCCGAAGTTACTGAACTTACGGTGGGGAAACAGTGAACGTCGTCAGCAAAATCAAGGGCCTCCGCGACTGGTTTCCAGTTCCGCAAAAGAGCGGTCGGCTGAACATAGTACGATGGGTCCTGCTGGAGGGTAATCGGATCGCGGTTACCTCTGCGCTGTTGTCGTTCGTGTTCGCGACGCTGATGCTCGTCGGAACTCTCTGGACCTTCGAGATGCAGGTGCTGCTCACAGAGACGCCTGCAGTCCAGACGATCCTGAATACACTGTTGAGCGGAATCATCCTGCTTGTATCTATCGTCGTGTCGATCAACTCAATCGTCCTGTCCCACGACATTAGCTCCATCGACACACAGGAAAATCGCATCAAGGGAGCCATCGAGTTCAGACGCGATATCGGCAATATGACGGAAGCGGGCGAAAGTCCATCGGACCCGGCGTCCTTCCTCAACCTAATGGCGACAGTCATCCACGACCGCGTAACCGCCCTTGAAGAGGTCGCCGAGGAAAGCGAAGAAGAGGTCGCTCAGGATATTCAGGGGTACGTTGACGATATCTCCGAGACGGTTGAGTTGATCGGCGGTCAGAATAAAGACACCACCGGTGCGGAGTTTGGCGTCCTGTGGCTCGGACTGGGGGTAGACTACGGCGAATACTTGGACCGCTCGCGGACGTTGCGGGGCACCTATGATAGTAAGATGTCCGATACATTCAACGAGCGGGTTGATGATCTCGTCCAGGCATTCCAGATGTTCGCCATCGGCAAAGAGTACTTCAAAACCCTTTATTACACTAGGGAGGTGGCTCATTTGTCTCGGACACTCCTTATTGTCGCGCTGCCGTCGATTCTGGTCACTGCGTCGGCCATCCTTGCGATCAATGGGGGGGTCCTACCCGAGGTATGGGTGTTTGGTCTCTCACCGCTGTTGAGTTTTGTTGCGACGGTGTTCACGATTGCGCTGGCTCCATTCCTCGTGTTGACTGCGTATATGCTCCGACTCGCAACGGTTGCCCAGAAGACTGCCGTCGCAGGGCCTTTTTTCCTACAGTGATTCCTGTGACCACACTCTTAGCCGTGTTATCGTCGGCTATGTCTCCCGGAGGTCTGTATGGTCTCCATGACGGTCCACAGAGGGATGGCTTCGCTGTGGGCAGTACCCCCTGTGGCTCCGAGACGGAATTCGCTTAGATAGCCTAGCAGATTGCGGTCCAGTTCGAGTTACGGGTCAACCCCGCTGGATAAAGGCATTCAAATCCAGTACGGTGGTGCCTTGTTGAATCCACGGAATGCGGAGCGATCACCCCTTGGTAGCCTGTTCGAGGTTATAGACGGTAGCGGTCAGCACGAGTTCACGGAACTCGCGGTACCAAGCGCAAGGGTGGACAGCGGGGCCGAACCGACGCTTGATGACCGAAAAGGCGGTCTCGGCCATCCGGCGATGGCCGTATAATTTGCTGTCCAACCGCGCGTTGTGTGCGTGATCGTAAAGCAGCGAACAGCCGGTGACGCAGCAAGGGCCGGACGCCCTCTGAATTGAGGGCGTCTCGGAGGGATTGGTCGTCATAGCCTCTGTCACCGGCTAGACTTTCGATTTTCTCGGCGTTTCGCAAGACGACTTGACGGCCAGTTTGCGTGTCGTGAGGCTAGTGTGCCGAACAATGGGTGTCGAGGACGGCACACGAGTCGGTAGACGCCACACACGCTACGGCACAGCGTCGCGTATCGGATGTTGAACGTCGAGGAGGGGAACTATGACGTGCGGAACCGGCTCAGACACGCGAGCATCCAGACGACAGAACGCGTCTACGACCACATCGACCGGGTGTAGCAGCTCCACCCGAGATCACTATTCGAAATCTCTCGATCTGTCGGATTTCCCGTTTCTGTGATCAACCGGTACAGAATTTCTCGCCGCGACTCTCAGACTGACCCACGCCCGCGCGTATATAAGGTAAGGGAGGGGGAGTGGAAGATCGGGGCGTATCTAGCGATCGACGGCCGTCTCGTTTTGCCCCATCGAGCGGAACGTCCCTCTCTGAGAATTCACTGGCTCTGCCGAAATCCTCAGCAGTTGATAGTTTCACGTCTTCAATCGCTCAATACAGGGAACTCACGAATCGCTCAGTATACGCTTCTCACAGCATTCTCCCAACCACTGTGCCGGCTGTAGTACAAACTGCCATGAGAAATCCCATTTTCACCGAAACACGATCAGTAAGAAGGCTGAAAGAGAAGCCGACGACAGCAGCCGCAATAAAGCTGTAGGCGATGGTTGCTGGCAGAGAGAGGGCCATAGTGGACTCCAAATGGACAATAACATGAATATCCTGTGGTCAATTCGCAGAATTGACCTCACAGTTGGGTCAGCAGCGCTCTGGTAAAATTTTCAACTCCCAATCGGTCAGTACAGACAGTTGCCTTAGATACCAATATAAAAATTATAAATCAAATAGTATCAGATATTATAAATATGATAGTACTAAATAGTTATTCTATCAATGAGTTACTGACATCTAATGATTCAGTTCTCAGTGGAAACGACAGGACGGATACGGTGGTGACAATGGTATCTCGTGACCCAGAACAATCAGTTCAACTCAATACCGTCTTGGACATACTGAGGATCCCTCGCCGCCGCTACATCGTGTATATTCTTCAAGAAGCGGACGAGTCAGTCGTTCCGTTCGAGACGATTGTTGAGGAGGTTCGGAAATACGAGGCTTCCGACGAAGCCGAATCAGAATTGCCACAGAGGCAGTCTATCCGAATGGCTCTTATTCATGTCCACCTTCCCAAATTGGAGTCGATAGGACTTCTCAAACGTGATCCCCAAACTGGAGACGTTCGGTTCTACGGCGATCCCTTGCTCGAAGAATGGGCCGAACGGACAAGCCAATTCGAATTAGAGTGATACATTCGCAGCTCTCATCGAACCGCTGTTTCAGACTAGAAACCGTCTGAAGAATAGGATTTCAATAAAGCCGAACGAATCAAAATCCGGGTTGACCACCCTCGCACACTGGCTCTTACGCACGCGCACGTAGCGGAGTAGCAGCGAGTGGGGGAGGGGGTCCGTGTTGGGCCCGGCCGATAGCAAGAGACCGACCTTATCGGCGCGCACTGGCTGGCGACTGAGGTAACGCCGCGGGACCAGTTTTGAATTCGATGTGCTTGGGAACAGCACATGGGTAAGATGAGACGATATTGAGAAACGAATGTAAACAATCGGCAACAGACGACATAGATGTTAGTCACTCTACCTGCCTGTACCCGAATTTGGAAAAGCGGTATCGGATCTCCGTTTACTCAGTCGAAAGAGATCGCGTCTAGGAAAACGGTATCGGATCTTCGTTTACTCAGGTACGGTTCAGGCTATCTAAAGAAACGGCTTGGTCAAAGCTTTAGTTAACGCGGTGGAATAAGTCGCTAATGAAAGACGGACACCTCGTAGACACACCTGCTCCGGGGGTATACCGACCTGTCGCCGGAACCTCTGATGTCCCTTTCTCGAAGTTTTATAAACCAGACAAGCTCCCTCCGAAGATCAATCTGTCAGATGAAGTGATTCGTGCGTACGGGGCTGCGATACACTCACTCGGTCGGCTTGACGGGTTCTGGAGCGAAATTGAGGATCCTGAATCAGTTTTTGGTCTCTTCGTCTACAAGGAAGCAGAGCAGTCCTCACAAGTCGAAGGGACCCGCGTTACCGTGTCCGACATGTACAAAGAAGGTGAAGACTCGAAGGATGTCCGTGAGGCACGGAATTACGCTTCCGCGCTGAAGAAGGCAGCAAAACGATTGTCAGAGGCGGGGCAATCGCGAGAGAATCTGTCAAACGAACTGTTAAAAGATCTTCACCGCGAACTAATGGAAGGAGGCCGATCCGAGGAGGACGATCCGCTTCCGGGAGAGTATCGGCTAAGTTATGTGTGGATCGATGAATCGACCGATCTCGGGAAGCAGACCCGGTTCGTTCCACCGAAATCTGAGATTGCGGTATCTAGGATGGCTGATTTTGAGAGGTACATGTCGTCAGAAGGAGAGTATCCCGATCTGATCGATATCGCGATCCTCCATTATCAGATCGAGACGATCCATCCGTTTGTCGACGGAAACGGTCGCGTTGGCCGGTTGCTCATCGTATTGTTCCTGATGGCAGAGGACATCTTGCTTCATCCACTGTTTTACCTCAGCTCCTACATCCGTCGGAACAGGGACAAATATACGGAGCTACTCTTGAAGGTCAGCGAGGAGGGGGAGTGGAACGAGTGGTTCAAATTTTTCCTCACAGGAATCAGAGAACAGGCAGACGAGGCATTTAGCAGAGCAAAGCTTCTGCTTCACCTCCGTGATAGATATCGGGAAGAGTACGAAGATGCCCGCCCATCGGTTAGAGCGCTTCTTGAGGAAATTTTCACAGAACCAGTATTCACGGCAAAACGTGCTGCGGATATGATAGATATGACTTATCCGGCAGCAAACAACGCGATCTCCATCTTGGAAGACGATGGAGTACTTAGGGAGCGGACGGAGAAGGAGCGGTATCGAGAATTCCAAGCAGATGAGGTCTTAGACGCGTTAAATGAGAGCGTGGACAAGCTCCCGTCACCGGAGGAATTGATCGAAGAAGATGGAAATCGATTCACCGATTTCGCTCAATAACATCGCGTTTTGGACTGGTCGATCGGTGTCTACCGTCTACTCCGGATTTCAAAGTTGCCTTTGGAAAACACTGAGTGAGGTGAGGAGTTCGACGAAAAGACCGGGAAGCCGGACGCGCTGGTCGACGAAATCGTCTACGAGCTGGACGGACTCACCGACGAGGAGATCGCGATCGTCGAGGAAGCGATCGGCGAGTAACGCCAGAGGAGCCGACCACCCCTAGCTACCCGCCGACACCGCGCTGACATTCGTTCCAGTTTCAGTTCCGCCCCGGGTTTGGCGTACTAGTTTCAGGTGGGTCCGCGTCGGTCAGAGCATGGCGAAGACACGCAGCACGAGCGAAGAGTCGTGGGAGGAACTCGTTCGCAACGCCGACGGGACGATTCCGGACCCGGTCGGCTTTGGCCCGTCTGAGAGAGTCGAGATCGAGACGCGGTATCTCGACAAAACGGCGAAGGCGCTCAAGTTCCCGCTCGATCACGTCTACTGCCTCCACGAGTCGGACTTCGCGGTCGCGCTCAATCCCGACCTCGACGTCGGGAAGCTGGTCCTGACGAGCCACGAGACGTGGGACGAGCATCGATTTCGCGTGACGATGCCCGACGCGGTGACCGACGAGTTCTACGAGCGGTTGGAGATGTACGAGAGGGTGAGCCCGGAGCGGTTCGGGGTTGAGCAGTCTTCTGTGAATAGTTAACAAACACTCACCTCTTTGCCTGTGTAGGATATTAATGAAACATGAAACGAAGAGGAGGTGCGTTCAAGATCCTCCTGATTGTGGGGATCGTCTTCCTCGCGGGCTGTTCCGGTGCGGCACCCGGTGAGCAGTCACCGACCGGATCGGACGTCGGCGACGAGGCGACGGTCGAAACGGCGAACGGGTCCCTCGAACTCCACTACATCAACGTCGGCCAATCGGTCAGTACGCTCGTTATCGGGCCGGAGGGCGAGACGATGCTCGTCGATACGGGCCACTATAACGACGACGGCGAGTACGTTTTGAGGTACCTCCGGCGACACGATATCACGCGCATCGACCACCTCGTAACCTCGCACAACGACGCGGACCACATCGGCGGCAACGCGGCGATCATCGAGTACTACGAGACGGAAGCCGAGGGGATCGGCGCGGTCTACGATCCCGGAATCGCTGCGAGCACGCTGACCTACGGTGAGTACCTCGATGCCGTCGAAGAACACGACGTGACGCTGTACGAGACGCGTGAGGGAGACACGATCTCGTTCGGTGAGGTCGACGTCGGCGTGCTCGGGCCGCCCGAGCCGTACCTCGAAAACGAAGCGCGCAACGAGAACAGCATCGTGCTGAAACTCACGCACGGCGAGACGAGCTTCTTGCTGTCCGGCGACGCCGAAGACGATCAGGAGGAGTACCTGGTCGACACGTACGGCGCGGAGTTACGGTCGACGGTGTTGAAGGCCGGGCACCACGGCTCGTCGAGCTCGTCGAGCGAGCCGTTCGTCGACGCGGTAGCGCCGCAGGCGGTCGTCGTGTCGAGCGCGTACGACTCGCAGTACGGACACCCGACCGACGAGGTCCTTCAGCGGTTTGCGGACCGGTCGATCCCGACGTATTGGACCGCCACACACGGGAACATCGTCCTCGTGAGTGACGGGAACGGCGTTTCCGTACGGACGCAACGGGACGCGCCCACCGACCCGCTGTCGATCCGCGACGGCGAGCCGATCGGACCGGGCACGAGCGGCGAAGTCGTCGAACGCGTTCGGCTCGGCGGTGATCCGGTCGACACCGGTTCCGAGGACGGAACTGACGACGGCGACGACACCGGCGGCGACAACGAGACGACGTCGACCGACCCGGCTGCGGCGCTGGAGGTCGAGGCGATCAACGCGGACGCCGAGGGCGACGACCGTGAGAACCTCAACGATGAGTACGTGGTCTTCGAGAACACGGGAGAAGAGTCGATCGACCTGTCCGGGTGGACCGTCGAAGACGAGGCGTCACACAGCTACGAGTTCCCGCAGGGATTCACGCTCGACGCGGGCGCGACGGTGACGCTCCGGACGGGGAGCGGCGCGGACACGGACACCGAGCTGTACTGGGGA
>NZ_CBVY010000002.1:400281-402663 GCF_000513435.1 Halorubrum sp. AJ67 | reverse complement strand
GACACGGACACCGAGCTGTACTGGGGATCGGGGTCGCCAATCTGGAACAACGCCGGCGACACAGTGATACTCTCGGACGCTGACGGGGAACACGTCCTTGAGGCGAGCTACGAATGACTGCCATCGAGCTTCCCGACGGCGAGTACACTGCGGTCGTTGACAACGTCGAGGACGGGTTCGCGACCGTGTTCTTCGAACGTGACGGCGAGGAAGCGGGGAACGCGGTACTGGAGGCTTCGCGGCTCCCGCCAGACGGGCGGCACGCGGACGCGATTCTGTCGGTGGTTCTCAGTGAGGGGCGTATCGAAGCTGCCACGTACAAGCCCGAGCAGACGGAGAGCCGAGCGGAAGAGGCACAGGATCGGTTCGATCGGCTCTCGAAGCGGCCGCCGTCCGACGAGGAGACGTAGCCGAGCCAGGCGGACGAAATCGGTCTCGGGTGTGCGCTCGTCAGCGAGGGCGACGCGAAACGCAGGCGCGAGCAGATCGGGACCGACCCGATCGGTCACCTTTTCGCGGGCGGTGACGCAGTAACGATCATGGGCGACGACTCCGCTACCGCTTGGACGCAGGTTCTCGACGAAATGACCGCCATCTCGTCGGAGCTGTCGGCTGACGGCTGGGAGACGCTCGCGTCGCCGGCCGGCGACACCGGCGTGACCGCGGGCGACGACGGGTCGCTCGACCCCGGTTTCGTACACGTGATCCCGGACGACGACGCCGACACGTTCGCCGAGTGGTTCGCTCCGGACGGGTTCGAGCGAACAGAGGTGTACCGAGCGACGACGCCCGACCAACTGTACCTGTTGACAGTGCTGTTCGACGACCCGAGCGAGCGGGCGATCCTCGTCGCGGGAGCGGTCGACCGAGGATCGCTGTCCGCCTGTCGCCGTGCGGCCGAGGAGGTCGGGCACGTCCACACACATGTGCGCCGTCTTAACGGCACCCACCTCGGTTCGTTTCGTCACGCGGACCCAGACGCCTTCTTCCCGGAGTGATCGCCCGGCCCCGGACGAAATCGACGCGACGACGCCACCGGTTCACCTCCACCGACGGCTTCGAAGCGAATTTATAATTCTACGCGAAGTATTCACGTACCAACGGTGTCCGAGACTACAGCAGACATCGAGTGTGCGGTGTCAACCGTGACCCCCGTATGAGTCGGGTACAGTATTTCCTCAAGCGGGTCGCGCTGTCCGTCCCGGTGCTGGTTCTCGGAGCCACGCTCACGTTCGTCATCTTCCGATTCGGGCCGATCGACCCCGCGGCCGCCATCGTCGGCGACGCCGCCACCGAAGAGGGGGTCGCGGAGTACGAACGCATCCGCGTCGAACTCGGCCTCGAACAACCCCTCTTACAGCACTACTGGGCGTATATGACCGACCTGCTGACGCTGAACCTCGGCCAGTCATGGGTGCTGGCACCGCAGACCGACGTCGTGTCCCTGCTCGCGGTGTACGCGCCGCGGACCCTCTGGCTGACGTTCTGGTCCGTCCTGATCCCGATCTTCGTCGGGATCCCGATGGGCGTGTACGCGGGGATCAACTCGAACACGCCGCTCGACTACGGGCTGTCGCTCTTCGGGATCGTCTGGCGGGGAATGCCGAACTTCTGGCTGGCGATCATCCTTCTAGCGGTGCTCTCGCAGTCGGACACGCTGTTGGGGTTCGACTGGAGCGAGTTCCTCGTGACGACCTCCGTGACCGGCACGCCCGACCTGTCGCGTCTGTCGTCGCCGACCGGCTTCCTCGCGGCCGTCAAACAGGTGTTGCCCGCGGCGGTGGTGCTTGGGTCGGCGTCGATGGGGAGCGAACTCCGGATTGCGCGCACAGCCGTACTCGAAACGATCAACGAGGGGTACGTCGAGGCCGCCGAGGCGAACGGCGTGTCGCGTCGGTCGGTCGTCTGGAAACACGTCCTCCGGAACGCGTTGATCCCGCTGGTTCCCACCATCACCAACGAGGCGTTCCTCCTGATCGGCGGCTCGGTCATCATCGAGGTCGTGTTCGGGATCAACGGTCTCGGCTGGCTGTTCTTCCAGTCCGTCCTTAACGCCGACATGCCGCTGGTGACCGCGCTGGTCTTCGTCTTCGTCTTGGTCGTCGTTCTGATCAATCTCGTTCAGGATCTGCTGTACGTCCTGATCGATCCCCGCGTCGGATACGGAGGGCGGTGATCGTGGACTCGGCATCGCTCTCGACGCGGTTCCGACGTCGTCCCCTCCCCGCGGTTACGTGGACTGTCGGGGCAGCCGTCCTGATCGCGCTGGAACTGGGGCGGGTCGCCGGCAGCCTCGCTGCGGTCGGATCGGCGACCGCGGCCGCCGGGCAGGTCGCGGTGGGATGGACGCGCACGGGCCTCGCCAGCGGCGGGGCGTCCGCC
>NZ_CBVY010000002.1:396443-399775 GCF_000513435.1 Halorubrum sp. AJ67 | reverse complement strand
TTTTCGCCCCGTCGCTCGGAACGACACCCGCCGAGCAGAACCTCTACTCCCCGTTCTCACACACGATTCAGTACTATGACGCCGACGTCGGCGGGGTCGCGGAGACGCTCGTCGGCAACGCCAACGCCCAGACCCGGTCAGTCGGGTACCCGATGGAGAACGTGGGCCCGGGCAGCTACGACCAGTTCGACCGGTTCCACCCCTTCGGTACGCTCACGGACGGGAAAGACCTGCTCACGTTCCTCGTCCACGGGGCCCGGGTGTCGCTCGTCGTTGGGCTGTTGAGCGTCGGAACGAGCACCGTCATCGCGGCCGCGTTCGCGCTGATCTCGGCGTACTACCGCGGCGTCGCCGACCTGCTGTTGGTGGTGACGAGCGACACGGTGATGGGGGTGCCGCGGCTCCTCCTGTTGATCCTTCTGACGGTGTTGCTGGCGGACACCTCCCTCGCGGGGGCGTACAACGGTGGCGTGTTACTGGCGCTCATCTTGGCCGCGACGGGGTGGCCGTTCCTCTGGCGTGCGTTCCGCGGGCCGGCGCTCCAGGTCTCGGAGAAGGACTGGGTCGACGCCGCCCGCAACTACGGCCAGTCGCCGACCGGGATCATGCGGTATCACATGCTGCCGTACCTCGTCGGCTACCTGCTGATCTACAGTTCGCTCGTCCTCGGCGGCGTCATCCTCGCGATCGCCGGCCTGTCGTTCCTCGGCCTCGGCATCACTCCGCCGACGCCCGAGTGGGGCCGAGCGGTCGACATGGGTCGGGAGTACGTCGCGACCGAGTCGTGGCACATCTCGCTCATCCCCGGCGCGATGGTGACGCTCGTCGTCATCGGATTTAATGCCGTCGGGGATGCCCTTCGGGACGCCGTTGATCCCCAAAGCGACACCGGCGCGACCGACGCGAGCGAGACCGAGTCTCGGGGTGGTGGCGTGTGACTGACGGGCCGATCCTCTCCGTTGAGGCGTTACGGACGACGTTCCACACCGATCGCGAGACCGTCCGCGCCGTTGACGGCGTCGACTTCGACGTGTCGCCCGGTCGGACGCTCGGAATCGTGGGGGAGAGCGGGTCCGGCAAGAGCGTCACGGCGCGCACGATCCTCGGTCTCGTCGACGATCCGGGCCGCGTCGATCCGGACGGATCCGTCCGGTATCACGACCCCGAGTTCGTCCGTCGGACGGCCGCGTCCCACCCCGATCGGGTCCGCTGGCTCGACGCCGAGAGCGACGAGACCGGTTCGCGGTCCGAGGCGGACTCGCGGTCTGGGACCGGCTCGGCCTCCGAGTCGGCACCGGACGAGGGGGTAGATGACCGCTTCGTGACCGTGACTGACGGCCACCCGGACGAAGGGGCAGGCGGGATCGAGGCGGGGTGGGTCGACCTGGTCGCCGCACCGCAGGCCGTCACCGAGGAGGCCCGGGGCAGCGAGATCGCCATGGTGTTTCAAGACGCCGCCAGCAGCCTCAACCCGGTGTACACCGTCGGCAACCAGATCCGGGAGCTGCTCCGCATTCACCGCGGACTCGACGGCGAGGAAGCGAGGCGGACCGCGGCGACTCTCTTGGAAGACGTCGGCATTCCCGACCCCGAGCGCCGCCTCGACGAGTACCCACACCAGTTCTCGGGCGGGATGCAACAGCGGGCGGCGATAGCGCTCGCGCTCGCCTGCGACCCGGCGGTGCTGCTCTGTGATGAGCCCACCACCGGACTCGACGTCACGATCCAGGCGCAGATCCTCGACCTGCTCGAACGGCTCCAGCGGGAACGCGAACTCGCCGTCGTGTTCATCACCCACGACATGGGGGTCATCTCCCGGATCGCCGACACCGTCGCCGTCATGTACGCCGGCGAGATCGTCGAGCGGGCGTCGGCGGAGCGGCTGTTCGGCGAGCCGCGTCACCCCTACACCGAGGGACTACTGGAGAGCATCCCGGGGCTGGTGGCCGATATCGACCTCCTCCCGACGATCGACGGCAGCGTCCCGACGCCCAACGAGCCGGCCACGAGCTGCCGGTTCGCTCCCCGCTGCCCGGAGGCGATGCCCGAGTGTGAGACGGTCCACCCTCGTCACGTCCCAGTCGGCGACGACGCGACCTCGCCGCGCGACGAGACGGGCGACGCGGCCTCGGCGGACCGACACACGGCCGCCTGCCTCCTCTATCCCGAGTCCCTCTCGCGTCGAGCCCGATTGGCGGCCCACGAGGCGGCTGACGCGTCACGCGCGGGCGACTCCGGCGACTTGGGCGAATCGGAGGACTCGGACGCCCCGCACGTACCGCTGGACCGATCTCCCGGTAAAGATGACGAGGACCAGCCATGAGCAACGCACACGCCCCCACATCGGACGAGGAGCCGCTCGTCAGCGTCGACGGGCTACGGACGTACTACGAGAGCGACCGCTTGGTCGGCGGCCAGCCGCTCAAGGCGGTCGACGGCGTCTCCTTCGACATCGGCCGCGGTGAGACCATCGGTATCGTCGGCGAGTCCGGGTGCGGGAAGACGACGCTCGGCCGGAGCATCCTCCAGCTGGAGGACGTCGACGCGGGGCGAGTTCGGTTCGACGGCCGCGACGTGACCGACTTCGGCCGTCGGGAACTGAAGGCGTGGCGGCAGGACGCACAGATGGTGTACCAGAACCCGAACACGGCGGTCAACGAACGCATGACCGTCGGTCGAATCGTCCGCGAGCCGCTCGACGTCCACGACTGGGGGACTGAGGCCGAGCGGCGAGACCGCGTCATGGAGCTCCTCGAAAAGGTCGGCCTCGACGAGGAGCACTACTACAGGTACCCTCACCAGTTCTCCGGCGGACAGCGTCAGCGGATCGGCATCGCCAGAGCGTTGGCCCCCGAACCGGAGTTCATCGTCCTCGACGAACCGGTCTCGGCGCTCGACGTCTCCGTTCAGGCGAAGATCCTCAACCTCCTCACCGAGCTACAGCGGGAACTGGATCTCACGTACATGCTCATCGCGCACGACCTGAGCGTGGTCCGCCACGTCTGTGACCGCGTCGGTGTCATGTACCTCGGGAAGCTGATGGAACTGAGTCCCACTGAGGAACTGTTCCGGTCTCCGTCGAATCCCTACACGCGCGCGCTGCTGTCGGCGATACCACACCCGGACCCGGAGCTAACGCAGGAGCGTATCACGCTTCGCGGGTCCCCGCCGAGTCCCCGGGACCCGCCGTCGGGCTGCGTCTTCTCGACCCGGTGTCCGTTCAAGATCAGACCGCCGGAACACGAGTCGGTGACTGACGAGGCGTGGGCGCGCGTCGAGGAGTTCCGCGCGGTGCTCCGCGAGCGCGACCGCGACGCCGACGGCCTCGTCGA
>NZ_CBVY010000002.1:391575-394125 GCF_000513435.1 Halorubrum sp. AJ67 | reverse complement strand
GCCGAGGTCCGCGACGACCTCTTCGCGGACGTGGCCCTCCCCGACGCGACTCGGGATCCGATCGACCGCGCGACGGAAATCGCGGCCGACGGACGGATCGCCGAGGCCGTGGCCGTCCTCGACGAGACGTTTGGGACGGTGTGTGAGACCGACGTTCCGGAGCTCCACTCGACCGGAGAAGACCGGGTGAGTCGGTGTCACCGGCACGGCGAGGCGTACGCCGACCCGACCGCGCGCCGCGCCGAGTCCGACGAGACCCCGCGTCGGTGACCGTCGGTCGCGGTCGGTCCGCGTCGCTCGTTAGCGGTTCAGCGAGATCTCGTTGAGCTGCGGGCGACGCTGTGACCCGTGCATCTCCAGCCCCTCGACCCAGTCGTACCAGTACAGCTCCTCGACGGGGTGCCACAGCGGCAGCATCGTCATGTCCGCCCAGTTGGCGCGCTCGATCTCGAGGTACGCATCGTCTCGGGTCTCTTGGGCGTCTTCAGACGGCACACGGTTCTCCTCGTAGCGTCCCCACGCGTCCGTGGCGCGCTGTGCGGCGTCGGACAGCTGGTCGTACTCGTACTCCGCTTCGGCACCCCACCGAGACCACGCGAACTCGTTCGGGTACGCGAACCGCAGCATCGAGTCGGCCTCCAGCCAGCTGAGCTCGTTCCACACCGCGTAGATGGTGATGTCCCCTTCGATGGCCCGGTTGGTGAGCGTCGCGATCGGCGCTTGTTCGATCTCCAGGTCGATGTGGACCGCCTCTGCCTGATCGCGCAGCAGGTTCGCGATCTCGCCCCACTCCGAGGCCTGCCGGTCGGACGGGAACTGTAGCGTCGTCTCGTACGGGTCGTCCGCGGTGTATCCGGCCTCCTCCATCACCTGACGAGCGGCGTCGAGGTCGGACTCCGCGTACCCGTACGGGTAGTCCTCCTGTGCCGTCTGGCGGTAGTTGCTCGCGCCCTCGGGGAACGCGCTGGGCGGCGTCAGGAAGTAGGCGGGTTCGCCCTGCCCCCGGACGGCCGTCTCCGTGATCTGCTCTTGGTTGACGATGTACGCGATGGCCTTCCGCGCCGGCTCTTCGACTCGAAGCGTGTTGAAGATCAGATACTGCGTTCGCGGGAGGCTCGTCTCGCCGTAGTTGAGGGTCTCGCCTCCGACCGGGCCGTAGGTGCCCTGACTCCGGTCCTCGTCGATCTCCTGGTCGACCTCCAGTAGTGCCGGGTCGAACTGCGACCGCGGCATGTTGAAGATGTCGACGTTCTGCTCGTTCACCGCGCGGGTGTACCGAGCGTTCGGGTCCTCGAGGATCTGCCAGCGGATCCCGTCGATGTTCGCCACCGATCCGCGGTAGTCGTCGAAGCGCTCGACGACGATCTCGTTTCCGGGGTCCCAGCGGACGAACTGGAACGGCCCCGTCCCGGTGAGCCGTTCGGTCGACCACTCGTCGTACGGCACCTCGCCGTCGTACCCCTCGATGTCGCCGACGATCCCTTCGGGGATCACGGTGAATCGGAGGTCGGCGAGGTTCCCGAGCGTGTTCTGGAACGGCTCCTCCAGCGTCATCTCGACCGTGTACTCGTCGACGGCCTCCAACGCTAACGACCCGGGGACGGTTTCGCCGTCCTCGTTGGTCTCGTGGGCCACCGACATCGGCCCTCTGACGATCCGGTCTTGGTTGTTGCGGTTGTTCTCCGACTCCGCGAGCCGCCGCCACGAGTAGACCGCGTCGGAGGCGGTCAGCTCCCCGCCGTTGTGGAACGAGACGCCTTCCTTGAACGTGAACGTGTACGTCAGGTAGTCGTCGGAGACCGTGTACTCGTCGACGAGCATCGACTCGACGGGAGCGGTCCCGTCGGCGTAGGTGAACGGCTGCTCGTGGACCTGCGAGCTCATCCACGCGTTGATGCCGCCCGAGATCCCGATCGGGTCCAGCGTCGCCCGGGGGTTCTGGATGAGCTGAAGCTGCCCGGCGTTCAGCTGGTCTTGGCCGTCGCCGTCGGCGTCCGAACCGTTCCCGTCGGCTCCGGATTCCTCGACCGGGTCCTCTTCGCCCGAACATCCCGCGACCGCGACGCTCGACACCGTTCCCACGCCCGCGAGGAACTTCCGTCGATCAATGTTCTCTGACACACGCTGACTTGCGATGGATCGGCTAAATCACTTGGCATACCACTGGATACCGCCAATATCTCTGACGAACTCCGAACGGGCGTTCGCGGGTTCGAACGCCTCGTCGCTACCTCACCGTCCGCGACTTCGGATCGGATCGGTCACGGGGCAACGGCCGACGACTCGGCCGTCGGGCGGTTCGGAGTGGCGTCCGCCGACGTCGACCGCTGTCGCTCCGCAACCACTAAACGCGGCTCGCCCCTTCCCCCGGTAATGGCCGACTGGACGGAGAAGTACCGCCCGAGCACGCTCTCGGAGGTGCGCGGCAACGACAAGGCCCGCGACGCGTTCGCGGAGTGGGCCCGCTCGTGGGACGATCACCATGAGGCGGTCGTCCTCCACGGCAGCCCGGGCGTCGGAAAGACGAGCGCGGCCCACGCGCTCGCGAAC
>NZ_CBVY010000002.1:388746-390203 GCF_000513435.1 Halorubrum sp. AJ67 | reverse complement strand
GTGACCGGCTCGCTGCCGCGCGTCGCGGCCGCTCACGCGCTGTGCGTCGGGTTCGACTCGTTTTCGGGCGATTCCCCGACGTTGAGCGGACCGTCGCAGACGAACTCGAACCGCGCGCCGCCCTCTCGGCTCTCCGTCACCGAGACGGCCCAGTCGTGCGCCTCCGCGATCCGCTCGACGATCGCCAGCCCGAAGCCGGTGCCGTCGGGGGCGGTGGTGTGTCCGGGCTCGAAGACGGCGTCCCGCTGGTCGGGATCGATACCCGGACCGTCGTCCGCGACGTAGAATTCGTCGTCGGTCCGGCCGACGCGGACGCGGACCGCCGCGTCCTCGACGTCCGCGGGTTCCTCCTCGCGCGTCGAGAGCGTCCCGGACGCGATGTGGTAACCCGTCTCGGATTCGTCTCCGGTCGGTCCGGGGCCGGAGAGGGCGTCGACGCCGCCGGGCGTCCCGTGTTCGAGCGCGTTTCGGAAGAGGTTCTCGAAGGCCTGTCGGAGCCTGTCGGGATCGCACGAGACCGTCCCGAGCGGTCCGTCGACGACGAGGGCGGCGTCGGCCGGCTCGCCGACGGTCTCCCACGCCCGATCGACGACCGACCGCAGCTCCGTCGGCTCTGCGGTCCGAACCGTCTCTCCCTCCCGGGCCAGCGTCAGGAGCTCGCCGATGAGGTCGTCCATCCGGTTGAGCGCGTCGAGGGCCCGCTCTAACCGCTCCGTCGCCGCGTCGCCGTCGATGTCGTCGGCCAGTTCGACGTTCCCGACCGCGACGGAGAGGGGATTCCGGAGGTCGTGAGAGACGACGCTCGCGAACTCCTCTAGCCGCTCCCGCTGTCGCTCCAGCCGACGCCGGCGCTCGACGCGCTCGTCCGCCGGGAAGAGGTAACCGACCACGTCGCTGCCGTCGGTCTCCCGGCCGCGCTCGTGGATCCACTGCGACTCCGCGCCGCTCTCGACCCGGTACACGATGTCGACGGGACCGGTCTCTAAGGCCGCGCGGAGCCGGTCACGGTCCTCGTCGGCCACGCAACCGAGCCACCCCCCGTCCGGTCGCTCCGGCAGGTCGAGCCGCGGGTCTCCGGCGGCCTCGACCACGAACCGAGAGGCGTCGCCCTCGGGACGACGGTACGCGATTCCGGGGCGCTGTTCCATTCGTTCCGACACGTGTCAACGAGGCTATTCTGCCATGATAAACCTTACTCGCCTATCACTTGTCATACGGTGAGATCAACTCGAAAACACGCGAAATAATCGGTTCGGGCGACCCGGTAGCCGACTCGGCAGGGAATCCGTCGGCCCCGATCGGGAGGGACCGCCGAGGGAACTTTGTCCCGTCCGCCGGTGTGTGGACGTATGCGCGCAGCGATCCTGCGAGAGTACGGCGAGCCGCTCGCGGTCCGCGACGTTCTGGGCCCCGAACCGGCACCCGACGGGGCCGTCGTCCGCGTGGACGCCTGCGGC
>NZ_CBVY010000002.1:383884-387315 GCF_000513435.1 Halorubrum sp. AJ67 | reverse complement strand
GACCGAGTCCGGCGCTGACGCGACCGTGAACCCGACCGCCGAGGACGGCGGAGCCCGAACCGTCCCGGAGCGCGTCCGCGACCTCACAGACGGCGGCGCGGACGTGTCGCTCGACGCCCTCGGAATCGCCGAGACCTGTCGCAACTCGGTCCGGTCGCTGCGGCCGCGCGGCACCCACGTCCAGGTCGGGCTCACGACCGACGCCGAGCGGGGTGAGGTGTCGCTCCCGACCGACTGGATGACCCGGTGGGAGATCTCCTTTATCGGCTCGCGCGGGATGCCGCCGACGAGCTACCCGGACCTGTTCGCGCTGATCGAGGCGACCGACATCGATCCGGGCGCGCTGGTCACCAGCGAGCTGTCCTTGTCGGAGGTGTCGGGGCGGCTCGCGGCCATGGAGGAGTACGACGCACGGGGCGTCGAGGTCGTCACCGACCTCTGAGATCGACCCAAGAGGAACCGACACCGGCCGCGGAAGGGCTTACAACAGCCGCGAGAGGAACTGTTGACCGCGCTCGGTCGCCGGCTCCTCGAAGAAGGACTCCGTCTCGCTCCGCTCGACGACCCGGCCGTCGGCCATCAGGACGATCCGGTCGCCGACCTCCCGGGCGAACCCCATCTCGTGGGTGACGAGGACCATCGTCATGCCGTCGGCGGCGAGCCCCTCGATCACGTCCAACACCTCGCCGACGAGTTCGGGGTCGAGCGCGCTCGTCACCTCGTCGAACAGCATCGTCTTCGGCTCCATCGCGAGCGCGCGGGCGATGGCGACGCGCTGCTGTTGGCCGCCCGAGAGCGCGCCCGGATACGACTCGGCCTGGTCGGCGAGTCCGACGCGATCGAGGAGCTCCGACGCGGCCTCCTTCGCCTCGGCCTCCGGCTCGCCCTTGACCTTCTCCGGCGCGAGCGCGACGTTTTCGAGGGCGGTCTTGTGCGGGAAGAGGTTGAACGACTGGAACACCATCCCGATCTGCTGGCGGATCTCGTTGATGTTCGTCTCGATCACGGACCGCCCGTCGAGACGGATGTCGCCCCCCTGAATCTCCTCTAGCCTGTTCGCACACCGGAGCAGCGTCGACTTCCCGGAGCCGGACGGCCCGATGACGACGACGACCTCCCCCTCGTCGACGGAGAGGTCGACGTCGTACAGCACCTGCGTGTCTCCGAACGACTTGTCGACGCCGTCGAACTCGACCAGCGGACCGGTCACGGCTCCTCACCTCCCTCTGTATCGCCGCCGGAGCCGAGACCGGACAGCCGACCGAACATCCGGCTGTCCGAACCCCAGTCCGACCGGCGTTCCAGTCCGTTGACGAGTTGGCTCATCGACATCGTGATAGCGAGGTACAGCACGCACACCCACACGAGCGGGGTCCACGGGTCGAGCTGGTTGCTGTTGATGTTCCGGAACACGCTCATGATCTCCGGGACGGCGATGACCGTGAGCAGCGAGGTGTCTTTCACCAAGATGATCTGGTCGTTGCCGATGGCCGCGAGCGCGTTGCGCCACGCCTGCGGGAGCACGACCTCCCGCAGCGCCATCACCCGCGACATCCCGAGCGAGCGGGCCGCCTCCATCTGTCCGTCCGGGACGGCGTCGATCCCGCCGCGGATCGCCTCGCCGACGTACGCCCCGTGGTTCAGCGTGAGTCCGATGATCGCCGCCGGGACCGCCCAGTCCGGGATGGGGAACTGTCCGGTCGCCCACAGCCGCGGCACGCCGAAGTAGATGACGAACAGCTGGAACAGAAGGGGGGTCCCGCGGAAGAACTCGACGTACCCCTTCGCGATCCGTCCGGTCACCCCCGACGTCGAGATCCGACCGAGTCCGACGAGGATCCCGAGAGACACCGAAAACAGGCTCGAAATCACGACGATCCGAACGACGAGGAAGAACGCCTCCGCGAACCGTCGGGCGATGAGCGGCGACGAGAGGAGCCGGTAGTCGACCTGCGTCGAGAGGATCCACGCCAGCAGTCCGCCGATTGCCAGCACGAACCCGGCGGCGGCCGCCTCACCGACTCGTCTGACCAGCCGGTCGCGCATCATGACGCCGCCGGCACTCGACTCCGATTCTGTCTGTGTTGCCATTAGATGTCAAGTGAAACGCGAGGGGATCGAAGGGGCTCAGCCCTCGAAGTACTCGTTGTAGATCTCGTCGTACGTCCCGTCCTCGCGGATCGCCGCGAGGGCGTCGTTGACCTCCTGTCTGAACTCGTCGTCGTCCTGCCGGAACGCGATCCCGTACTCCTCGATGGTCAGCGTCAGGTACGGCGGCGCGTCGTCGCGGTCGGCGGCGACGCCGTCCCCTTCGAGGAACACGACGCCGTCGGTCTCCGCGACGAACTCGGCGCTCACCGTGTTGTCGTTGATGACCGCCGAGACTTGGTTGTTGAGCAGCGCGTCGAACGCGCCGTTGATCTGGTCGTAGCTCTCGATCGTGAGCTCGCCGTCGAACTCCTCTTGGAGGTCCTCGGCGGCGGCCTCGCCGGTGGTCCCGCGCTGAACGCCGACCGTCGTGCCCCGGAGGTCTTCGCGCGAGGAGATGTCGTCGGCCTCCAACACGATGACGGTCTGGTACGCGGTGAAGTACGGGTCGGAGAAGTCGACCGACTCGGCCCGCGTGTCGTTTATCGTCATCGCGCTCATGATGACGCGGAAGTTCGCGTTGTTCAGCGACGGGATGATACCGTCGAAGGAGGTCTCTTGGAACTCGTAGTCCAGTCCGAGCTGGTCCGCGAACACCGCCTCGGCGATCTCGACGTCGAACCCGATGAGATCGCCGGCCTCGTTCCGGTACTCGAACGGCGGGTACGGAATGTCCGAGCCGATGGTGACCGTCTCGGTCTCCCCATCGTCGCCGTCCGACCCGTCGTCACCGTCCGTACCGTCGTCGCCGTCCGATCCGTCGTCGCCGTCCATGCCGTCTTCCCCGTCGCTACCGTCGCCGCCGTCGCTGCCGCCACCGGAACAGCCGGCGGTGGCTGCGAGGCCGGCCGCGCCGACCGCGGTCAGGTACTGCCGACGCTTCACGAAGCTATCTTCGTCCATACACCGTTGCTGGTCCGATCACGGTTTCAACGTTTCGACCGCAGACAAGCAATACTTGCCGGACGCCGGCCATCTAACAGGATCGTTCCAGTCAAACGGTCACGGTTCCGGGCGGCGGTCGCCGCCGATCGGAACTCAGTCGCCGCCGATCGGAACCGACCCGTCGCGCACCTCGTCGCTTCCGCGGAGGGTCAACGCGGCGGCCGCGGCGAGCGCGACCGCGACGCCCAACACGACAAGGTTGATCCGTTCCCACGCCGCGGTGTACAACACGAGGTCACGGCCGAGCAGGAGCGTGCCGACGAGTGCGGCCATCGATCCGGCACTGAGCGCGCGGACCGTACCGGCAGTGTCGGCGTCGAGACCGTCGTAGCCCGACC
>NZ_CBVY010000002.1:381687-382867 GCF_000513435.1 Halorubrum sp. AJ67 | reverse complement strand
AGCCGGAGCCGAGCCACGTCCACCCGGCGACCCCGACGATGAGGAAGCCGGTCACCATCGCCCACGCCCGGTGGAACCACTCGATGAAGTCGGGGTTGATCGTCAGCGCGGGGATGAGCTGGTCGGAACACAGCGGCCACTGGGCCTGACACGCCAGCCCGGACCCGGTCGCCGCCGTGTAGACGCCGAGCGAGAAGAGGACGAGCGTCATCCCCGTCGTCGCCGCCGCGTATCGCCTGAACGTTAGCCACGCGGGCCGAAGACTCATTGCCCGATTTCGGGCGCGCGCGCACTTAGACCGTTCGGCCGCTATCTCCGTCCGGGAAGCGTGGCGTCGCCACCCGCCGGCTTCAGAACTTTTTTGACTGACCAGTCAGTCAGTATTGGTACGAACCGAATGGACGACACGGAACGGCCGATCCCCGACGCCGCGTACAGCCCGCTCCACGGCGCGCACAGTCCCTTCCACGGGTGCGACGACGTAACCTGTCCGGAGGCGATCCGCTGATGGGACTCCGCGACGCGATCGACTCGCTGTTCAAGGGGGCCGACGACCTGGACCTCACCTCGGGCGACATCGGGTGGCCGCTGTTTTTCCTCTCCCTGCCGATCGTCGTCCAGAACCTCTTTCAGGTGCTGTACAACCTCGCCGACACGTTCTGGCTCGGCCGCTACAGCACCGAGGCGCTGTCCGCGATCACGTTCGCGTTCCCGATCGTCTTCCTGATGATCTCGCTGGCGCTCGGCGTCTCCGTCGCGGGGAGCGTCCTCGTCGCCCAACACACCGGGGCCGGCAACGAGGAGCGCGCCGCGTACGCCGCCTCGCAGACGATGGCCTACGCGGCCGTCATCTCCGTCGTGCTGGGCGTGTTGGGGTACGTCTTCGTCGACGACATCACCGCGCTCCTCGGCGTGAACGAGACGGTCGCGCCGCTCGTCGTCGAGTACATGCGCGTCTACGCCGTCGGCCTGTTCGCCGTCTTCGGCTTTGCGGTGTTCATGGCGCTCATGCGCGGCTACGGGGACACGGTAACGCCGATGTACGTCATGGCCGGCTCGGTGGTCCTCAACATCCTCCTCGACCCGGTCTTCATCTTCGGGTTCGAGGCGAACCCGCTGTTCGGCGCGCTCGGACTCGGCGGGCTGGAGGCCGCGGCGCTCGACGCGACGGGGTTCACCG
>NZ_CBVY010000002.1:377090-381295 GCF_000513435.1 Halorubrum sp. AJ67 | reverse complement strand
CAGATCCGGCTCTCGGAGATGCTCCCGGACCCGGAGTTCGGGAAGACCGTCCTCGGAATTGGGCTGCCGGCCTCCGCGGAAGGGGCGGCGCGGTCGGTGTCGATCACCGCGCTGCTCGTCGTGGTCGCAAACTTCCCGAACGCGGTCAGCGGGGCGTACGGCATCGGGACGCGGATCTTCTCCGTGATCTTCCTCCCGGCGCTCGCCGTCTCGCAGGGGATCGAGACGATGACCGGACAGAACATCGGCGCTGGGGAGTTGGACCGCGCCGCCGACACGAACCACTTCGGCGCGCGCGCGATGCTCGTCCTGCTCACGGTCGGCGGCGGGGTCATCGTCCTCGCCGCGAGACCGATCGCGGGCGTCTTCTCCCCGGACCCGGCGGTGGTCGACCACGCGACGACCTTCCTCCGCGTGAGCGGCCTCTCCTTCGGGTTTATCGGCGTGATGCGCGCGTACACCGGCGGGTTCCGCGGCGCGGGGCACACGATGATCGCGGCCGTCATCTCCCTGATCACCCTCGGGTTCGTCCGGCTCCCGGTCGCGTGGGTCGCCGCCGGCTCCCTCGGGGCGATGGGCCTGTGGATCGCCTTCCCCGTCTCGAACGTCGTCGGCGGCGTCGTCGCGTACCTCTGGTTTAACCGGGACACCTGGCGCGACGGGAACCTCACGGAGGGAGGCCCGCCGGCCGAGGAGATCGGACCGGGCGTCGCGTCGCCCGAAGACGACTGAGTCCGACGGGTCCGTCCCCGCGACGGCTCCGACTGCGCCCGTCCGCTACCCTGACAGCTCTCGCTTCCGCTTCCGCGCGCGTTCGGACATTTCTCCGTTGCCGTCGACGTCGGCGAGCGTCTCGATGGCCTCCAGCTTCCTGACGGAGTCGTCGAGGAACGAGAGCACGTCGCCGGTGTACGCGTACACCATGTAGTCGTCGGTCATCACGTCGACGATGGCCTGCGGCCCCAGCCCCTCGGCGCGCAGTTCGAGGACGTAGCGCATGAACTTCTCCTCGGGACAGCCGCAGTAGGGGTTCGCGTCGCAGGTACAGTCGAGGAAGTCCTCGGCGAAATCGAGGACGCGGTCCCGGGTCGTCTCGTCGAGCTTCGAGAGGCCGTCGCCGGTGAACAGCAGATCGAGGGTCGCGCCGGCGAACGCCCCCTTCGGGATGTTCGTCTCCAGCTGGGAGGCGAGCTGCCGGTGGTTCTTCACGTAGATCTTGTCGGTAAAGGCCACGAGTTGGCGTCGCTACGCCCGCGACCCTCAAAAACGACGCGGTGGTCGGGACAGAGAGGGCGCTCGGTTCGGGGGCGTCACTCTCTCTCGGTCGCCACTCCGTGCCACGCCCGTCCGGGAGTCGTAACCGTTATTTATCGAAGCGAGGTAGTTGTCGACGCGCGTCCGGGTTAGGGTAGTGGACTATCCTTCAGCCTTGTGGAGGCTGAGACGCGGGTTCGATTCTCGCACCCGGACCTTTTCACGACGACCGAAGGGAGGAGTGGAAACGCTGGAAGGCGAGAATCGAAGCAGGGAGGTCGGGCGCAGCGAAGCGAGCGCGTCCGACTGAGGTTCGATTCTCGCACCCGGACCTTCTTCCTTTCACCAGCAGATCACGGTGCGGTGGTTTCCGATACGGCACCGGCTAATCGATCCAAGAACGCCGGATCACACGCCTCTTCGACGTGATAGACGTTCCATAGGCCTGAGTCAGTGATCTTCTCGTGAGGACTGTTTCGCCCCAACCAGCTGTCACTTTGAGGGTCGATGGTCTCTTTTCGATAGTTGCTGGCGAGTGCGATCGCGTTGCGTTCGATGTAGGCGCGGTCGCTTTGCGGACCGGGCTCGTCGTCGACGGCAACCCACAAGAATGGGAGATCTCGGATGTACTCACTCACGCGGTGTTCGTGGTCCAACTCCGCGAGACGACGCTCGCGGTCCGCACTGGATCCTTCACCCCAGTGGGGATACTCGTCGTGGAGACCGTCCCGTTCGATCATCGCTCGTCCCACGTGCTTGCGGAACACCGAGCCGCGGTGGTTCCCACCACCCTCGTAGCTCCCGCGGTTCGCACCCCGATGCGTCCGCAGTCGGTTCCACAACGACGTTCCCGATCCCGACGAGACGGCGTGCGTTCCGACGCGGGTCAGTCGGAGCTGGCCGGTCGAGTCCCGCGTCTCCTCTGTGAAAAAGAAATAGACGCCCCGTTCAGGCCAGTTCATATACCCAGTACAGTCTCTGAGGCGTCGTTTCCCACCGACGTTCGCTTCGAGACAGTCGAGAAGATCGTATAAATCGTCGAGATCCGAACGACGCGACATGCTATTCAGTTCGGGTGGTGGACAGAAAATCTCCGGGGGTCCCCGATATCTTCATCACACTCTGAGCATGCCTAATGCCGACATTTTTCTGGTAATGCTCTGACTGGATCCAGAGGCCTTCTCATTGCTTTGTTGTCCGATCTCCTTGCGGACACGTCGTTGGGTGAGGGCTGGTGTACGAGTTTAAATATCTCGACAAAATCACCGAGAACACGATCCTGTTCATCTCACCGACCCGCAGCTGGTCCCGCGTCGCCGCCACCCCGCGTCAACGCATCCCTTCGAGGATCTGTAGGTATCGAAACCCGGCCTCGCTGTAGTCCTTTGTCGACGAGGCCGCCGCTTCGCGGAGTTCGGTCATGCGCTCCGTGTACGCGTCGTTGAGGACGAGCCGCACCGTGACACCGTGGGCGGCTTCGATCCGGTCGGCGACCTCGGCCAAGCCCTCGGTCTGGTATCCCTCGCTGACGTACGGGGCCCACAGTTGGATCTCGGCCAGTTCGAGGTCATCGAATACCCCCCGCAGGTAGGCGACGATCCGCTCGAACTTCTCCGTGATCCGCTCTAAGCTGTACTGGTAGCTGTCGTTCCCGTAGTCAGCCCACTCTTCGGTGTCCGGCGATCCGGAGTAGAGCTGCCCGTCGAGATGGGTGATTACCTCGCAGGCGAAGATCCGCTGACCCTCGGAGGTTGATTTGACGCCGAGCACGTCGAGTTCCATCTGGTCGCTCCGCTCCATCGACCGCTGGTTGTACGTCACGAGGTCGCACTCCTCGATGACGCGGAAGTACGCGCCGACCAACTGCTCGCCGGCCTGCGGTTGCGTCATGAGACAGGATGTTCGTGCGATCGGATAAACCCTCCTAGGCCGCCAGTCGGTGTCAGAGGCGGTGTCCGGTCAGACAGGAATAAAACTCGCGCAGACTCGGGGTCAGAACTCGATCCGCTCACCGTCCTCCGGCACCAGCACGTCCTCCGTCTCCGCGCGCAGTTCCTCGCGCGACAGCAGGCAGTGGTTGATCGCCTCCATGTGGACCACGGCGACCGCGGCGTCGGTGGCGTCGCGCACGGCGGCGACGCCCTCGACGCCCATCGTGATCGGCTCCCCCTGATTGAACCGCGCCGCGCCGCCGTTGAGGACGACCGCGTCCGGGTCGGACTCCGCTAGCGTCTCCGCGACCGGCTCGTACCAGACCGTGTCGCCGGCGACGTACAGCGTCTCCGTCCCGTCGAGGACGAACCCGGAGACCGGTCCCATTCGCTCGGCCAGTTCGCCGTGACCGTGTCGACCGGGAGTCCGACGGACGGTGACCCCGTCGAACGACGCCTCGTCCTCCACCGGTCGCACGTCGGTGAACCCCTCGTCGACGAACGCGTCCGCCTCGGCGGGCTGGCAGAACAGCGGCACGTCGGCGTCGAGCGCCTCCCTCGCGGCGTCGTCGAAGTGGTCGGGATGGCGGTGGGTGACGATCACCGCGTCGTGCGACAGGTCGACGTCGGGCATCGGCACGAGCGGGTTCCGGCGGTCGTTCGGCGTGTCGTCGATCGGCGGCGTCGCGCCCTGCTCCGCGAACAGCGGATCGACGAGGAACGTCGTCTCGCCGACGGTCGCGAGGACGGTCGCGTTGCGAACGAGGGTGACGGCCAGACCGGTGTCTGTCGACATAGGTTTCCTTCGGCGAGGCGCGGGTTGTGGCTTACGACGGGGGCGATCCGGTCGGCCGGCGGGTCCCGTCTCCCGTTCCGTAACGCATCGTATACTTATGGGGCGGTCGCTCGTCGTGACGCTCGTTATGAACGAACGCGCGGCCGCCGTGCGACGACGTGACGTGCTTCGGGCCGGCGGCGCGGCGGGCCTAGTCGTGGGAGGCAAGGCACACAGGGGATAGG
>NZ_CBVY010000002.1:365566-376894 GCF_000513435.1 Halorubrum sp. AJ67 | reverse complement strand
GTTGTGCGGGGTCCGGCGGCGGCGACGACCCGGCGTTCACGGAGGGGTTCGAGGAGGGCCTCGGCGACTGGGAGACGGGAGCCGCAATCGGTCCCGAGGTCGACCTCGCCGACTTCGATTGGGAGGTGGATGTCTCCGACGCAGAGGCGGCGTCGGGAGACGGCTCCCTCCGGATCTGGAATCAGGGAGATTACGACGACGGGGTCACGTGGGCGGTCCATCCCGTCCCCGTCGAGTCCGGCGGGTCGTATCAGATCGAGGTGAGCGGGCAGTTCTGGAGCGAGTCGGAGTCGTTCAACACGATCCGACACGCACTGATGCGGCTGGGTCCCGAGCCGCCGGAGACGGAAGAGGAGTTCCCGCAGCCGGGACTCAACACCACGGACCTCGGCGAGACGCCCTACGGCGGGCTGCGCGACTCGCTGTGGCTCGCGGACGGCTGGCGCGAGTACGCCTTCGAGTGGACGACGCCCGAACTGTCGACGGACACGCTGTACCTCGCGGTCGGCACCGCAGTGATTTGGGAGGCGGACGCGACCCACTACGTGGACGACCTCTCGGTTCGCGTCGAGCCGCGGTGATCGACGGCTGACGGGCGACCCGAGGTGACGAGTGGTCCACAGTGGCGGGTGATCCACGGTCGACGGATCGGCGGCGCGCTCGCCGTCTCGCGCGCCAGCGCCGTCGCTCGGGGATCCGGAGTATCGCCCGCGACACTACCGGGCGACAATCTACTAGTAGGCTCAATGGAAGGGGAATCTGGTGGCTGCGGCTGTCTATTCGGTGAAGGACGACTACTCGACTTCGGAGAGAATCTGTTCGTAGAGGTTGTCGGAAATCCAGAATCCGGCTTCACGGAGCGCGTCGAGTTCGTGTTGTAGGTTCACCTCGCCCGTCTTCGCTCCGCGAAGCAGGATGCCAATTACACCCGTGACATCCAGGTCGTGTCTGCGGGCCACGCGCCGGCCGTCCCGCTCGTCGAGCAAAACGAGGTCAGCGTTCTCCTCGACAGCATAGCAGACTGCCGCCGTCTCACCGAGGTCGAGCTCGTGGAAAAGTTCCACGAACAAGTCCGAGCGTTCCACCTCGACAAGATGTAGAAACCCGTCGTCGCGCAACTCACGCAGTGCCTCCAGTCCATCCTGCCCGTCGGTCAATTCATCCCAGACCTGCCGTGGAACCGTGACGTCGGAGAACTGAGACTGGAGGAGATCGAGCCGGTCGATAAGCGCGAGGTTCAGGAGCGGGGACGTATCCGAGACGACCAGCCCGCTATTCCGCATATCCGAGGTCTTCTTCGAGTTCCCGTTTGCCGTAATGTCGGGGAATCTCGCGCTCGCCCAGAAGGTCTTGGAACTCTCGCTTCGACAGGCCCGCCAGAGCTCGGGCCTTCCCGAACGAGAGCACATCCTGGGCGTATAGTGAGACCGCCAACTCCCGCTTCAATGCGGGCGAACGCTCCCTTTCCGGAAGCTGTAACGCCTCGTAGACGTCATCGTCGATCTCGATCGTCGCCATAGCGAAACGTAAGCGCACGTGAGTCTTGAGTGTTTGGCCGGTCGAAGACGAACAGAGCGGTTGCTCAGTGGATTGAATGTACGCCCGCGACACTAACGACCGGTCTCATCTCCGGCGGCGTGCCGCGTCGACCGGGAAACCCTCGTGGCGGGCGGTCGCCTGCGCGGCGACGGGCGGGTCGCGTCAGCGACCGGTGTGACGCGCCTGGGTTCTCCGCGCTGTCATCGCTCCCATCGGGGAGTACTCGGGCGGGGACTGATGGCGCGCACCCGGACTTCGGCGTCGAGCGGCTTAATCGTCCTGTTCGGTCCCCGCGACGACGACTCGCTCGCCGTCGTCGGTCTGCGCCTCGCGGACCGAGACGGGGTCGATCCCCCGGCGGCGGGCGTCGAACTCGGAGAGGAGGTAGACGAGCGCGACGAGCGTCAGGACGCCCACTGGAAGCAACACGAACGGTGTGACCCCGAAGAAGCCCCAGACGAGCAGCAGCGCCACCGAGACCAGCCCGACGGTGACCGCGTAGTAGATCTGGGTGCGGACGTGGTCGACGAGGTCCGCGCCGGTGAACGTCGCCGACAACACCGTCGTGTCGGAGATCGGAGAGCTGTGGTCGCCGAAGATCGCCCCGGAGAAGATGACGCCGACCATGACCGCGACGAGGGTGTGGCCCGCCGCGCCGCCGCCGCTGATCTCCCAGGCGATGGGGACCGCGATGGGCGTCATGATCCCCATCGTCCCCCACGAGGTGCCCGTCGAGAAGGCGATGAACCCGGCGACGACCAGCACGAGCGCCGGGAGGACCGGCTCAGGGACCGTCCCGACGGTCGCCTCCGCGACGTACCGACCCGTCTCCAGCGCGGAGATGACCTCGCCGATCCCCCACGCGAGCACGAGGATCGACACCGCGGTGAGCATGATGCCGAACCCGTCGACCGTGTACTCCGTCGCGTCGCCGACGCCGAAGATCCCGTAGATCTTCCCGAGCGCGAACCCGGACAGCACCATACCGAACGCGCCGATCATCAGCGCGGTCGCGAAGTCGGCCCCGATGACGGCGTTCCACAGGCGGTCGCCCGCGCTCCCGAACTCGGCCGCGAGGAGGTCGGAGAGGAAGCCCGCCGGCGCGAAGCCGCCCGACCAGAACGCGGTCGCGACCGTGACGGCGATCAGGACGGCGACCGGCGCGAAGAAGTTGATCAGCCGCGGCGTCGACGCCGGCGGCTCGCCCAGTTCGCCGGCGACGTCCTGCATCGGCTCCGCGCCCTCGCGGGTGACGTGACCGGTCGTCCACGAGCGGTGTTCGGCGGTCAGCATCTCCCCGTAGTCGCGGCCCCACAGCACCACGATGGCGACCATCGCGACCGCGAGGATCGCGTACATGTTGAACGGGATCGACGCGAGGAACACCTCGAAGGTGCTGGGGCGGTTCACCTCGGCGACGCCCGCCTCCGCGTACCCGTCGTCGATAAGCGACAGCTGGAACGCGACCCACGAGGAGATGCCCAGCGTGGCGACGGGCGCGGCGGTCGAGTCGACGATGTACGAGAGCTTCTCGCGGGAGATCCGGAGCCGGTCGGAGACGTCTTTCATCGCCGAGCCGACGATGGCGGTGTTGGCGTAGTCGTCGAAAAAGAGGACGACCCCGAGCGCCCACGCGGCCAGCCCCGCCTTGCGCTGCGTGTCGAGCCGTTCGACCGCCCAGTCGCGGACGGCGTAGGTCCCGCCGAGGTTCCACACCATCGCGACGCCGGAGCCGAGCAGCAGCGTGAACACGAGGATCGTCGCCTGGAACCCGTCGTCGGCGATGATCGCCGCGACGATCCAGTCGAACGTCTGGACGATCCCGAGCCCGCCCGTGTAGATCACCGCCCCCGACCAGATGCCGAGGAACAGCGAGAGGATCGCCTTGCGGGTGACTATCGCCAGCGCGATGGCGAGCAGCGGCGGGACGACCGACAGTGCTCCGAACTCAGACATACCGTGGGAGTACTACACATGGGTATTTAATAGGGGCTGCCGACCGGAACGCCACGCCGCGCGATCGGACCGACGTTCCGGCACTGCGCCTGTCGCACCCGGCGGAGTCGACGCGTATCCGAACGCACTTACGTCCCTGTCACGGACCCACGCGCAATGTCAGTCCGAGTCGGTATCCTCGGCGCGACGGGCGCTGTGGGCCAGCGGTTCATCCAGTTGCTCGACGATCACCCCACCTTCGACCTCGCGGCGGTCACCGCGAGTTCGGAGAGCGCGGGCGAGACCTACCGCGAGGCGGCGAAGTGGCGCGTCGACACGCCCATCCCGGGCGACGTCGCCGAGATGGAGGTCGCCGAGACGACGCCTGAGGGGATCGCGGACGACGACGTGGATCTCCTCTTCTCGTCGCTGCCCTCGGGCGTCGCCGCCGAGGTCGAACCGGCGTTCCTCGAAGAAGGGTACGTCGTCTCCTCGAACTCCTCGAACGACCGCATGGCGGCGGACGTGCCGCTCACGATCCCGGAGATCAACCCCGACCACCTCGATCTCATCGAGGTCCAGCGCGACGAGCGCGGGTGGGACGGGGCCCTCGTGAAGAACCCGAACTGCTCGACGATCACGATGGTGCCGACGCTCGCGGCGATCGACGAGTTCGGCTTAGAGAGCGTCCGCGTCTCGACGCTTCAGGCCGTCTCGGGGGCGGGCTACTCCGGCGTCACCTCGATGGAGATCATCGACAACGCCATCCCGCACATCGGCGGCGAGGAGGACAAGATGGAGACGGAGTCGCGCAAGCTGCTCGGCGAGTTCGACGGCGCGACGGTCAGCCTCCACGACGCCGACGTGGTCGCCTCCTGTAACCGGATCCCGACGCTCGACGGCCACCTGGAGAACGTCTTCGCCGAGTTCGCCGACGACCCCTCGCCCGCGGACCTCCGCGAGGCGATGCGCTCGTTCGAGGGCGCGGGCGATCTCCCGAGCTCGCCCGACCAGCTCATCAAGGTGTACGGCGACGACGAGCCGGAGCGCCCGCAGCCCCGCCTCGACCGCACGTACGCGGGCGGGATGGGCATCGTCGCCGGGGGCGTCCAGTCGACCGACGCCGGCGCGAAGTACAACTGCCTCGCGCACAACACGATCCGCGGCGCGGCCGGCGCGTCCCTCCTCAACGGCGAACTGCTCGTCGAGGAAGGGTACGTCTAAGCCGCGAATCCGACGCCGAAACTCCGACCGCAATTTTTCGACCGAGACAGGACCGCAAAGCGACAGCTCCGCAGTGCGGTGGCGTCGCCGGCGGCTTCGCCGCCGGCTGCCAGAGGCGCGTAGCGCCTCACTGCGTGCCTGCGAGCGGTCGCCACCGGCGACCGCGAAGCAGCACCGCGTGAGGGAGTCGGTTGCCGGAGCGAAGCGGAGGCGACCGACGAGGCTGGGGAGGCGTGAGGTGCTGGGCGGTGCGGGGTGGGACTCGAAGGGGCAGTCGCGAGGACGAAGACGCGCGACGCAAGGACCGCAAGGAGCGAGCGGAGCGAGCGACTGAGAACCGCAGCGAGCGCATCGAGTCCTCGCGACTGGGGCTTCGGCGGTCGTGTCGATCAGCGATCCGAAGCCAGCAACGTATCGCCGAGCGACTGGGGCTTTGACGGCGTCTTTCCCTGTCCCTCTCCAGTTCGCGTCTCACCGGTTCCCCGGCGAAACGGGGCCGTTCCCCTCGCCCTCACCTATGTCTCACTTCCCTTCGAACTCCGGCTCGCCGTCGCCCATGAACGCCGTGACGCCCTCGATGAGGTCGTCGGTGTTCATCACGTGGCCGAAGCCCATCGCTTCGACCTCAAGTCCGGCCTCGTTGTCGGTCCGGCCGGCGTGGATCGCGCGCTTCGTATACTTTTGTGCGATCGGCGGGCCGCCGGCGAGCTGTTCGGCCAGCTCCAGCGCCCGCTCGTTGAGCTCGTCGTCCGGGACGACCTCGTTGACGAAGTCGTACTCGGCCATCGTCTCGGCGTCGTAGCGGTCGGCGGTGAGGATTATCTCCTTCGCGCGCCCCTCGCCGACGATCCGGGCGAGCCGCTGCGTGCCGCCCCAGCCCGGGAGCAGACCGAGGTCGAGTTCGGGCTGGCCCAGCTCCGAGCGCTCGGAGGCGATCCGCATGTCCGCGGCGGTCGCGAGCTCCATCCCGCCGCCGAGACAGTAGCCGTCGATGGCGGCGACCACGGGCTTGTCCGATCCTTCGAGCTTCCCGAACGTCTGCTGGCCCTGTCGGGAGAGCTCGACGGCGTGGATCGGGTCCGCGCCGCCCGCGGCCATGCTCTGGACGTCCGCGCCCGCGGAGAAGGCACGGTCGCCCGCGCCGGAGAGCAAGATTGCGCGCACCTCGTCGTCGCCGTCGAGCTGATCGATCGCGTCCGACAGCTCGTCGAGCACCTCGCCGCTGATCGTGTTCATCCGGTGTGGGCGGTCGATCTCGACGTGCCCGACCCGGTCGTCGACGCTCACGTTCAGCACCTCGTAGACGGGCCCCTCGCCGGCGTCGTCGCCGTCACCGCTCCCGCCGCGGAACCCGCCCGCCTCGGCGGCCTCGCGGAGGTAATCGGTCGCCTCGTAGCGTTCCTCGCCCGTCTCCTCGGCGAGTTCGTCGAGCGTCTCGACGAGGGCGTCGAGCCCCTCGGCGTCGGCCAGCTTGGCCGGGCCGTCGGGGAAGCCCGCGCCGAGTTTGACGGCCTCGTCGATGTCGTCGGCGTCGGCCACGTCGTTGCCGATCAGGCCGGCCGTCTCGTTGGCCATCACCGCGAGCAGGCGGCGGCTGACGGCCTCGTCGACCGCGTCGCTCGGGATCTGCGCGCCGTCGCCGTCCTCGTAGTCGTAGAACCCTTTTCCGGTCTTTTTGCCGAGAGTCTCCGCCTCGACCTTCTCGGCGAGCAGCGGGCAGGGGCGGTAGGCGTCGCCGAGGACCTCGTGCATGTACTCCAACACGTGGAACCCCACGTCGATGCCGACCTGGTCGGCGAGCTCGAACGACCCCATCGGCAGGCCCATCCCGAACTTGGTCGTCGAGTCGACCGTCTCGATCGTCGCGTCGCCGGACTCGACGACCCACGCCGCCTCGTTCATCAGCGGGACGAGGATGCGGTTGACGATGAAGCCGGGGCTGTCCTTGCGGACGCGGACGGGCGTCTTCCCCATCGACTCCGCGAGCCCCTCGATCAGCTCCAGCGTCTCCTCGCTCGTGTGCTTCCCGGAGATGACCTCGACGAGGTCCATCCGTACCGGCGGGTTGAAGAAGTGCATCCCGCAGAACCGCTCGGGACGGTCGGTGACCTCCGACAGTTCGGTGATAGAGAGGCTGGAGGTGTTGGTGACGAAGACCGCCTCGTCGGGCGCGTGTTCGACGACCTCGTCGTACACGTCCTTCTTGATCGACATCTTCTCGGGGACGACCTCGACGACGACGTCCGCGCCGTCGAGCGCGTCGCCGAGGTCGACGAACGCGTCGACGCGGTCGAGCGCGGCGTCGGCCTCGTCGTCGCCGATCCGGTCCTTCTCGGCGAGCTTGCCGAGCGACCACTCGATCTGGTCGTACCCCTTCTGGACGAGTTCGTCGTTGATGTCGCGCAGCGACACGTCGTAGCCGGCGAGCGCGGCCACCTCCGCGATGCCGTGTCCCATGTTTCCGGCCCCGAGCACCGTCACGCGCTGGACGTCTTCGAGCTTCATGGTTGAGGGTCGGAACCGTCATGGTTGAACGTTTCCATCTTCCAAACGTAAAACGCGCGGTGAGTTTATTCGACGGGCCCGCGGCTCCGGACCGAGCGGTATCGGAATCGAATCCGGAGGCTCCGAGCGGAGCGGAACCGAACGTACTCCCGCGTGCGTCTCCCTCGATTGAGCATGGACGACGGAGCCGACGACGCTGACGGCACCGACGGCACCGACGATGCCGACGACCCGGTCACGGCCACCCTGCGCGAGGACCCGACGATGGCGGCGCTGATCGACCGCCACGGGCTCCTCGACATCGCGCCCGCGGACGACGAGTTCGCCCGACTCTGTACCTCGATCGTGAACCAGCAGCTCTCCACCGCCTCCGCGGCGGCCATCCACGAGCGGTTCGTGGACGTCCTCGGCGGTGACCCGACGCCCGACCGCGTCCTCGCCGCCGACGAGGCGGCCCTGCGCGAGGCCGGACTCAGCGGCACGAAAGTCGAGTACCTGCGGAACGTCGCCGCCGCCTTCCGCGACGACGAGCGCGCGCTCACCCGGGAGAGGGTCGCGGGCGAAAGCGATGCGGCGGTCGTCGACCGACTCACGGAGATCCGCGGCGTCGGCGAGTGGACCGCGCGGATGTACCTCATCTTCGCGCTCGGCCGCGAGGACGTGCTCCCGCTCGGCGACCTCGCGGTGCGGACGGGGATCGAGCGGGTCTACAACGACGGCGAGGAACTGAGCCGGGCGGAGATGCGCGAGATCGCGGAGGCGTGGCGGCCCTACCGGAGCTACGGGACGCGGTACATCTGGGCCGAGTACGAGTCCTGACCGGCGGACCGCCCGCCGTCAGTCGAGGGCGACGTGGTCGGGATCATACGACCGACAGAGCCGCGAGATCCCGCCCGGCCGTTCGAGAAACGGCTCTTCACAGCGGATACACATCCGTTCCCGGTCGCGGCCCGCGACGCTTCCGCCCGTCGCGTCGGGAGACGCCCCGAGCCCGCGCTCCGAACAGTCGTCACAGACGCGCGTGACGGTTCCGGCGAGCTCCGTGAATCGTTCGTGGCACCGGATACAGGTCCGGGTCCGTTCGCGGGTGACGGGGTTCATGCGCGTTCGGCGACCTCGAACGCGTTATCGGCTTCGGGTTGTCGGCTCAGGATCGTGCTCCGGGGCCGGCGGCCGGTCCTCGGTCGCCGCGTCCTCGCGGTACAACTGGAGGATCTCTTCGAGAAGGACGGCGTGACGGTCGCCCGGGACGTACTGGTGGTCGATGAAGTCCTCGGCGTCGCTGAACTTCCCCCTGAGCGCGAGCTTCCGAACGAACGCGACGGAGTCGAAAAAGGGCGGGCCGTCGTCGTCGCCGTCGCCGCCCAGTTCCCGCTCCTCGGCCGGGATCACCTCGGCCTCGATGGCGTCGTAGTCGATCGTCTCCGGCTCGTACTCGTCGAGCGTTCGGGAGAGCACGTAGTCGGCCGAGAAGCGGTAGAACTCAGACTTGCTCTCGAACTGCCCCTCTTCGACGAGGGACTCGATCTCCTCGACCACCGGCTCGGGGAACCGGACCGTGCTCTTCACCATGTGCCGTGTCATTGACACCCGCCGTCTTATAGGTTGGTCAGACGCTCGCGACCGCTCGATGGCGGCCGAGCGTCACTCCTCCTCTTCTAATATCTCGCCCGCCTCGCCGCGTTCCGCCTCGTCGGTGTCGGCGCGCCGCCGGACGTCGACCCGGTAGTCGGTGAGGATGTCGCGGCCTAAGAGGAGCGGGTACTCCATGTGGCCGCGGTCCTCGACGCTGGCGGTGACGGTGTGCTGGTTGCCGCCGACGCCGATGACCAGATCGACAACCGGGCGCGCCTTCCCGCCCTTCACGCTACCCGACTTGACGCGGGTCATGCTCTTGATCGGACCGGCACCGATCTCGGCGGCGAGCTGGGTGTCGATGCTGGTCCGGGTCGCGCCCGTGTCCGACTTCGCCATCGCCTGCGTGGAGCCGGAGGTGCCGGTGACGACGACCTCCTCGATGTAGCCGATGTCCGGCTGCTCGGAGGGCGACGCCTTCGGCTTCGGGGCACAGGAGGGCCGCGAGTCGTCGAGCGTCGCGGCGACGCGCTCGACCGCGTCGTCGTCCACCTCGCCGCCGACCGTCTCGATCGCGAGCTTCGCGATGTGCGGCGCGGGGCTGGTGCCGGTCGCCTCGAAGAGGCCCTTGAACCCGGCGGTAGGGTTCACTTCGAGGACGTACCAGCCGTCGTACCCCTCGACGAGGTCGACGCCGGCGTAGTCGAGGTCCATCACCTCGGCGGCGTAGAGGGCGGTGTCGGCGGCCTCCTCGGGCATGTCGTCGGTGGCGTCCTCGACCGCGCCGCCGAGCGCGACGTTGGTCCGCCAGTCCCCCTCGGGCGCGTAGCGGTACATCGAGCCGACGATCTCGTCGCCGACGACGTACACCCGCAGGTCGCGGTGCTTCTCCGAGTCGCGCTCGATGAGCTTCTGGAGGAACGCCTGTCGGTTCCCGACCTTCGGGTTCACGCGCTCCGTGAGATCTACCTTCCACGTCCCGCCACCGTGGGTCCCGATCGCGGTCTTGTACACGCCCACGTCGCCGAAGCGCTCCCGGCCCTCGTTGAGTCGGTCGTTCGACAGCGCGAGCAGCGCGTCGGGCACGCGGATGTTCCAGTCGGCGAGCGTCGCGGCGGTCGCGAACTTGTGGATCGACGCCAGCACCGCGTCCGGCTCGTTCAACATTGGCCGGATGCGCTCGAAGGTCGTCGCGAGACCCAGCAGCTCCGCGGGCTGGTCGGTGTTCGACAGCAGCAGGCGGTTCGCGATCACGTCGACGTCGGGCTCGACCGACACGTCGCCGTCCTCGACGCTGATCGCCGCGTTCTCCTCGCGGAGCCACACCGGCTCGTGGCCGAGGTCCTCGACCGCGTTGCAGATCGCCTTCGTCTCCTTGCTGTTGTGTAACGACAGCACTCCCACTCGAACCGAGTCCGAACTCATACGCGTCCCTGCGCGGGGAGTCCTCAAAGTTCGACCGGTTGGTTCCGCTCCCGAGGAATCGATCCCGTCCGCCGGGCGGACCGACCCGGACGTCCGGCGGCGGGCGGTCTCCGGGTCGCCATATATATAGCCGCCGCCGTGTTCCGCTCCGGCATGAGCGACGACCGGGCGTTCACGTACAACGGCGGGGCGGTGCCGCCCGGCGAGACCCAGAACATCCGCTACGGCATCAGCGAGACGTACCTCGGCGACCCGGTGCGGATCCCGGTCACCATCGTCAACGGCGAGCGCGACGGCCCGACCGCGTTCCTCACCGCGGCCGCCCACGGCGACGAACTCAACGGGATCGAGGTCGTCCGCGAGGTCGCCCACGAGTGGGACCTCTCGAAGCTGGCCGGGACCTTGGTCTGTCTCCCCGTCCTCAACGTCCCCGGCTTCCTCGCGCAACAGCGCTATCTCCCCGTCTACGACCGCGACCTCAACCGGTCGTTCCCCGGGAAACCGGGATCGACGAGCTCGAAGCGCATGGCCCACCGGATCTACGAGAACTTCATCGCGCCGTGCGACTTCGGACTCGACTTCCACACCTCCACCCGCGGGCGGACGAACATGCTCCACGTCCGCGCGGACATGACCGACGAGGCGGTCCACCGGCTCGCGCTGGCGTTCGGCTCCAAGGTGGTGATCGACAGCGACGGGCCGAGCGGCACCCTCCGCGGCGAGGCGACCGACGACGGCATCCCCACCATCACGATCGAGATGGGCGAGGCCCACCGGTTCCAGCGCCCGCTGATCGACGACGCCCTCGCCGGCGTCCGCTCCGTCTTCGCGGAGTACGGCCTGCTTGAGACGGACACCGTCCGGTGGCCCGGCTGGCGGACGATCGTCGCCGGCGCGGGCGAGAAGACGTGGCTGCGCGCCGACTCCGGCGGCATCGTCGACACCCACTTCGAGAGCGGCTCGCTCGTCCGCGAGGGCGACCGGATCGCGACGATCACTAACCCGTTCAAGGAGGACGCCGTCGCGGTCGAGGCCCCCTTCACCGGCCTCCTGATCGGCCTGCTGGAGAACCCGGTCGTCTACCCCGGGAACCCCCTCTGTCACCTCGTCGAAATCGGCGAGTCG
>NZ_CBVY010000002.1:362626-364032 GCF_000513435.1 Halorubrum sp. AJ67 | reverse complement strand
GGCGTAGGCGACGACCGCGTCGGAGTCGTTGCCGGCGTCCGGATCGATCGGCGACTCGGGACCGACCGGAGAGCCCTCGCCCGCCGGCTGGACGGTGTGGGTGTACGCGGGGTCCGGCTCGCCGACCGCGACCGGGAGATACAGCGGGTTCGCCATCAGGCAGACGCCGAGCGCGAGGAGGCCGACGACGGCGAGCGGGGTGCGCATGTCGCTTTCGGGTTCGACGGGCCGGGAGTTGAGCCTTTCCGACTCGGCGGGCCGGTCGAAGGCCGACCGGGCGGTGGCGAGATCATATCATCTTATAATATGGTGATATTTATTATACGGGGCGTGAAAATACAGTCCACAGAAGTTCTATCTCAGCATACCTCGACTACTCATTGAAAAAGAAATATGAACAGCGTCTCATATGGTATACTTCGGTATGCCGCATTACTTGTAGCAATTTGGACTATCTTCTTCGTTGTTTTATATATGACCGGCCGACGATCGCTGCTGTACGTGACAGTAAACGCAGTAATATCACACAATGCCTTGTACTACATCTATGATATTCGGAATCGGGAGTGAAACTGACAGCAAGTTACTATTTGGTCGCAGGGGGTTTTTATCCGGACTGTACGCTAAAAGCTGGTCGGTACTCAGAGCTGTTTGAACTCTTCTGAGTTACTCAGGCGATACACCGGCGATATCGCCCACTTTAGATAGCGTGGTCGAACTGACGAGCCCGACTGACAAGCCCTGTCTAGAGTCAATTTGGCTCCAGTAGAATCGCCAGTCGCTGAGAGATTGTCGAAGTCGCGTTGTGCCTACAGCCCGTCGCTGTTGCCGACGAGTCCGCCGATAGTCGCCCCGAGGGCTCCGCCGACCGCCGCGCCGAACACACCGAAGAACAACCCTCCGACGAGCGAGGAGAACACCAGCGGAAAGAGGATGTCGACGGTGCTCGGTCTCGAACACCGTTCCGGCTCCGATTCGGTCACGCGGATCCGTGCTGACGCCTCCGAGTAAGGTGTTTCGGCCGATCGAGATCGGACCCGTCAGGGAGCGCAAAGATACGATAGTGCTTCTGGTTATTCCCGAGTGATCGACACGACCACCGAAGCCCCAGCCGGGAGGATGGCGCACGCTCGCTGCGCTCCTCAGTCGCTCGTTTTACTCGCTCCTTGCGGTGCTTACGTCGCCTGCGCCATCCTCCCGGCTGCCCCTTCGATTCCCACCCCGCACAGCACTTCACGCCTCCCCAGCCTCGTCGCCGGTCCTCCGCTTCGCTTCGGACCGCCGACTCCCTCGCGCGTGCTGCTCGGCCGCGAGGCGGCCTCGCAGGCACGCGCCACCGCATCGCTTACCGACAGCCGACTCAACTACCGCCCGATCGTGCCCTGCCGCGTCACGGGCGCGTCGGG
>NZ_CBVY010000002.1:360165-360818 GCF_000513435.1 Halorubrum sp. AJ67 | reverse complement strand
CGGGCCGCGTGTGCCGGCGAGCCGCGTTCGCGCCGCGAGCGGCGACGGCCTCTTTTCCCCGGAGCCCCGCGTTCCGGTACCGTGACGACCGTTCTCTCGGACCGCGACCGGCGGAAGCGCGACGACCGCCCCGACGGGACGTTCTACGACGAGCCGCGGTACGTCACCCACGCGGACGACGCCTTCTTAGAGCGGCTGACGGCGCTGTACGCCTCCGTGACCGACCCCGGCGACCGCGTCCTCGACGCGATGAGCAGTTGGGTCTCACACCTCCCGGCGGTCGAGTACGACCGGGTCGTCGGGCACGGCCTCAACGAGGCGGAGCTGGCGGCGAACGACCGGCTCGACGAGTTCGTCGTCAGCGACCTCAACGCAGACCAGTCGCTCCCGTTCGCCGACGACGCCTTCGACGTCGTCTGCTGTGCGCTGTCGGTCCAGTATCTCCAATATCCCGGGCCGACGTTCGCGGAGTTCGCCCGCGTCCTCGCGCCCGGCGGAACGGTCGTCGTGTCCTTCTCGAACCGGGTGTTCCCGACGAAGGCGGTCCGCGCGTGGCGGGCCGCGTCGATGCCCGAGCGGGCCGACCTTCGTCGAGCGCTACCTCGACGCCGGCGGCTTCGCCGTCTCGGAACGGATCGCCGACGCGCCCGGGC
>NZ_CBVY010000002.1:355389-358361 GCF_000513435.1 Halorubrum sp. AJ67 | reverse complement strand
GACCTCGCGCTCGTCACGTTCCTCGGTGCGGCGGCGCGGCTCGCGCACGTCTTCTGGTACCGCACGTTCGAGTCGAGCGTCGCCGTCGACCTCGCCGGCTCGGTCGCGGTCGGAGTCGTGTTCGCGGCCGGACACCTCCTCGTCGCCTCCGGCGACCGCGTCGTCACTCCGGCGGGGCGAGACGCCGACACATTGGTCGTGCGCCCCCGATCGATCGCCGTCGCGGTCGCGGCCGGGTTCCTGCTCCACGCCTCGCAGGCACCCGCGTTTACACCGTTCGGACTCACTCCGACGGGGGTCAACCGCGTACTCGCAATCGGCGGCGTCGCGGTCGGCCTCTGGTCGCTCGCCGTCCGTCGCGCGACGCGCTCGGGGTCGTGACGGGGGAAGGGAGGGAAGTGAAACGAAGGAGAAAAGCGAACGCAGGGGCGCGACCCGCGAGGCGTCCCGATCAGTCCGCGGCCGCCGGCTCGGCCGATTTTAAACCGGACCCGCTCGGCGGGCGGAGGACGAACACCGCCAGCCCCGCGGCGACCGCGAGTCCGCCGCCGAGGACGAACGTGGGGGTCCACCCCAGCGTCGCGACGAGGTAGCCGGCGACGGCCCCGGAGAACACGCCGCCGCCGACCTTCGCGGTGTACAGCACGGCGTAGTTGCCGGAGGAGTTGGCCGCGCCGTAGTAGTCGGTGAGCAGCGACGGGAAGTAGACGAAAAGCGGCGACGAGAAGAACATCGCGCCGAGAACGAACGCGACGAAGACAAAGCCGTTGCCCGTCTGACCGGCCCCCACCAGCGCGACCCGGAAGAGCCCGGCGAGGATGAACGACCCGGCCATCACGCGTTTCCGGTCGAACCGGTCGATCGCCTCGCCGAGGATCAGCCGCGAGACCCCCGCGGCGACCGGCAGGAGCGTCGCGGAGAGCGTCGCGACGAGCGCCGCCAGCCCGAAGTTCTCCGCGAACCGGACCACGTTCGCGATGACGAGGAGGTCGGCGCTCGCCATCGCGATGAACATCGCGTACAGCAGCCAGAACTGCCACGTCGAGAGCATCTCGCGGGAGGTGTAGTTGCGGCCGCGGATCGAGGGAGCGAGACCGTCGCCCCCGTTTCCCCCGGCGTCCTTGCCGCCCTCGGCGTTCTCGCCCCCTTCGCCCTCTTCGCCGTCCCCGTGGCGGTCCAGCCAGTCGCTCGGCGGGTCCCGGAGGAGGAACGAGCCGACGAGCGTCACGACGAGGATCCCGATCCCGATGTTGCGGAGCACGTCGCTGTACGCCGCCACGGTCGCGTTCGCGCGGACGTACGGGACGACGAGGGCGCTCCCGGCGGCGAACGCCATCGTCCCGACGCCGGTCGTCAGCCCCGTCCGGTCCGGGAACCACTTGACCGCCGTGTTGACCGCGACGGTGTAGACGATGCCGACGCCGATCGCGCCGAGCGAGTACAGCAGGTACAGCTGCCAGAGGCTCGTCGCGTACGCCAGCCCGATGTATCCGCCGCCGGCCAGAAGCGCGGCGAGGAACGTGATCGCGCCCGGGCCGCGGCTGTCGCGCCACTTGCCGGCGGGGAACTGCGAGAGCGACTGGAACACGACGTAGAAGGAGAACACCGCGCCCAGCGCCGGCAGCGCGATGTCGAGGCTGTTCGAGAGCGGCTGTTCGATCGACGACCAGACGTACTGGTACGGACTCACCGCGGCCATCATCCCGGCCGCGGCGGCGATCTGCCACCACCGCGAGAAGCCGAGGATGTCGGCGGCACGTCCCGCGTAGTCGACGCCGTCGCGCGACGCCGAGGCGTCGGGGTCGGACTCCGGATCCGCGGCCGATCCGTCGGGTTCCGACTCCGGATCCCCGCTCGATTCCCCGGGTTCACTCATCGTCGTCGGTCCCGTCTGTCGCGTCCGTGGTGTTGATCCGTGTCATGGCGTCTGGGTCCGTCGTCGGTCGTCGCAGCGGCTCGTCCGATACTCATCGCACTCACCGATTAAAACGCGTCGTTGCGGTCGTTCTTGCTCCCGGTCGTCGAAGGCTGCCGGAGCGGTCGTCGAAGGTCGTCGAAGGTCGTCGGAGTCTGCCCGAGCGGGTCCCGCGGAGGGACCGCCCCGACTCAGATCGCGTCCGGATCCGCGGCCGCGAACCGCATCGCCGGCGGGACGAGACCGCCGACGAACAGCATCGCGAGACCGACGCCCCACGCGATCGCGATCCCCGCCGAGGCACCGTAGCTGATGGCCGGCAGCGACAGCGCCATGAGCACGAACGCGAGCGTGTACCGACTCAGAACGTCCATCTCAGGCCACCCCCAGCAGTCCGGCGGCGTTCAGCGCGACGATGGCCACCCCGACGAGCGCCCCGACGAGCGCGACCCACGGGATGGTCACCCGGAGCACGTCCCCCTCGCGGCCGACGATACCGGCCGCCGTCGTCCCGAGGATGACGTTCCCGGGCGAGATCGCGTTACCGATCGCCCCGCCCGCGCTCTGCCCCGCGAGGATCAGCGGCTCGGAGAGCCCGCCCAACTGCGCGGCGGTCTGCTGTTGGAGCCCGCCGAACAGGATGTTCGACGCCGTGTTGCTCGACGTCATGAACGCGCCGAGCGATCCGATGAGCGGCGAGAAGAAGCCGTACGTCGTCGGCGTCGCGACGTTCGCGGCGCTCTCCGCGAGCACGAGCACCTGCCCGCTGTGGTCCATCACCTTCGCCATGACGAGGAAGGAGACGACCGCGATCGACGCCGGGATCGCGGTCGCGAGGACGGTGCGCGAGAACGCCCCGCGCGGCTCGTCGGCGCGGGCGGTGGCCGCCTCGTAGTGCCCCTTCCGGCGGTAGGCGACGAAGGCGACGACCGCGCTGAGGAGCAGGAACGTTCCCGGGTGCGTCAGCGGCGAGAACGGGGAGTACGGGGCGGTCGCCTCGGTGACGACGCCGAACGACGTCGCGATCTCGGGGAACGAGAGGCCGACCTGTAGCGCC
>NZ_CBVY010000002.1:349012-352032 GCF_000513435.1 Halorubrum sp. AJ67 | reverse complement strand
CGCTGTACGTCGTCGACACGGCGACCGACTGGGACATGGTCGTCGAGCGGCGCGAGCGGACCGGCGAAGACCTCGTCGAGTCCGTCGAGGCCCGGGGCGCGGCCGCGGGCGTCGACGTGGCGAAGTGGTTCCGCTACGGTGCCACCCACGAGGAGGTGATCGACTTCGCGGCGGCGCACGACGCCGACCTGATCGTGGTCGGTTCGGCCCGTCGCACGGGTCTCGACCGCCTGATACACCCGAACCCGCTCCCAGGTCGGCTCCAGCGCGGTGCCGACGCACCGGTGCTCGTCGTCGGTCCCGACGACCACTGACCGGGGCCATTCCTCTCGGCGCGTTCCTTCACTCGGTGCGCCTCCTCCTTTCGATCCGTCCTGGGCGGGCGTCCCCGCCGCACGCGACCGGTTAAGTGGTCACGGTCCCAACGGTCGGTGTGACTGACGTAGGCATCGTCGGCGCGGGTGCCGGGGCGGCCGCGGCGGCGTTCGTCATCGATCGGACCGTGCCCGACGCAGACGTGACCGTCGTCGAGAAGTCCGGGGGGTTGTGCGGGCGCGCGGCGACCCGCCGCTACGACGACCTCACGTACGACTACGGGGCGAACTACCTGAAGAGCGACGACGACCGCGTCGTCGAACTGATCACGGAGACGCTTGACGACGAGGGGCTCGTCGACGCGACCGAGCCGGTGTACACCTTCGACGTCGACGGGACGGTGTCGCCCGGCCGCGACGCCGACGAGCACAAGTGGAGCTACCGGCGGGGGCTCACGCAGATCGCCAAGCGGCTGTTCGGCCGCACCGACGCGACGGTCCACCGACGGACCCGCGTCGAGACGGTCCGCCGAGTCGACGGCGCGAACCCGACCGACGACGGACGCTGGGAACTCGACGACGCCGACGGGGAGACGCACGGCCCGTTCGACGTCCTCCTCATGAATCCGCCGGCCCCGCAGACCGCCGACCTGCTCCGGACGGCCGAGTGGGACGACCCGCTCCGAGAGACGCTCGTCGAGGCGGTCGGCGCGGTCGAGTACGGCAGCGTCTGGACCGCGGTGTTACACTACCCGTTCGCGCTCGATGTCCCCTACTACGCGCTCGTCAACACCGACAAGGAACACGCGGTCGGGTGGGTCTCCCGCGAGGAATGTAAGGCCGGTCACGTCCCCGACGGGGAGACGCTGCTCGTCGTCCAGGCCGGCGGCGCGTGGTCGGCGACGCACTACGACGACGACCCGGCCGAGAACGTCGCCGCGCTGGCGGCGCACACCGCCGATATCCTCGGCGATGAGCGACTCGCCGACCCCGCGTGGACCGATCATCAGGGGTGGCGCTACGCGCTCCCCGAGGACGGCGTCGACCGCGGTCCGGTCGACTCGGCGCGGGACGCGGGGCTGTACCTCCTCGGCGACTGGGTCGCGGGCGAGGGCCGCCTCCACGCCGCACTCGCGAACGGACTCGACGTCGGCGAACGCGTCGCGTACGGGATCTGAAAACGACCGACTGCGACGCGGGCGACCGCGTCGCGGTCGGAAAAGGGATCTTCTCGAAATCGGTTCGACGACGGCCCGACGGGAGCCGGACGGTCGCGCGGTCAGTTCGTCGTAATGCGGTACTCGACGGTGCCCAGTCCGGGGAGCGTGAGCGTCTGGACGCGGCCGCTGCGCCGTCGCAGGGTCCGCAGGACGGACCGCGAGAGGACGGCGAGCGCGACGGTGCCGGTCAGCAGCGCGACGGTGGCGACCGGGTACGCGAGCGCGACGAACGGACGATGACGAGCGCTAAGTACACGAGCGTCCCCAGCGGGGAGCGTCCGGCGGGCGGCGATTCGGATCCGGCGGGTCGGTGCTGCTCCGCCGAGGTGATAGAGCCTTGGTACATATCTCACCGTACACGCTCCGACGACTAAAACCTTTCACTTCTCAAATAGGTTTTGAGAAATGCTACCACGCCTCTCCCAATCAGAGGTTCTAAAACGGTTGTTAATGGGGTGTAAGACGTACCATGGTAGATGTTGTTATACTTCTCATAATTTTGTGACTTCCGTCGAACCGCGGTCGCGATCGGCTCCGATGCCGGGAGTTTTTGACGGACGAATGCGGCGTTCGCGGTCCGCGCCGTCGGCTCCGTCCGCTCGTCGGCGACCGTGGACCCGTCCCGGGTTCGGCGGTGCTTTTATTTCGGTCCGATACCACGCGCAGATACGGATAGCCACACGATGACACTCGATACTCCCACTACCGATCCAGCGGTCGTCGTCGCGGCGTCGGAGCGCAAGCGCGTGGTCGCCGGTCTCGCGGACGGCACCGTCGAGACGGTCGCGGATCTGCGCGTTCGCGGGCGGGCCGACGAGATCGCGGCCGAACTCCGCGAGACCCACCTCCCGGCCTTAGAGGAGGCGGGCTACATCGAGTGGGACCGCGAGGCGGGGACCATCAAACCCGGGCCGAACTTCGAGGAGGCCGCCGAGCACGTCGACGACCTCCCGATGCCGGAGCCTTCCGACGACTGACCGCGGTCGCCGATGTCTCCGCTTCGATCGGGAGTCGCCGTCGCGGACGCGGCCCGAGACGTTTATCCCCGGCCGCGGGCGACACTCGACAGCGATGGCCGAGCCGATCCTGAAGTGGGCCGGCGGGAAGCGACAGCTGCTCGACGAGCTGTATGCCCGGTTCCCGGCCTCGTTCGGCCGGTACCACGAGCCGTTCGTCGGCGGCGGGGCCGTCTTCTTCGACCTGGAACCCGCCCGCGCGACGGTCAACGACGCGAACCCGCGGCTCGTGAACTTCTACGAACAGGTCCGGGACCGCCCCGAGGAGCTGATCGCCCGGCTCGCGGCGTTCGACGACCCCGAGAGCGACTCGGACCCCGACCTGCCGTACGCCGACGAGACCGCGCGCGGCCGGGACGTGGACGGCTACTACTACCAGCAGCGCGCGCGGTTCAACCGCCGCCCGTACGAGGGGGAGTTCGACCCGCTGGAGGAGGCCGCCCTGCTTTTATACCTCAACCGCACCTGCT
>NZ_CBVY010000002.1:345579-347316 GCF_000513435.1 Halorubrum sp. AJ67 | reverse complement strand
TACCTCAACCGCACCTGCTACAACGGGCTGTACCGCGAGAACGCGGACGGCGGATTCAACGTCCCGATCGGCCGGTACGCCGACCCGGACTGGGTCCAGCGCGACCGGATCCGACGCGCGAGCGACCTGCTCGCCGACGCCGAGATCCGCAACGACGACTTCGCGTACGTCCTCGACACCGCCGATCCGGGCGATCTGGTCTACTTCGATCCCCCCTACGAGCCGATGAGCGCGACCGCGGACTTCAACGAGTACAGCGCGTCCGGGTTCGACCGCGAGGACCAGCGCCGCCTGCTGGAGGTCGCCGGCGACCTCGACGACGCCGGCGTCCGGGTCGTGCTCTCGAACAGCGGCGTGATGTACGACGCGTACGCCGACGCGGGCTTCCGCGTCGACCGCGAGGACGCGACCCGCTCGATCAACAGCGACGCCGACAACCGCGACGCGGTCGACGAGATCGTCGCCACCAACGTCCCGCCCGCGGAGCGGCGTGAGCGCGGGCAGCGCGAACTGCCCGACTTCTGAGCCAACGGCCCCGTTGACATACTCGTATTTTGCTATTTTGTCCTCTCGATAGCTCGGTACAGTCCGACAGCGGTACAGTCGGATTCCCCCAGCGGCTGAAGCCGCGGGCTCTCCTTGTTCCTCTGTGAATCAACGAACTCCGCCGATATTGAGGAGAAGACATTTCAGGAACGGTTTGGTCGTACGGGTATGCGGCGGAGACAATGCCTACGCGCGGCTGGAGCCTGTTCCGGTATACTGGCGCTCGCGGGATGCGTCGAGACGCTTCCCGGTGGGAACGCGCCCCCCGACTACCCGGGTGGAACGCTGGTCGTCGAGAATGCCGGTGACAGTCCCGTGAGAGTCTCAGTAGACACGAAATTGGAACAGTTCGATGCCCAGCTGGACGTCGAAGTCGCCGGCGGTGAAACGGTCGTTCGCCGGGAATTCGTCACCGCCGAAACGGGTGACATCGTGACTCTCGAAGCGCTGCTCGGAGAGACCGGTGAGCGGATCAGATTCCAGTTCCTCCCCGCAGGTGGTGGTGAGGACACGCCGCCGGAAGTGGCTCGTCTCACCTTCGAGTCTGGCGTCGAAGCGAGCGCGACCTGGACCGCGACGGCCGGAACGTGAACCCGTTCAACACGCACTGTTCAGCGACCAGTCGCTTCAGGCGCGAATCCGCCTGAAGCGGCGGATCCGACGGGACCGACTCGCCGGAACCGAACGGACCCGGGTACCCCGTCGACCGCGGAACCGCGCGGTCACCCGACCGCGGCGTTGGGGCGGGCTTTTTGCCCTCCCCCGCCGACGGGTCGGGTATGACCGATCTCGATATCGACCTCGTCCTCGTGCCCGTCGACGGCAGCGAGGAGTCACACGAGGCGGTCGATTACGCCATCGCGGTCGCGGCCGAGTACGACGCGAGCGTCCACGCGCTGTACGTGCTCGACGAGGATGTCGTCCGCGCAATCGACCACGGCGTGGTCGACGAGAGCGAGGTGGCCGACGACTCAGAGGCGTTCACCGACTCGGTCGCCCGCCGCGCGGACGCGGCCGGCGTCCCCCACAGCAACTCCATCGCGAACGGGTTCTCCACCTCGGTGAAGACGGTCCACCCCGGCAGCGTCGTCCTCGACACGGCCGAGGAACTGGACTCGGACTTCATCGTCGTCCCGCGCGAGCCGGTCTCCGGCGACCCCGGCCGAGGTGCTGGGGAAGGCCGCGGAGTAC
>NZ_CBVY010000002.1:339131-343505 GCF_000513435.1 Halorubrum sp. AJ67 | reverse complement strand
CGCGACCGCGACGCCGCCCAGCAGGACCGCGTTGGACGAACGCGCTCGCGAGGACGCCGACGGCCGCGTACGCCGCCGTGCCGGGCGGCGACGCGCGGTTCGGCGTCGATCCTCGTACAGGGCGACGAGGAAGACGGTGCGCAAAGCCCGACGACGAGACCGATCGGGCCGAGCGGGAGCAGCAGCGCGACGCCGACCAGCGTGCCGACGACGACGGTCCGGGTCGACGCGCCACCGAGCCGCCCGGAGACCATCCCCGAAAACAGGTCCACGGCCGAGGCCAGCAGTGAGACGAGAACGAGCGCGAGCAGCACGGCGAGACTCGGCTCGGTGAAGGCGGTGGTGTACGCGTAGCCGACGACGGTCAGCGCAGCGAGGACGCCGCTCGGCACGAACGGGACGAACGCGCTGGCCGTCCAGACGACGAGCAGCGCGGTCGCCAGTTCGGCCGCGGGGAGTGCCATACGCGACTAACGACGCGCGAGTTCAAAACGCTTCGTCGAGATACCGCCTCGTCGGCCGCGTTGCGACCCACTGTTACCCGAGTTCGATCGTCTCGATGTATCGGAGAAACGCCTCTAACCCCTGGTTCCCCGTGTACTGGATCATCTCGGTGTCGGTGTCGTACTGGATAATTCCGGCGTCTTGGAGCATCGGGAGGTGAACGTGGACGATTTCGATCCGAACCTTCTCGCGTGACGGCGCGTCGCGGATCGGCAGCGACCGATCGATGTTGTGGACTTCCTCGACCAGTCGATCGAGCGAGACATCCTCGGTCGGCTGGCTCTTCAGGTTGTACAGGAGGGTGCGTCGGCGCGGGGACGACACCAGATCCAGTACCGTTTCGAAGGAGTGTCGCATCGGTACTGTCTCGGACCGGTCCGGATCGGCCGTCCCCGTTCCGCCCGGCGGTGACGTCGTCGAACGGAACGTCGGTGCCGTCGTCGATCTCTCGCGCTCCGTCGGGATCCAGCCGTCGTCCGGGGTGTGTTCGATCACCGCGTCGTACAGCGGCCGAAGCGTTGCTGTCGTTTCCTCGTCGTGTTCCTCCGAGTCGACGTGGTGGTGAGCGACGACGCCGATATCCTCGCAGAGATCGTTGAGAGCGGTGATCAGACCGACTACCTGTTCGATGTCGAAGGAGGCGAGCAGCGTCGTCACGGAGTGGAGGCACATAACGCTCCGCTCGTCGGTGTCTTTCCACGCACCCAGCTGACTGGCGATCGTGAGACCGATGTCGTAGAGGTCTCCGTCTTCGGGAACACCACGCACGGAGACCGTTCCCCAGTCGGTTGTTTCGGGCTGTGACGTCGTCTTGTCCCGTCTCCCGTCCACAACCGTCGCCCGCGCGGGGAGTTCGGTGCCGGATTCGCGTTGCCAGATCGACAGCCGCTCCGTCGGAGACGACGAGAGGGTCACGGCCAAGACGTTCGTCTCACTGGGCAAATATCGGGTTAGGAGGTCGACACAGGCGCTGTCATCGGCAGATCCGAGTAATGGAGCGAGGAGAAGGATAGATGACGCCCCGCTGAAATAGCTGTTGAGCGCCTGTGACGAATCTGTCACTACTGGCCTCTCGATAGGCCACTCGGAAAACTTCGTCGTTCATTCTACATTTTGATAGAGGCGGTGAGCGCCTTCGAAAACGTCGACGGTCGCCGCGGAGGCCACGGGGACGCGTGTCGAATGGTCCGGCGCGCTCAGTCTTCTTCCTCGACGACTTCCGGATCCTCGATGGCCGACTGGAGCGAGTCGAGTCCGTTGACCCACTCGGAGACCAGCCCGTATTCGAGGTCCTCGACGAGTTCGATGTCGAGCGCCTCGCCGTCGATGACGCGCGTGCCGGCCTGAACGACGTAGCCCAAGGCGGCGTCGAGGTCGTCGCCCTCCTCGGCCTCGGCGGCCGCGCGCACGAACTCGCTCACGTCGCCCTCGACGACGCCGCCGACGACGTACTCCTCGGCCGCGTAGAAGACGGGGACGAGCGAGGTCTGGACGCCGTCGATCAGCATCACCTTGTCCTCGTCGTCGAACTCGACGTCGGCGAGGACGATGTCGCGGATGTCGCGGACCTCCTCGACCGCGCGCTCCTCGTCGATGCGGTCGTCGTCGAAGGCGGCGAGCACCTTCACCACCGCGATCGCCGCGTCGTCTTGGAGGTTCAACAGGAGCCGCGCGGAGTCCTCGTTTTCGGGGTCGAGCTCCTCCTCGGCCAGCCTGTCGAGCCAGTTCTGCCAGCGTTCGTCGGTATAGAACGTTTCAACGGCGTCGTCGTCGGTCATGTCCCGTACGTCGCCCGGCCAACTCAAATGCCTTTCCTATCGAACGCCGCCCGAGACCGCGTCTCACCCGGCTCGACGCCCGAAATCACGGCGCTCGGTCGAGCGTCGACTCGGTGTCGATTCCGTACACGGCTCGGGGCGTCTCGACGTGCGCGCGCCGGACCGCCTCGTCGTACCCCTGTTCGAGTAGCCACCGCACCCGTCGCGGGACGGTCTTCGGTCCCAGCACCATCCCCGGCCGGTCGGGGTCGTCGACGAAGTCGGTCTCCATCAGGAACGGCTCGCCCGCCTCGGCGGCGCGCTCCAGCCGGTCCTTGTCGCTCATCACGCTCGGGGTCACGCCGGCCAACTCGCCCGCCGCGTAGTGTTTGACGACGCGCGAGGGGTCGAGTCCGACCGCCTCCGCGACCGCCGCGAGGTCGGTCAGGTCCTCGCTGGCCTCGGTGTGGAGCTGGACCGCGCAGTCGACGTCGGCCCCGAGTTCGAACGCGCGCCGCGTCACCGCGTTCGACGCCTCCCAGACCGCGTCGCTCACGTCGTAGTGGGGGCGGCCGGACTTCAGCGCGAGCGCGTCGCCGTCGGCGACGTACTCGCTCGCGACCGCCAGCCCGCCGCGCATGAGGTCGCGAGCCTCCTCGGGCGAGAAGCCCCGCTCGTCGACGAGCCGGCTGACGAGCCCGGGGTGGACGCCGAGGACGGGCCACGCGCGCCCCGGAATGACCTCCGTCGCGGCCGCGACCGTCTCCAGCGTCTCCTCGAAGACGGCCCGGAAGTCTTCCGGTTCGTCTGGTTCGACGTCGAGCAGCCACGAGGGCTTGTTCACCACGAGCAGGTGGGTGCCGCCGAGCCGGACGAAGTCTTCGACGGCCTCGACCCCGCGACCGTGACGGGGGTCGAGGTGGAGGTGGTTATCGAGTACGGGCGTGCCGAGGTCCTCTGTCATGGACGGGCGTTCGGTCGCGCCGAGTTAGAAGGCTCGGTCCTCAGTCGTCGTCGCCTTCGGCGGTCTCGACGGCGTCGGGGTCGACTCTGTTATCCTCCTCCGGCCGCGGGACCATCACGTCGGCGAGACCGGACTCGATCTCGTCGCGGCGGTCCTCGAACTGCCCGGGCAACACCAGCCGCTCGCCGAGTTCGTCGAGCGGCTCGTCGCTCGCGTACCCGGGGTCGCTCGTGGCGAGTTCGAAGAGGACGCCCGCGAACTCCCGGAAGTACACCGACCGGAACCAGTGGCGGTCGATCTGCTGGGTCGGGCGTAACCCCATCGACGCCACCGCGTCGCGCATCGCGGACTGGTCGGCGTCCGTCGGCGTCTGGAACGCGACGTGGTGGACTGTGCCGCGGCCCGACCGCCCCTGTCGGTCCGTCTCGACGACGTCGACGTACTTGCCCACGGGACCGCTCGCGGCGAAGCGCGTTCGATCGCTTCCGGTCGCGGCGTCCGCCGCGGACTCGCTCTCGGTCAGCCCCATCGTCCGCAGGAGGCGCTCAGTGCGCTCGGCGTCGTCGAGCCACAGCGTCACCGAGTGGAACCCGCGGATCGCCGCCGACTCGGGGACGAACGCGGTCCACGCGGTCGTCGGGTCGTCGTCCGGGACCTCGACGGCGACCAGCTCGACGGGGAGTCCGTCGGGGTCGCGGAAGGGGAGGACCGTCTCCCCGAAGCGCTCCTCGCGGGCGTCGTAGTCGACGCCGCGCTCGTCGAACCGCTCCTCCCAGTAGTCGAGGCTCCCGGCCGGAACCCGGAACGCGGTCCGGGAGACCTGTCCCGCTCCGACCTCGCCGTCCGGCAGGTTCGTCCACGGGAAGAACGTCATGCTGGTCCCGGGCGTCCCGTCCGCGTCGCCGTAGAAGAAGTGGTACGTTCCGGGGTCGTCCTGGTTGATCGACCGCTTCACCAGTCGGAGCCCGAGCGTCTCGACCCAGAAGTCGAGGTTCCGCTGCGGGTTGCCCGCCACGCAGGTCACGTGGTGGATTCCGGGGGTGGGCGTCGGTCCGTCTCCCGATTCTGCTTCGGCGGTCTCGGATGCGTCTGTCATACTTCCGTCTATGCCCCGGAGGGACTTGGATCGGCGCGGACACGGGTGTTACC
>NZ_CBVY010000002.1:337117-338027 GCF_000513435.1 Halorubrum sp. AJ67 | reverse complement strand
GCCTGCGAGCGGCCGCCACCGGCGGCCGCGAAGCAGCGCCGCGCGAGGGAGTCGGCGGCGACCAACGGGAGCCGCCGACGAGGCTGGGGAGGCGTGAGGTGCTGTCGCTGTGCGGGGCGGGGCGGGACTCGAAGGGGCAGCCGGGAGGCGGACAGAGGCGACGCAAGCACCGCAGGAGCGAGTGAAACGAGCGACGAGGAGCGCAGCGAGCGTCTGTCCGCCTCCCGGCTGGGGCTTCGGTGGTGTTCGTGTCGATCGCTCGTTTATAAACAAAAACAGCATCGTACAGCCGAGCGGTCGAGGCGTCGACTCAGTCCGAACGGATATATCAGCGCGATCGACCCATCTCGCTCTCGATCCGGCGGCGGAGCGCATCTAAGCGGTCGCCGACCGCGGCGACGGCCGCGAGGACCGGATACGTCACGTCGAGGTCCTGATAGCAGTACACGGGCAAATCGAGATCGTCGCCCAGCGCAAGGCGGCGCTCGTGGTCCGCGAGCACGCGCTGACGGCGGGCCGCGATCCGGTCGCAGTCCTCGCGGAGCGCCTCGGTCCGGGTCCGGCAAGCGTCGAGCGCGCCGAAGTCCGCGGTCCCCTTCTTCCCCTCGTCGTCGCCAGCGGTCGCTCTATCGCCCTCCCCGCCGCCGAGTTCGCCCTCGATCGCCTCGATCTCCGTGCGGATCGGATCGAGACGGGACCGCGCGCGCTCGACCGACTCGATCTCCGACTCCAGCGCGTCGAGGAACGCCTCACGCTCTTGGACCGCGGTCTCGGCCGCGCTCAGCAGCGAGCGCTTGTACTCCTCGTGAAAGCAGTTCGTGCGGGTGAGCGCGTACGCGAGTTCGGGACCGAACTCTTCGGCCACGCTCCGCTCGTAGGTGTCGTCGTACTCCGCCTCGTAGTGCGGGAC
>NZ_CBVY010000002.1:335212-335934 GCF_000513435.1 Halorubrum sp. AJ67 | reverse complement strand
CCCGCTCGTCGACGACCCGCCGCCGCTCGACCCGGAGCGCAGACCGCGCCGCTCGGGTCGGGTCGCTCCCCTCGTCCGCGTGAGTCGCTGCCATACGCCGCCGCTCGCGGCGAGCCCTCGTAAGCGCTTATAATAGCTGTACCGTCAGCGCGTGAGCGCTCCGGAGCGGTATATATATCGGCCTCACGTTCTCGGGAGCCGCTCGCGGAGCGGGTGGACAGCGACTTTACCCCTGCGACGTGGACCGGCGGTATGGAGAAGGTGGCGCTCGCCGAGGCGTTCGACTCGTTCGACGAGACGTGGTCCCCGCGGCTCGCGGGCGAACTCAACGGGCAGGCGGTCAAGCTGGCGAAGGGGGACGGGGAGTTCGTCTGGCACAGCCACGCGGAGGCCGACGAGCTGTTCTTCGTCCATTCCGGGCGACTCCGGATCGAGTTCCGCGAGGCGTCCGACACCGTGTTGGAGCCGGGCGAGTTCGCGGTCGTCCCGCGCGGGACCGAACACCGCCCCGTCGCGGAGCCGGAGGCGGAGATCCTGCTGTTCGAACCGAGCGAGACGCGCAACACGGGTGACGTCGAGACCGACGAGACCGTGACCGACATAGAGCCGTTGGACTGAGTCGGCCCGGCCGGACCGATCCCGCTCCCGAACCGACCCCAGCCCCCGAACCGGCCACGCCCGGGTCGTCACGTGACGACGGCCCGGGCGAGCGACCCGAGAAG
>NZ_CBVY010000002.1:332061-333242 GCF_000513435.1 Halorubrum sp. AJ67 | reverse complement strand
CGCCTCGATGGCGACCGTGGTCCGCGTCGCGGTGTGGCCCGTCCACGCCACGCCGACCGTCGCCCCTCGCGCTCGATCAGGGGGCCGTGGACGGTGCGGCGCACCCGGAGGTCGCGGTCCTCGCCGCCGGCGACCGGGATCGTCCGCGTCTCGTCGACCTCGAAGGGGCGCCACTCGCCCTCGTACCGATAGCGGTCGCCCGCGTCGTCGATCTCGTAGCGGTAGCAGTCGAGGACGTCCGCGCCGAGGTTGGTGAACGACCACGCGCCGCGGTCGTTCGCGCCCGCGATGACGAACGGGACGCCGGAGAACGTCGCGCCCCGGACCGACCGCTCGGGGGTCTCGACCGACTGCTCGTACCACAGCGGCGGCGCTTGTAAGGAGAGGTGGGGGTCGTACGCGACGATCGGCGTCCCGCTCGCGGTGTGGTCGCCCGAGACGACCCAGCTGTTCGAGCCGACGCCGGTCGGCGACTCGAAGCCGGAGAGCCAGTCGGTCAACGCGGGGTCGACGGGGTCGACCGAGCCGCCCGTCGACCGATCGTCGCCGCCCGCCTCGAAATCGAAGCGCCCCGCGGTCGACACCGCCCGGGACTCGTCCAACCGGGTCTCCGTCCCGTCGAGGATCGTGTCGTCGTGGTCGTACCGCGTCGGGAACAGCGTCTCGGCGCGCTCCTCGCCGAGCCGGTCGGCGACGAGCGCGCGCCGCAGTTCGCCGAAGTCGCCGGTGAGCGTCCACGAGATCTGTTTCTCCATCAGCATCGAGTCGACGGGGGTCCACGGCTCCGGCTCGTAGCCGATCAGCTCGAACTCCAGCGGGAGCGGCAGGTCATCTCTCGCTGCGTTGACGCCGTCGGCGAACGCCTCGACGAGGGGCCCGGCGCGGCTCTCGGCGACGACCTCCCACGTGGCCTCCGCGGCCTCGGCGAACCCCATCGCGACGTTGAACTCGTCGCCGTCGAGCGTCGCCTCGCCGATCACCTCCGAGAGCCGGCCGCGCATCACCCGGCGCTGGAGGTCCATGGCGAACAGCCGGTCGAACGCCTGACAGTAGCCCACCGCGAAGTACGCGGCGGACTCGTCGTCGGCCTCGACCTGCGGGACGCCGAACTCGTCGCGGGCGACCTCCGCCGGGCCGTGCGGGCTCTCGACGGTCTCCGGGAGCGACCGGTCGGCGGCGTC
>NZ_CBVY010000002.1:324410-331320 GCF_000513435.1 Halorubrum sp. AJ67 | reverse complement strand
CTGCGTGATCGAGGACGTGTACGTCATGCCGGGCATTCCGGACGAACTGAAGGCGACGTTCGAGACGGTCGCCGACGAGTTCGCGGGCGACCGCCGCTCCCGGTTCCTCTACACCGTCGAGCCGGAGTCGAACATCATCGCCGCCTTGGAGGAGGCGATGGACCGGTTCGACGTCGCCGTGGGCTGTTACCCCGACCGCGAGGCCGACCACAACCGGCTGAAGGTGACTGCGACCGACGACGACGCGCTCGACGACGCCGCGGCGTGGCTGCTGGCGAACGTCGACGCCAGCGAGACGCCGGTCTCGCGGGACTGGTGATCGCGGCCGGATTGGAGTCGTCCTCGGCTGTCCCGCTCGCCGACCGCGGTCAGTACCGCGAGAAATTCTCGTCCGGGTAGACGTACCCGTCGTCGAGGTCGACGACCTCCAGCGTCGCCAGCCGGTCCAGCCGCGCGGCGGCGTCGTCCTCGTCGAGCCCCAACTCGACCGCCCGCGCGAGCACCCGGTCGCGCGTCGGCACCGACTCGACCAGTCCGTCGTCGTCTACGACCATCTCCTCGGCGATGACGGCTTTCAAGACTGCGCCGTGTTGGCGCTTCGATGGGGTCCGCTCGTCGCCGGTCCACTCCACGGAGAGCGTCCCGTCGTCGTTGACGTGCGAGACGACGAACCCGTCGGGGAGCGTCTCCGTCAGCGCGGCGACGAGCGCCGCCCGGTCGAGTCGCGCCGCGAACCGATACCGATCCCCGTCCGCGGACTGGCCCAGCACCTCGACGTTCGCCCCCTCTCGCTCGACGGCGTCGGTCACCGACGTCGCCAGTCGCCGTCCGATCGCCTTGCCCATCTTGTCGCGCTTTTTGGTTGCCTTACGTGCCTCGCTCGCCAACGTCTCGTACCGTCGCATCCGCTCGTGTAGCGGCGTGTCGTCCATGCGTCCTCACTCGGTGCCAGCGAATTACCTCTTGTGCCCGCGCGCCGCCCGCCGGATTGGCTCTGCCGACCGGGCGGTGTCCGCGGAGATTAGCCGTGGAACCGGTACAGCGACGTGACGTACGGCAGCCGGTTGAGCATCCAGACCGCGACCGGGAGCCCCACGACCGTGATCGCGAGCAAGGACGCGACGTTCGCCCACAGCAGGCTCAGCCACCAGCCGACGAGGAGGAAGTAGATTCCCCGGACGGCGAGCGAGCGCCGCCCGCGCGCCGACTCCGGCTCCGAGAGCGACCGCGGCTCCGCGAGCGTGAGCACCGTCGGCACGAGGTTGATCAGTTTGATGCCGACCGGCAGCAGGAGAACCGTGACGTTGAGCGCCCACGCGACGTTGACGACGATCGGCGTCGCCCACCAGCCGACGAACACGAACCACAGCGCGCGAACCGGAAGCGATCGTTGTGCCATTGGCTAGGGTTGCCCCCCTGACGGTAAACCGGTGTCGTCGCCCTCGACTGCCCCGACTGGACGACATATATCGGATTTAGATAATACCTTGGAAAATTACTATTTGAGTCACAGAGGGGAATCGGTTCTGCCGCCCTGTCGCCGGATACGCTCCGCCTGAGAGACGGACTTCACTCCACGGTACCGTCCGCGACCCGACTTACTCCTCGGCGGCTTCGGATTTTGCCGTACAGCCGCAGCCACCTCGGCGAATGAGTTCTCCAATCGGCACGTCCGCGCCGCAGTGCGGGCAGACGGCGCGCACGTCGACGAGTACGTCGTACCCGTCGGTGTCCAGTTCGTCCGCGCTCGCGAGCGAAGAGATAGCGGACTCAGCGACCGCTGACAGGCGACCCACCAGTTTCTCGATGGTCTCGACCTTCCGCTCCGCCATGCCGTCGCCCGCCGCGGGGAGGCTCGCCTCCCGCTCCTTGGTGAGGTACGTGTGGATCGCCTGGTGGGTAACGAAATCCCCGGTCAGCTCGTCGACATCAATCCCTTCACGTTCGAGGTGACGGCGGGTCCGGGTCTTCGACGATCCGGATTCTCCTCGGAGAGCGTCGTACGCGCTCGAAACGTTCACGCTAACCGATGAGACGTTCGCCTCGCGAAGAGCCGCCTCCAGCACCGCTTCATTGAACTCGTCGGCGAGATCCCGCAGGCTCGTTCGCTCGCCCGACTCTCCCGTCCACGCCGTCTCCAAGTTCGCGCCCATCTCGTCGAGGTCGTACTTCCGGATCACCCGGGCGACCTTCGTGTTCGTGTCGCTCGTTTCAGCGGTCATACCGACAGTTCGACCGCGGAGGTGACAAAAACACCGGTGTGCCGCCCCGCAGTCGTCCGGGGTGCGCCGGCACCGAAAAATCGGAGAATACCGAAGTAACTCGATCCACGGTGCTAATCGAGGATACCCCGAGAACCGCTCCGAATATATTTCAGGATAATTATATTTCATCGGAATACTACGTTCTATTATGTTTAAATGCGGCCGCCTCGTTGACGACAAAACGATAGGGGTTCCCTACGCGCTGACACCGTCTTCCGAGACTGTGAAGTTCAAGATTCCCGTGTAGAACTCCTTGACGGTCAGATGGTCGTTCTCGACTTGCCGTTCGACGCTCCGATAGAACTGGTCTCGCTCGTCGGCGACCTCGTCGCTCACGTTGAACTCGTTCTCGTCGTAAAACTCCGACGTAGCGCCCATGTTCCGCATGACCGTGTAGAAGTCCGGCAGCAGGAAGATGTCGAGTTCGGAAAGGTCGCCGCCGTCTGCGTGATCGACGGTCCAGTCGTACCCGTATCGGTCGAACTCGTCGGCGATCCTGTCCGTGCGAGGACTGACGTCCATCGACTGGACCTCCTGCCAGAACGGCGTCTCTCCCGACGCGTACTCGTAGTGGACGCCGACGAAGTCGTGGATGGACTCCCAAGCGCGGCGGACCGACTCGTTGAACGCCGTTCGAATCGCGTCGTCGATGACTCGGCCGTGCGAGGACAGCAGGTTCGCGAACCGCACCGCGAGCGAGGCGTTGGCGGTGAGCGCGGTCGACTGTAACGGTTCGACGAACCCTTGGGCGTTTCCGATGGCCAGACAGTTCTGTACCCACGCCCGGTCGTGGTAGCCGGACTCGAAGTCGTATCGATCGACCTCCGTCTCGGCGTCGGTGAGGGGGTCTCCGGCATCGCCCGGGGCGACCTCCGCGACGAACTCGCGGAACTCCGTCATCGCCGTCTCCTCGTCGGTGTACTCGGTGCTGAACACGTACCCCAGATCGCGGTTGTCGTACGTGTCGATCTGCCAGAACCACCCGTGATCGCCCGTCTCGACGACGGTTGCGGGGATGACATCGGACAGCGACCGGTCAATCCGGACGTTAAGCGCCGCGTCCAACGGGAAATCGAAATCATGGAATTCGACATCCTGCTCGCTCCGGAGGATTCGGTTGAATCCGGTCGCATCCACGTAGAGGTCCGCCTCGTAGCGCTGCTGACTGCCCTGTATTGCGTTGATTCGCGAACCGTCCGTCTCGACGGCGGTGATTTCGTCGTCGACGAGTGAGACGCCACGCTCCCGGCAGTGCTTCCGCAAGAATCCGTTGAACCGCTTGGTGTTGAGGTGATAGGCGACGTCGTCGTACTTGTCGAGGTCACCGTCCGACCCGTAGTACCACGGCGACTTGCCCTGCGCGAGAATCTGTTCGCCTCGCGTGCGGTGGTCGGGGCTGTCGCAGAGTTCGTCGTAGTGGTGATAGAAGTGCTCGACGGCGTTCGGCGTGTTCGCGTCCGGGTATTTGGTCGGCGCGTCGAACGGGAACTGGAACGACGGGCAGTCACACCAGTCCCGGAAGTACACCGATGCTTTCCATATCGGCTTCACCTCCGCGATGAACTCGTGTTCGTCGAGCTGGAGCGCGCCGTGGAGGACGCCCTGGATTTCCCGGTACGTGCTCTTCCCCACCTGCGGAACCGCCTGTTGGAAGTCGTCGACGACGGAGACGTCCACATCCGGGTTCATCTGCCGGACGCTCAGTGCCGTCAGCAACCCGACGTCGCCGCCCCCCACGATAGTCACTTCGTCTACCGTCTTGTTCATCGGTACCACACAACTCGTACTTGCGGATAATAGGTTCAACGGTTCTGTGTGGATCAATCCTGTAGGAAATAACTGATGCCGTCCGGTTGCCGGACAGCTGAACACGGAGTCGGAGAGCTGAACACGGAGTCGGAGAGATGAACACGGACTCGGAGTATTATTTTGGAGCAAATATGCTTGGATACCAACCTTATTACCCTCGCTCTGACAGCCCTGTACCATGGCAGACGTTCGTGACAGCCCGACAGTCACTGACTATCCCGACCCGGAGACGGCCGACCACATCACGTACAACCCGTCGCTGGCGACGCTGCGAGGCTACTCCTCGCACGTTGAGACGACGACGGACTACGGCGCGCCCGCGTACGTCAGCGAGTACCGCTCCCGGAGCGCGGAGCGGACGAAGAACGCCGTCGACGACGGCTTCGGCGCCGAGGACTTCCGCGTCTTCGAGCAGGCTCTCGACTGGGTTCGAGACCCCCACAACGACGTCGTCTGTGTCGACCGCGTGGTCGGTCGTCACGGGGACGCCGCTCACGTCTGCCGGCTGTTCGTTCCCGAAGAGTACGGCCGCATCGCGCTCGCGTGGGCGAAGCTCCTCGAACCGGCCGAGGGAGCCGACCCCGACTTCGTCACCGTACAGGTACCGGACGCGACGCCGGAGCCGACGATCCGCATCCTCCCGGAAGCCGGCGTCACGACGGTCCTCGGCAGCGACTACACCGGCGAGGCGAAGAAGTCGTTCCTGCGGTTGTTCATGCTGCGCGCGAAACAGCGTGGCGGGCTCGGACTCCACGCCGGCAGCAAGCGCGTCACCCTCGACGACGCGGACGGCCGCCGCGAGGTCGGCCAGCTGTTCCTCGGACTCTCCGGGACGGGGAAGTCGACGCTCACGAGCCACGGCCTCTGGCTCGACGATCCGGAGGGCGTCGAGATGATCCAAGACGACGTCTGCGCGCTCCTCCCGTCGGGGACGGTCGCGGGCAGCGAGGGCGGCGGCCTCTACATCAAGACGCTCGGCTTAGCGGCCGACGAGCAGCCCGAACTCCACGACGCGGCCACCGACGAGAGCGCGGTCCTCGAAAACGTCGCCGTCGACGACGACGGGAGCGTCCACTTCGACGAACCCCGACACGGCCGGAACGCGCGCGCCGTGATTCGCCGTGACCGGCTCGCGAGCGCCTCCGAGGACGTCGACCTCCCCACCGTCGATCAGGTGTTTTTCATCACGCGTAACCCCTTGATGCCGCCGGTCGCGAAGCTCACCGACGCGCAGGCGGCGGTCGCGTTCATGCTCGGGGAGTCGGTCGAGACGAGCGCGGGCGACCCCTCGCGGGTCGGCGAGTCGATCCGCGTGGTCGGCACGAACCCCTTCATCGTCGGGCCGGAAGGCGAGGAGGGCAATCGATTCCGCGATCTCATCGCGACCCTCGACGTCCAGTGTTACGTCATCAACACGGGCGTGGTCGGAACCGACGACCCGGTCGATGTCGGCGTTGAGGAGACGGTCGCGATTCTGGAAGGGATCGCACGCGGGACCGTCGAGTGGACCCGTGACGACGACCTCGACCTCACGGTCCCGGCGTCGGTTCCCGGCGTCGACGTCGACCGGTTCGCGGTCGCGGACCGCGTCGACGGGTTCGCGGACGCACAGGCGGCGCTGCGCGCCGATCGCCGCGAGTACCTCGCGCGGTTCGAGACGCTCGACGAGGATATCGTGGACGCGACGTACTGAGCGTCAGACGACGGCTTCTCGGAGGTATTGACCGTCGGATCAGTCGGCACCGTGGTTCGGCGTGTATCCACACGCCAGACAGCCCAGCGAGCCGTGTTCTCGGGTCACGCTACCGCCACACTGTGGACACGTCGACCGCATACGTTCCTCTGTATCTCGACAGACACATAATTCTTTATCGGTGATTGTCGACACGACTCCGCTTTGGATGGGGACATTAGTCGTCGACCGCGGCGTCCGGTCGATACCCGCGACTGATCGCCTTCCACGCCCCGGAGCGGAATCGGTAGTAGTTGATGACCGCGCCCGGGACGCTCTCCGCGAGGAAGGAGAGATACACTCCCAACAGTCCCAGCGTCGTCGTCGCGCCGAGATAGACCAGCGGGATGGCGAACCCGAACATGCCGACGGCGCGGGCGTAGAACGGCCAGTTGGTGTCGCCGGTCGCGTCGAGCGCGCCCGCGACCGCGTTTGTGACCCCCTGCGGAACGATAGCGACGCAGGCGGTGTACACGAGCGCGACGGCGACGGGCACGGCGGACGACGCCGGGTCGTCGACGAACACGAGGACGATGGGCCGCGCGAACACTGCGACCGTGGCCGCCGCGACGAGGTACGTGGCGACGGTGAAGGCGGTGATCTCGCGGCCGTACCGCTCGGCGGCGTCCTCGTCGCCGGTCCCCAGCGCCTGCCCGACGAGGCTGGACGCCGCGAGTCCGAACCCCCAGCCGGGCGCGTTCATCAGCCCCCAGACCCGGCGGCTGATGACGTACGCGGCGACGACGTGCGAGCCGAACGCGGCCAACAGCGCGAGAAGGGGAAACCGCGCGACCGTCCACACGGAGCTCCGGCCGACCACGGGAACACCGATGGAGAGCAGATCTCGAAGCATCTCCCGTCGGAGGTAGCCCCCGAACCAGTCGACGCGGACGGGGAACGCGCCGACCAGCGGGAGCCGACCGGCGGCGAAGCCGACCGCGAACGCGACCGTGACGAGGACGCCCGCGACGACCGTTCCCAGCGCCGCGCCGACGACGCCCATGTCGAACGCGAAGACGAACGCCGCGTTGAGGGCGACGTTGACGGCCGCGCCGCCGGAGCGGACGACCATGGGCGTCCACGCGTCGTCGGCACCGACGAGCGC
>NZ_CBVY010000002.1:316432-324390 GCF_000513435.1 Halorubrum sp. AJ67 | reverse complement strand
TACTCCCCTGTGCGCCTTGCCCTCCCACGACTCAGTCACTCGACGGGTACAAAAGCGTAATAACTTCGTATAGCATACATTATACGAAGTTATACGTATTGAGGACGGCGAACGGCACGCCGACCGCGAGTACGCGGAGGTAGTCGGCCCCGTACGCGACCGCCGCCGGGTCGTCCGACAGCACCCCGACGAGCGACCGGGGGGTCAGCCAGAACAGCGCCGCGACCGGGAGCGCGATCGCCGTCGCGAGGACGACGCTCGACCGAACGACTTGACCGAGTTCGTCGCGGTCGTCGGCACCGAAGTGCTGGGAGACCAACGCGATGGTGCCCGCCGCCGTCCCGCCGCCGACGGCGAACGACACCCCCCAGAACGGGCCGGCGAACCCCATCCCGGCGATGGCCGTCTGCCCGAGCGCGACGCCGACCATCGCGGTGTCCGCGACGCTTTTGGACATCCGCGCGAGGCCGGTGACGATGCGCGGCCACGCGAGGTCCGTCGTCTCCTCTGCTCGCTCGCGGCCGACGAGTCCGAGCCGGGCGAGCAGCGCGCCGATGCCCAGCAGAAGCAGTCGGAGCAGGTTCGGAAGCCGGACCACCGTACGCGACGACACTCACAGCCGTCCAATAAGTGTTGTCGACGCAGCTTCGGAGTCCCCCGGTTTCAAGACGAATCCCCGCAAAGACCAGCTATGCGAACGCTTCGCGACGCCGCAGCGGAGGCGGACCTCCACGTCGGTGCCGCCGTCGACGTCGAATCGCTCCGGACGAACACCGACTACCGGGAGACCGTCGCCCGCGAGTTCGACGCGGTCACCGCGGAGAACGCGATGAAGTGGGGGCCGCTGGCGGACGGCGAGTCCGGCTACGACTTCGCGGCCGCCGCCGACGTCGTCGACTTCGCGGCCCGCCACGACATGTACGTCCGCGGCCACACGCTGGTCTGGCACCGAATGTACCCCCAGTGGGTCCGGCCGTGGGCGCGCTCGGACGCGGAGATGCGACGGCTGCTCAGCGACCACATCCACACGGTTGCCGGCCGGTACCGGGGACGAGTGGACGCGTGGGACGTGGTCAACGAGGCGGTCGCCGACGACGGCGGGCTCCGAGAGAACGCGTGGCTGAACGCGCTCGGCCCGGAGTACATCGACCGCGCGTTCGAACACGCGGCCGCGGTCTCGGACGCCGACCTCTTCTACAACGACTACGGAGCCGACGGGCTGTCCGCGAAGGCCGACGAGGTCTACGAACTCGTGTCAGACCTCGTCGCCCGCGAGGTCCCCGTCGACGGCGTCGGCCTCCAGTTACACGTCTTCGACGACGTGGTGCCGCCCGCGGACGTGGCCGCGAACGTCGAGCGTCTCACCGACCTCGGGCTGGACGTCCACATCACCGGACTCGACGTCGGCATCGGGGAGGCGGTCGCGGACCGCGACGAGCAGGCCGAGTACTACTACGACGTCGTCTCGGCCGCCGTCGACGCCGGCGTCGACACGGTCGTCACGTGGGGCGTCGACGACGGGCAGTCGTGGCTCCCGGCTCGGGGATTCGGTGACGCGCCGCTCCTGTTCGACGAGGAGTTCCGGCGCAAGCCCGCGCACGGGGCCGTCCTCGACGCGCTCGGGGAATAGCGAGGCGCTCGACGAACAGCGACGCGCTCAACGAACAGCGACGCCGGCCGCCGACGCTACGCGAACTCTGGGCCGTCGACGTCCTCGTCGGCCGCCTCCCGCCAGGTGTGTTCGGGCGTCCACCCGAGGTCGCGTTCGGCCTTCGCGGTGGTGAACGCCGACTCGTCGCCGTCGGTGTCGCACGGCGGAGCCTCGTCGAACAGCGCGTCGAAGAGGGCGGCGGTGTCGACGCCGAGGTAGTTCTCCGCCGCGTGACAGAGGTACGCCTCGTGGCCGTCGACTTCCGCGTCCACCGCCGCCGTGACCATCGACGTGAGGTCGCGGACGTCGACGTACGACCAGAAGTTCCCGATACCGCCGTCCGGCGGGTCGTCCGTCGAGCGAGCGGCCAGCGCGTCGACGTCGAAGGCCTCACGGTTCTGTTCGGTCAGGTACTCGCCGGGGTACTGTACCCACGACGGCCGGATCGAGGCGATCGAGACGTCGTGTTTCCGCGCCATCGATCGGGCGACTGCTTCGCCGGCCTCCTTCGAGACGCCGTAGGCGTCTTCCGGCCGGAGCGGGTGCGCCTCGTCGACGGGGACGTACTCGGGTTTCAGCACCTCGTCGGCGAACGGGAACCCGTAGGCGGACTCGGAGCTCGCCCACACGACGTCCGCACCGGCGTGACCGGCGGCGTCGAAGACGTTGTACGCGCTCTCCGTGTTGTTCGTGAACACGCGCGACTCGGCGTGACCGGTCGGGTCCGGAATCGCCGCGAGGTGGACGACGGCGTCGGGGTCGGCGCTCGCGACGAGCTCCAGCGTCTCGCCCTGATCGGTCAGGTCGACCTCGAAGAACGACGCACCCTCGGGACCGCCTTCGGCGGGGAGTCGCCGGTCGAGGCCGACGACATCGCGGCCGTCCGCGACGAGTCTGTCGACCGTCCACTGTCCGACCCCACCGAGCGCGCCCGTGACGACGACATCGGCTGATGCTGAACTCACGCTCGGAGTCACGACGGGGAATCTAATGAAACACGGGGTCCGGGTGCGATCCGTGCGTTCAGCACGCATCGACCGCCGCGAGTGATCTCATTTTTGTTCTGTTATCCAGAACATTTATCACTGCTATATGTCGTAATTGATCGGTATGGACGCAAAACATCCGGTTCGAACCACCGAAAAGACCCTCGCGCTGGTCGAGGAGCTGATGGACCGCGAGCCGTGCGGAGTGACGGAGCTGGCGGACGGGCTGGAGATGGGGAAAAGCGCCGTTCACAACCACCTCACGACGCTACGAAAGCACGGATACGTGCTGAAATCCGGCGACGAGTACCAGCTCGGGCTGAAGTTCCTCGAAGTCGGGGGGTCTACCCGGAAGTCGATGGAGTTCTATCAGGTGGCCGAGCCGGAGGTGAAGTCGCTCGCGGACGAGACCGGCGAGCTCGCGAACCTCCTCGTCGAGGAACAGGGGATGGGCGTCTATCTGATGCGATCGAAGGGGGAGGACGCCGTCGACCTCGACACATACGCCGGGCTTCGGACCCATCTCCACACCACCGCACTCGGGAAGGCGATCCTCGCGTACCTGCCCGAGTCTCGCGTCGAGGAGATCATCGAGCAGCACGGAATTGAACAGAAGACCTCCCGGAGCGTCGGCTCCCGCGAGGAGCTGTTCGACGCGCTGGAGGGCGTCCGCGACCGCGGATACGCCATCGACGACGGGGAGCGGCTCGAAGGGCTGCGCTGTATCGCGGCCCCGGTCAAGGACTCCTCGGACGAGGTCCTCGGCGCGATCAGCGTGTCCGCGCCCGCCAGCCGCGTCAGCGACGACGACCTCCACGGCCGGCTCCCCGAACGCGTGCTCAGCGCGGCCAACGTCGTCGAACTGAACATCAACTACTGATACCCGTTCTATTATACAGAACAGTTGTTCGACGCGTTTCGATTCCGGTTGGTGGGGGAGCTGTCCGCGATAATCGCCGAAATTCGGCGGGGTATCTCGTTCGTTTCTGGTATACTATTACTATTGTACGACTGTAATGGTTACCGGCGAGACATCCAGATAAGTGTTCTGTATATCAGAATATATCAGATAACTCGACGAACGAGGCCACTCCCTCGCCCGCGCTCCAACCGAGCGCCTGCCCGGCGTCGTCCGCGTCTCGATCCACCGCGAAAGCCGCGGTACATCGCCCTGTGTCTACGGGATCCTCGCCGGTGCCGCCTCAGAGCCCGTACAGCTCTTTCGGGCGATCGTAGGCGACGTGCTCGACGAGACGCTCGGCGTTGTCGTAGGGGAGCCGGCCGCGGTCGACCATCCTGCCGACGGCGTTCGCGAGCGACCGGCGGAACATCTCGAAGCGGGAGCCGTAGGAGACGAGCTTCCGGGAGTCGCTGACCATGCCGGCGTGGTTCGCGAGGAGGTCGACGGACGCCACCCGTTCCAGCTGGGTTTCGATCCCCATCGGGCTGTCGTTGAACCACCACGCCGGCCCGACGCTCACGTTCGGGTACGCGCGGGAGACGACCGCGAGGCTCGGGTAGTGCGCCGGGTCGAGCGTGTAGACGACGATCTCCATCTCGCCGTCGAAGCGGTCGAGGAAGTAGTCCAGCCCATCCACGAGGTCGACGTCTTGCGTCGACACGTCCCCGCCCGCGTTCTTCCCGAGGTCGTCGTAGAGCGACTCCCGGTAATCGCGGACCGCGCCGACGTGAAGCTGGGTCGTCCAGCCCGCCTCGCTGTTCAGTTCGCCGACGAACTCCAGCAGGAACGCCTTGTAGTCGCGGACCTCCGGCTCCGTGAGGCTCGCGCCCCGGCGCGCCTTCGCGTACACGTCGCCGGCGCGCTCGACGCTGACGGGCCGAGAGACCGGCGTCGTCCCGGTCCCGATGTCGCAGGCGACACAGCCGTGATCGGCGAAGTAGTCGTGGGTCTCCGCGAGCGCGTCCAGAAAGCCCTCGAAGTCGTCCACGGCCGGCTCCGTGACCGCGTCGAGTTCGTCGACGAACGACTCCCACGCCGGAGTCTCGACTTTCAGCGCGCGGTCCGGCCGCCACGTCGGCCGGACCTCGACGCCCCGAACCTCGGTCTCGGCGCGTTCGTGGTACTCCAGCCGCGAGGTCGGGTCATCGCTGCTGCACAGCACCTCGACGTTCATCTCACGGAGGACCGATTGGGGCCGCATGGCGTCGGTCGCGAGTTGGCGTTTCGTCTCCGTCCAGATCTCGTCGGCGGTGTCGGCGTTCAACGGTTGCTCGATACCGAACCGGCGCTTTAAGTCGAGCTGGACCCAGTCGTACGTCGGGTTCCCCGCGAAGTCGGGAAACACCTCGGCCAGCGCGTCCCACTTCTCCCGGTTGCCGGCGGCTCCCGTAATCTTCTCCTCGGGAACGCCGCGCTTGCGCATCAGCTGCCAGACGTAGTGGTCGGTTGCGCCCTCGACCTCCCACACGTCGCTCCACGGCTCGTCGTCGACGACCTCCCGGAGGTCGATGTGGTTGTGCGGGTCGACGACGGGCAGGTCCGCGATAGCGTCGTAGAGGTCGACGGCGGTCTCGGAGTCGAGCAGGTACTCTTCGTCGATGAATCCCATACCGGTCGTTCCAGCGAGACCGACAATAAAAGTCCCGACACTGGCGGTCGGCGCGTCCGATCAGGGCGTCAACGTCAGCGACTCCGCGTCCAGTGAAACCTCGTAATAGCCCCGTTCGTTCCACGGTAGGGGGCGTCCGTTCTGTTCGAGCGTGCCGCCGTCGACGGTGACCCGGAGGCGTTGACCGTCCGGGAACGCGTCGGGACACTCCCACTCCCAGACGGTCTCGTCTCCGACTTCGGTCGGAGTCACTCCCTCAAAGAATCGCTGTGCCCGCCAGTACGACCCGATGCGAGCGACCGTGTCGACCCAGACGCCGCCGGCGGTCGCCGCGTGCTCGATGCTCGCCGCGAGTTCGTCGACCTCGACCGGCGCGTACCCCTCCTCGTCGGTCGGCGCGATACTGTGGAACGTGAACAGGAGCCACTCGCCCGCGTCGCGCGCGTCGTCGACCAGCCGGTCGAACGTCTCCGCGGTGTCTCCGGATTCAGCGACGTAACTGGGCAGCTCGTAGGGGTCCGTCTCGCCGTCGGGTGCGACGGTCCCGCCGCCGACGCCGCGGTTCAGCAACAGCCCCATCTCTCGGGCGGCGTCACGCCAGCCGCGGTCGCCGAACGGCGACGCCATCGTCGTCACGCCCGGCTGGTCGAGGTCCTCCGTGAGGTACGACGTACACGCATCCAGCTCCGCCCGCCGGCTCTCCCGCGGCGTCCCGAAGCTCCCGCCCGTGAGGTCGCCGTGCGGGTGGCTCGCGGTGTGGTTGCCGAGTTCGTTGCCGTCTGCGGCGATCGCCCGCCAGGCGTCGGCCGAGGCGTCGCGGTCGCTGGAGACGTAGAAGGTGACGTCGGCACCGGCCGCCCGAAGCGCCCCGTAGTGCTCGACGTGCGACGGGAGCGCGTCGTCGAAGGTGTACGAGACCGCGCTCCGGAAGCCCGCCCAGTCGAGGACGCGTAGATTCCCCGGTTCGCCCGACGGGCGGGACACGTCGTCGCGTGGCGGCACTGGAGGCGGGGACGGGTCGTTCACGGGGCTCACTCTGCCCGCCCGTCGCCGGTCGGTCGGGTCTGCTCTAAGAGGCCGGTCATGTAGCCGACGGCGAACAGCCGCCCCATGTCGGTGTAGCCGGCCTGCGCGTCGTCGCGGTGGTCCTCGCCGAGCATCCGCGGGACGTGGTCCGGGCGAATCGGGCCGTCGAACCCGACCTCGCGGCACGCCTCCATCGCGGCGAGCATGTCCGTCGGGCCGTCGTCCTGCCACGTCTCGACGAACTCCTCGGGCGTCCCGTCGACGTCCCGGAAGTGGACGAAGTGGATGCGGTCGCCGAACCGTCGAATCGTCTCCGGTACGTCTGCGTCCATCGCGGCGTAGTTGCCCTGACAGAACGTCAGCCCGTGGTTCGGGCTGTCGTGGAGATCTAAGATACGCTGAACGTTCTCCACGGAGCTGACGAGCCGGGGGACGCCGCGGACGGAGTCGACAGGGGGGTCGTCGGGGTGGAGCGCGAGCTTCACGCCCGCCTCCTCGGCGACCGGGACGACCTCGTCGAGGAAGTACTCCAAGTTCTCCCAGAGCTCCGCCTCGGTGATGTCCACGGGATAGTCGGGCGCGCGCTCGGACTGCTCGTGGTCGTAGGCGGTCGTCCGAGAGTCTCCCCGTAGCGGCACCTCGTCTGTGGTGCGGAGGACGCCGACCGGGTTCTCGGTCCACACCCAGCAGTAGACGTCGACGCCGACCCGCCCCATGTTGCGGATGAGCCGCTTGACCGTCTCGATCTCCTCGTCGCGACCGTCTCGACCGAGTACCGTCTTCGTCATCGGCGGGCGGTCCTCGACGACGTCCAAGGAGAGCCCGTGGTCGGCGAACCGGTTCTTCGTCGCGAGCAGCGAGTCGTACGTCCACCACTCCTCTTCGCCCCAGAACCGGACGACCGCGGCCTCGACGCCGAGCTGGCGGGCGAGCGTCCATCGCCGGTCCGGTCGCGGCGGCAACATCAGTGACGTGTCCATGCGTCGGCTTCGTGGACGCTCCCAATAGTAGTTCCGTGTGCGGGGTTCGGCCCCGAGTTACTGCGCGCTGTCGTCGTACCCGCCGTCGACGGTGATCACTTCGCCGGTCGTGAAGGAGGCGGCGTCGCTCGCGAGGTAGAGCGCGGTCCCGACCATCTCGTCGGGCGTGGCGACTCGACCCATCGGGGTGCGCTCGTCGACGGTCTCGCGGAACTCGGAGCCGTCGTCGAGCTTCGGGCCGGCCATCTCGGTCTTGACGAAGCCGGGCGCGATGGCGTTCACGCGGATGTCGGGCGCGAGGTCGGCCGCGGCGGCGCGCGTCAGCCCGTTCACGCCGCTCTTCGCCGCGCAGTAGGCCGCCCGGGCTTCCCGGGCCTGGTCGGCGGACATCGAGGAGATGTTGATGATGCTCCCGGCGTCCATCTCCCGGGCGAACACCTGACAGGCCGTGAAGACGCCGGTGAGATCGACCTCGATGTCCTGTTGCCACTCCTCGTCGGTCATCTCGGTGATCGGCGACTGAGCGACCGTCCCCGCCGAGTTGACGAGGATGTCGACGTCGCCGACTTCTTCGACGGTCGCGTCGCGGAGGGTTTCGAGGGAGTCGGCGTCGGTCACGTCACACGTCACCTCGGCGGTGGCCGCGCCGCGCTCGCGAAGTTCCTCGGCGACGCGCTCGACGGCGTCCGCGGAGCGGCTGGTCGCGACGACGTCGGCACCGTCCTCGGCGAACCCGAGCGCGATG